>NZ_CP055305.1:1523118-1846237 GCF_013377995.1 Mannheimia pernigra
TATTAGAGTACCATCGTACTTTGCATTCTACTGAATTGAGCTCGCTGAAACAGAGCTTTTTATTGCCTGATAACGTAATCCAAAGTTATCAGCAATTATTAAAAGAGTGGTATGCAATGCAATCTTATGTAAATCAAAATGATCGAGTGAGCTACGCGGTTCATATTGATGAATACGTTAAACAAGTTGATGATTTTGTACTCCGTTTACAAGAGTTTGCGGAACTTAAATTAAAAATTGCTACAGGCGTGATTGCAATAGCAATGCTACTGATTATCGCCCTTGCTTATATTGGCGTGTGGTACACTCGTAAAAGTATCATCACACCGCTTAAACAATTAGTAAAAGCGAGTTGGCAAATTCAAAATAAGGATTTTGACCACATAAAATTGGCAGTCAATGAGCTTAACGAATTAGGCATACTTTCTTCCACTTTTACTGCAATGTCGAGTGAATTGTTAAAACTATACACTTCACTAGAAGATAAGGTGCAGGACAAAACTCGCCGTTTACTTGCTGTAAATCGTTCGCTATTGGTACTGTATCAATGCTCCCAGTTATTAACAACAAAGCCGATTAGTAAAGCGGTGCTAGATCAAGTGGTGAAAACAGTGTTTGATAATGAACATCTACTAGGCATTGAGTTACAAGTGTATGGAGCAGATGATTGGAATGTGAAGATTGGCGGCAGTCAGAAGGTTGAGTGGCAGGTATGTGAAATTGCGATTAAAAATGAAAAAATTGGCATTTTACGCTGGCAGCCATCACTTGCTTGCCCCGATGAGCGATTGATCCAAAACGTTTCAGAGATGATTGGAAATAGCCTTTATGTCGTACAAATGCAAAAACAACAGCAGCAACTAGTACTAATGGAGGAGCGGGCGATTATTGCCCGTGAATTACATGATTCCTTAGCCCAATCGCTGACTTTTTTTAAAATTCAAGTAAGCTTACTTAAATTAGCAAAAACCGATGAAAAACGTAATGAAATATTAGTAAAATTTGAAAGTGCATTAAATGATGCTTATAGCCAGCTTAGAGAACTGCTTTCAACCTTTAGATTGACTATTCAAGAGGCAAATTTACAACAAGCGTTAGAAAAAATTGTCGAAAGCTTAAGACCGAAAACGTCTGCCCAAATTCGCTTAAGCTGTAAATTACCATCGCATATGTTTAATGCCCAGCAGCAAGTTCACGTATTGCAAATTGTGCGGGAAGCGGTAATTAATGCGATTAAACACGCTGATGCTACTGAAATTAGTGTCATTGCTGAATCGAATGATGATGGTGAGCCTTGTCTGATTATTCAAAATAATGGTAAAAGCTTACCTGAAAAGACGCAGATTGAAGGTCATTATGGATTAACTATTATGCAGGAACGAGCTGCTGAATTGAAGGCCGAGTTTTCCATTCAAAATCTAGAAGATGGAGGTGTGAAAGTGCAAATCTTACTACCGAATATGATAAGCAAGCGGTGATTTTTTACTAAAAATTTACAAATAAGAGCTAAAAAGGAAATAAAATGCAGATCCGAAAAGCAATAGAAGCGGATTTTGAAATTATCTTAGATATCTACAATCAGGCGATTCCAACCTGGCAAATTACTGCAGATTTAGTGTTTGCGACTACGGAAAATCGCCGAAAATGGTTTGATTTTCATCTTCAAAGCAAGCAATACCCGATTTGGGTTGTAGAAGATGAAACAGGTGTGGCTGGCTGGTTTAGTTTTTCTCCATTTTACGAGAGGTCTGCTTTTGTGCATACTTCCGAAATCAGTATCTATTTAGATGAAAAATCAAAAGGTAAAGGTTATGGCTCAAAAATTATTGAGTTTATGCAGGCAGAAATGCTAAATCATAATATTCATACTTTAATGGCGTATGTGTTTGAACTGAATACAGTTAGCCAAAATCTAATGAAAAAATATGGTTTTGAACAGTGGGGATGCTTTCCAAATATTGCCAATATGGGGAAAGATGAGCAGGGTAATGATAAATGGCGAACTTTACTGATGATGTCTTACCAAAAAGGGATTGTATAGATGTATCAGCTTGAGGCTACAAATATCACATCAAGAGAATAAAATGGAAAAAATAAAAGTTGTACTTGCTACTAGCAATTTAGGTAAAGTCAAAGAGATGGCGGACGTGTTAGCTGAATTTGGTTTTGAGGTGATCGCACAAAGTGAATTTGGTATTGAAACGCCTGAAGAAACGGGATTAACTTTTGTCGAAAATGCGTTAATTAAAGCCAGATTTGCCTCTAAAATCACAGGGCTTCCAGCAATTGCAGATGATTCAGGTTTATCAGTGGAAGCATTAGATGGTGAGCCTGGTTTATATTCTTCTCGCTATGCTGGCGAGCAAGCAACTGATGCGGATAATCGTAAAAAATTATTAACAGTGATGTCGGATAAGGACAATCGCTTAGCGAAATTTGTGAGCTGTATTGTATTTTTAAAACATGAAACTGATCCAACGCCTTACATTGCATTGGGTGAATGTGTTGGAGAAATTTTAACAGAGGAAAGAGGTAAGAATGGGTTTGGTTATGATTCACTCTTTTTCTTTCCGCCTAAAAATCGGAGCTTTGCGGAATTAGAAACTCAAGAGAAAAAAGCAATTTCACATCGTGCTATTGCTTTAGCGCATTTACAACAGCAATTAAGAGGAAATAAATAATGATCATTACAACAACGCCAACTATTGAAGGTAAGCAAATCATTGAATATAAAGGCTTAGTATTTGGTGAGGTAGTATCTGGTGCGAATTTTATTCGTGATTTTTTAGCCGGTATTACCGATATTATTGGTGGACGTGCAGGTGCTTATGAAAGCAAATTGAATAGTTCGCGTCAGCAGGCATTAGCCGAGTTAGAAAAAGAAGCAAAGAAAGTAGGGGCGAATGCCGTGGTTGGTGTTTCAATGGAATACCAATCTATGGGCGGTGATAAAGGTATGTTCATCGTGGTAGCAACAGGTACTGCGGTTGTGCTTCGCTAGTATGTCATCTCATCAACAAACATTAACACCTTATTTCTGGCAAGAAAAATCACTACTGGAGATGAATGAGGCAGAGTGGGAAGCACTGTGCGATGGGTGTGGTAAATGTTGCTATCGTAAATATATTCAAGGTCGGGGTAAACGAGAGCAACTTTATTACACATCGGTAGCCTGTAATTTATTAGATGTAAATACAGGACGCTGCACGAATTACTCAAATCGTTTCATCATTGAGTCTGATTGTACCAAGTTGACCAAAAAGAATTTACCTGATTTTGGCTGGTTGCCGAAAACTTGTGCCTATCGCTTATTATATGAAGGGAAGCCTTTGTATGATTGGCATCCGCTGATCTCAAAAGATCCTAATTCGGTAAAAAATGCAGGTATATTAATTGCTAATGGCATTCACGAAAAAGAGGTAATTGATTGGTTTGAATTTGTGATTGATGAGGTTTGATAAAAGGCGTTTAAAAACGCCTTTTGCTTTGTTTATTCAGCTTTTGCCATTTCAAATTCAATGAGCATCATTAAAATATGAATGACTTTAATATGGATTTCTTGAATGCGATCGGCATAACGGAAATGAGGTACGCGAATTTCCACGTCGGCGAGCCCCTCCATTTGACCGCCATCTTTGCCTGTCATCGCAATAACCTTGATTCCTTTCTCTTTGGCTACTTTAATTGCATTTAATACATTTTTAGAGTTGCCTGAAGTTGATAACCCAAATAACACATCGCCTGTTTGCCCAACGGCTTCCAAATAGCGAGAGAACACAAACTCATAACCAAAGTCGTTACTGACACAGCTTAAATGGCTTACATCAGAAATCGCAATTGCAGGATAGCCAGGGCGATTTTCACGATAACGACCTGTTAATTCTTCGGCAAAGTGCATAGCATCACAGTGAGAGCCCCCGTTACCGCAAGAAATTACTTTTCCGCCTTGTTTAAAACTATTAGCAATCAGTAAAGCTGCTTCTTCAATGAGCTTAATGTTGTTTTCATCAAGCATAAATTTGTCTAACACATCGGCTGCTTCTTGAAGCTCTGCTTTAATTTGTTCTAAATACATCATTTGCTCCTTTTGCAAAAAAATTCTCTTTTTTGACCGCTTGATCGGTTAAAAGTGCGATAAGTTTAGAAGATCAAATCAATCTTGTAAATTAGCTTAGATCAAATAATCGCATTCTTATTGTAAAGAAAATTGTAAACAAAAGTTTCCAAAATTAAAAAATAGCGGTATGATTTGCTTATCAAACTTGCTACGATAGGAAAATATATGACAGCCCAGCTAGAATGCTTTGAGAAGATTATTGGGAAATCAATAAAAATTAAAGAAGTGATTTCTCAAGCTCAGAAATTTGCCAATCTTAATGCACCATTACTTATTCAAGGTGAAACGGGTACAGGAAAAGATCTATTTGCGAAAGCTTGTCATCATTTTAGCACGCGTAGAACGCAAAAATTTATTGCGGTAAATTGTGCAGGGCTGCCCGAAGAAGAAGCAGAAACGGAGATGTTTGGGCATCGTGGTGGTGATTCTGATTCAATTGGTTTTTTTGAATATGCTCACGGCGGTACAGTGCTGCTTGATTCTATTTCGGAATTATCCCTTGAAATGCAGGCAAAATTACTCCGTTTTTTAAATGATGGTTCGTTTAGACGAGTAGGAGAAGATCAGGAAGTCAATGTTGATGTGAGAGTGATTTGTACCTCGCAAAAGCCGTTATCTCAGCTTGTTTTAGCTGGTAAAGTTAGGGAAGATCTCTATCATAGATTAAACGTCTTAACACTAAATTTACCACCGCTGCGTGAGCGTAAAGAAGATATTCCTTTATTAGCCGATTATTTTATTACTCAAGAGAGCAAACGGCTTGGCGTGAGTAAATTAGAATATGATAATGCTTTCTTGCAAGCGTTACAGTGTTATCACTGGCCGGGTAATTTGCGTGAATTTTATAATGCTATTTACCGAGCTTGTACACTTGCACAGGGTTATCAATTAGCGGTAAAAGATTTAAATTTGCCTGATGATAAGGTAGAAGAAAATGAAGTCTCTCTTGAAAATGCAACCCTTGAAGAAATGATGGGACAATATGAGGCACATTTGCTGCAAAAATTCTATTTAGCGTACCCAAGCACACGAAAATTAGCGAAACGCCTAGGGCTTTCACATACAGCGGTCGCTAATAAATTGCGTCAGTATGGCTTAACCAAAAACGGAAATGTTAAAGATGAATAAACTAGCGGTCATTTTTTCAATGATTTTTGCAAGTCTCTGTCTAAATTCAAATGCTTATGCTGCACCGAGCATTCCTAAAGAATTGCAGGCAAATAGTTTGGTTTATTGCACGACTTCGTCGGGGCTGTCATTTAACCCACAAAAATCAGATGTAAGCTCAAATATGAACGTGGTGACCGAACAGATCTACGATAAATTATTTGAATTTAATTCAAAGAAAAATCGCCTTGAGGCAGCATTAGCCGAGAGTTATTCAATTAGTGATGATGGATTAATCATCACTTTGCATTTAAGAAAAAATGTGGCTTTTCATACGACTAAATGGTTTACTCCTACGCGTACGTTAAATGCAGAAGACGTTGTTTTCTCGCTTAATAGAATGATTGGGAAAGAAGGGGATCTACCTGAAGTGGAGATTGTGACAGAGCGTGCATTGAATCATCAACGCCAAAGCTATGTTTACCAAAAAGCAACAAGTCAAATTTATTTTCCTTATTTTGAGAGTGTGGATTTAGTGAATAAAATTGCTCATATCAGCTCGCCTTCAAATCATATTGTGCAGATAGCATTAACTAAGCCAGATTCTTCGTTATTAGCTCATTTAGCCAGCCAATATGCGGTCATTTTGTCTAAAGAATATGCACTACAGCTTAATGCAGATGAAAATTTGGTTCAGCTCGATCTTTTGCCTGTTGGAACAGGTGTTTATCAACTCGACAGTTACGAAAATAATAACTATGTTAGATTAAAACCGAATCCTAATTATTGGGGCAAGAAAGCCTATATTGAAAATATGATTGTTGATTTTTCCACCGAAGCGACGGGAAGAATGGCTAAATTTTTAAATAATGAGTGTGATGTGGTGGCTTTTCCAGAGCCAAGCCAACGCGTGGTTTTAACTGACCAGCAGCTGATTGAGAATAAAGGGGCAAATTTAGTTTATTTAGCCTTTAATATGCAAAAAGAAATTGGGAAAAATCTTGCACTACGCCAACAGATTGCCGCTAGTATCAATCGACAACGAATTGCTGAGAAATTATTTTATAATATGGGTGAAGTGGCTGATAATGTATTGCCCACCGCTTTATGGGCAGAAAAGAATAAAGAGAGCTATTCTTATGATGCTTTAAAGCACAGTGAACAAGCGGTCAAAAAAGGTAAAAATTTTGCAAATATAGACCGCTTGATCTTGTGGGTCATTGATGAAAAACGAGTGTATAATCCACACCCAATTAAAATGGCAGAGATGATTCGATCAGATTTAGCCGCTAAACATTTAGCGGTAGATATTCGCAAAGTCAGCCGTGCGTATTTAGTGCAACAGCTTGAAAATAAAACAGCCGATTATGATTTAATTTTAGGCGGCTGGCTGGCAAATAATCTAGATCCGAATCATTTTCTAGAAGCATTATTAAGTTGTAAAACAGCAGAGACGGTAACTAATTTATCGAATTGGTGTAATGAAGACTTTAATTTCTGGCTAGAGACTGCTCGCTTAAGTAATGATTCAGCATCATCTAACTTATTGTATGAATTTGCACAAAATTTATTAGAAGAACAGTTGCCAATTTTGCCATTAGTTAATGCAAATCGTGTATTAGTGATAAAAAATGGTATTCAACAGGCGGAAATTTCGCCTTTGGGGCAGGTTAAATTATCTGAACTGCGTTTAAGTTCGGAGAATAGAAAAGGGAATTAATATGTTAATAGCCTTTATCCGAAAAATATTTCTTACATTGATTACACTGATTTTTTTATCCATTATCAGCTTTCATATTTTGCTTCGAGATCCGCTAAATCACCTAACAGATCTGAACTGGTTCGATGCTTATTTTAATTATCTAAAATTGTTACTGCGTGGCGATTTTGGCATTAGTTTTAATAATGGACAGCCATTGAGCGAGCAAATTTTACAAGTATTTCCTGCCACTATTACACTTTGTCTATCAGCGTTAATACTTTCGCTTATTGTTGGGATTCCACTTGGCTTTTTTGCCGCTACTCAGCAGAAAAATATGATAGGTAAAATGATGAGTATTTTAGGCTCTTTAAGTTTAGCCGTACCGGTATTTTGGCTTGCTTTAGTCTTGATGTATTATGCCTCGCTGAATCAATGGGCAATTTCTACAATGGGTGAAATCCATCCTATTTATTCTAAGCAAAGTGTAACAGGCTTTTTATTATTAGATATTTGGCTGTCGGATAGCCCTTATAAATTAAAAATGCTACAAAATGCATTACATCATTTAGCTATGCCAACGTTAGTGCTGGCAATTCCAGCAATCCTTGAAATTATGTATGTTACTCAAGCGAGAGCAGCTTATGTTATGAAGCAAAATTATATCAAAATTGCGAAAACACGAGGCTGGACACCATTTAAAATCTGGACAACGCATATTCTCCGTAATACTTTACCTTCCTTAGTGCCGATGATTGCCCGTACGTTTATTCTGATTTTTGCCTTCGGAATGTTAATTGAGAATATTTTCAGTTGGGGGGGGATTGGACGCTGGCTAATCAATGCATTGGCTATTCAAGATTACAATGCTATTTCATCTGGTGTTGTGGCTATTGGTGTGTTTGTTTTATTGGTAGATATGATGACAGGCCTTATTCGAGTGATATTAGACCCTTCAGATAAAAAGGATTGGTATGGCTCTTATTAAAGAACCCGAGCAATTTAGAGAAACGGAATCGTTTAAAAAGTTCTGGCGATATTTTCATCAAGATAAAGTGGCACTTGGCAGCTTTTATCTTTTTGGGTTATTACTCACGCTCGTTTTTTTTGGCAGTTTACTTGCTCCTTATAATTACAATCAGCAGTTTGTTGGTTTAGAATTAATGCCACCATCTTGGGACGATAACGGACAAATCAGCCATTTTCTGGGCACAGATGATTTAGGAAGAGATATTTTAAGCCGTATTATGTATGGTTTTTATTACACCGTTGGCTCAGCGTTAATGATTACGGTGCTAATTGCCGTAATTGGAGGAGGAATCGGTATATTAGCAGGCTTGAAAAAAGGTAAGTCCGTTTGGTTTATTAGCCATTTATTTGATACCTTTTTATTTATGCCCATTTTGCTGATTGCGATTATTATTGCAACCTTAATGGATGCAAGTTTAATGAATGCAATGCTCGCTATTTTCTTAGCTATGTTGCCTCATTTTATCCATAAAATTTATCATGCAACCGAACAGCAACTGAAAAAAGAGTACATTGTAACGCTTAGATTAGATGGTGCAACCCGTTGGTACTTAATTAAGGAAGTCATTATTCCAAATTTAACGGGGGTGGCAATGAAAGCACTTTCCCATATTTTTGTGATTGCTGTGCTAGATATTAGTGCATTAGGCTTTATTATGCTTGGTACGCAAAGCCCAATGCCAGAATGGGGCATAATGATTAGAGAATCGATGGATCTTATCTATGTTGCCCCTTGGACGGTTATTTTACCTGGCTTGGCTATTATTTTTAGCATTTTTAGCATCACAATACTGGGCTCCCGATTAACCGATATTTTTGAACAATACCGCAACATATAAATGTGGCGCATAACATAACAAGCGGTCATTTTCTCACGAAAATTTACATATTAAGGAGTACTTATGGCACTACTGGATATTCGCCATTTAAGTATTGAAATTAACACGCCAAAAGGGCGAGTCAAAATGGTAGATAATATTAATCTTACCGTCGATGCAGGAGAAATTTGCGGTTTGGTGGGAGAGTCAGGCTCTGGAAAAAGTCTGATTGCTAAAGTGATCTGCGGTATTGTTAAAGATGAATGGATTGTGACGGCGGACCGTTTTCGATTTGACGATATTGAATTACTTAAACTCTCGCCAACAGAGCGTCGAAAATTAGTTGGCGATCACATCTCAATGGTATTTCAAGATCCATTGACCAGCCTTGATCCCAGCCAACGAGTGGGTAAACAGCTTATGCAGGCGATTAACTCGAAAGGTAAATGGTGGCGATTTGGTTGGAAAAAGAAAAAAGTGATAGAGTTGCTGCACCGTGTTGGTGTGCGTGACCATAATGATATTATGAATAGTTATCCAAGCGATATTACCGAAGGGGAGGCCCAAAAAGTAATGATTGCAATGGCTGTGGCGAACCAGCCTCGCTTATTGGTTGCAGATGAGCCCACTAATGTGATGGAATCAACCACACAGCTACAAATTTACCGCTTGCTTTCCAGTATGAATAAAAACTTAGGAACCTCTATTTTATTGGTAAGCAATGATATGAAAAGTATTAAAAACTGGGTAGATTCTTACAATGTACTTTATTGTGGGCAAACGGTTGAAATTGCGGATAAAGAAAGTATTTTATCATCCTCCTATCACCCTTACACCAGAGTATTACTGAATAGTTCGCCTGATTTCTCTCAACCACTTGCATTTAAAAGTAGTTTAAATACCTTACGTGGTTCTGTCCCAATGTTGAAAGAAATACCAATTGGTTGTCGTTTAGGGCCTCGTTGTCCTTTTGCTCAGAAAAAATGTATAAATAAACCGCCTTTAGTGAAAGTGAAACAACATGAATTTGCGTGCCATTTTCCAATTAATTTTAGAGAACAAAATTTACTGAAAAATAAACGAGAAAACACGCCATTTATAGTCGCTGAGTTGGGTGAAAAACTTTAGTAAGAGGCTATTGGTAAAAATTATCTAATATAAGACCGCTTGTTATGTTATTGACTTAATGTTACAGGTAGTAGCAGTGTATCTAATACAAAGCTCAGTGGTAAATCAATCACAGCGAGTACAGCTAAAACACCTCCTTCTTGCATAGCTTGGAAATCGTTGGTTACACCTGCATACACACGGTAATTTTTTTCAGCTAAGCTAATCATCGTGCCACAGGCACTTAGATGAAATATTAAACAGAGTAGTGCTATAATTTTACAATCGGTTAATTTCATAAAAAATCTCCAAATATGCGTTCATTCTACGCTATTTCCCTAAAATTTCATTTTAAAAAAGGTTATTTTCAGGCAGAATGTAGCGTGATTTATTTATAATTTAAGAGGATTTATATGCAAACTTACAACATTGCAGTATTAGCTGGTGATGGTATCGGGCCAGAAGTAATGGCTCAAGCCATTAAAGTACTTGAAGCAACACAACAAAAATTTGGTTTTAAATTAAATTTTAACGAATACAACATTGGCGGTGCAGCGATAGATGCTCAAGGTAAAGCTTTACCTGAAAACACGTTAAAAGGCTGTGAGGAAGCTGATGCCATTTTATTTGGCTCAGTAGGCGGACCCAAATGGACACACTTACCGCCAGATGAACAACCTGAGCGTGGCTCATTATTACCATTGCGTAAGCATTTCTCATTGTTTTGTAACCTACGTCCAGCCGCACTTTATAGTGGCTTAGAAAAATTCTGCCCTCTGCGTGCGGATATCGCTTCTAAAGGATTTGATATGATGGTTGTGCGTGAATTAACAGGCGGTATTTACTTTGGTCAGCCAAAAGGCAGAGATGGCGAAGGTTCACAAACTCGTGCCTTTGATACCGAAGTCTATTATAAATATGAAATTGAACGGATTGCACGCGTGGCGTTTGAATCAGCAATGAAGCGTAAAAAACACGTTACTTCTGTAGATAAAGCGAATGTGTTGCAAAGCTCAATTTTGTGGCGTGAAACGGTAACGGACATCGCGAAAGAATACCCGGAAGTCACTTTAGAACATATGTACATTGATAATGCCACAATGCAGCTGATTAAAGCCCCTGAATCTTTTGATATTTTATTATGCTCAAATATTTTCGGCGATATTATTTCAGACGAAGCAGCAATGATTACTGGTTCAATGGGGATGTTGCCTTCTGCAAGCCTAAATGAACAAGGATTTGGCTTGTATGAACCTGCAGGTGGGTCAGCGCCTGATATTGCAGGTAAAAATATTGCTAACCCGATTGCACAGATTTTATCAGCAGCGATGATGCTACGTTATAGTTTCAACTTAAGAGAAGCTGCAGATGCAATTGAAGCCGCAATTCAAAAGGCATTAGTAGATGGTTACCGTACCGCTGATTTAGCCGATGGTAGCAAGCCGCTTTCAACCTCAGAAATGGGGGATATTATTGCGAAAAATATTTAACTTAATTGATTGTAGGGCGAGAGTTTTTTCGCCCTAATATAAACCTTAAAAAATAACTAAGACAAAATGTGTTGATTTTAGAGCAGTGGGCTCATTAATCGTACAATATTTTCGACTAATCCCCACAATTTAATGCGATAACGCCATCCTTTCGGTGTAATAAATTCACTTTGTTCCAAGTATTTTTGTTGAAGCTGAGCAATCTTTTTGGTCATTTCTTTATCATAAATAGCAAGACTGATTTCTAAATTTAAGAAGAAACTTCGCATATCCATATTTACTGTGCCAAAGAGGCTAAATTCACCATCAATTACTAGTGTTTTGGTATGGAGCATTCCTTGATCGAATCTCGCAATTTTAACATTATGTTTAAGTAATAATGGGAAATAAGCTCTCGAAGCATAATGAACCATCGTGGAATCATTTTTTTTCGGTAAAATGAGGGTTACATCAACCCCTCTGCGAGCAGCAGTAGTGAGAGCTAGAAGTAAGGGTTCATTCGGCACAAAATAAGGGGTGGTAATCACAATACTCTTCTTGGCAAGGTGAATAGCACACAAAATGGTTTCGTAAATAATGTTTTCTTCTTGCTCTGGTGCAGAAGGAATCACTTGAGCAATTACATTACCATCATCAGGTGGTGTTAAACCGCTATCTTGCGTTACTTGCTGGTTAAGGTAATCTTTGACTTTCTGTAAATTTACACCATCTTCAACAGCAATATCAGCATAGAGTACCGCTGCCATTTCAAGTACAATAGGGCCTTCACAACGCATCATCACATCAACCCATTCACCGATCCCAGTATCTTTTTTAAATAAGACAGGATCGATTAGATTAAAACTGCCTGTATAACCAATTTGGTAGTCAACCACTAAAATTTTGCGGTGGTTACGTAAATCATTACGCCCGTAAAAGGTTTGCATAATACCAACAGGCAAAGAAGTTTGAATAAATACACCAACTTGTTCTAGTTTTATTCTCCATTCACTTTTAAGAAAAGGGGCACTTCCAACATCATCAGCTAAAATAATGCAGTGAATGCCACGTTCTGCAGCCACTTTTATTGCCTCTAATAGCTTATTGATTTTGCCTTCTGGCTCAATGATATAAAATGCAAGTAGAAAACTCGATTTAGCTTGCTCAATATCTTTAATCATAGACTGAAGAATATCATCTGTTTTACTTAGCAGTTGCATACTATTATTTGAACTGGCTCCCAAGCGAGTGGCTTGTTTTGCCATTCTTTCTATTCCACGAAAAGTAGGCGGGATCTCATTATCAGGATTGAAATGCTTACTCGGCATATATTCTTCAGCAAATTCATCATAGAATCTGATCATTTTTTTTGTTCGGGCAAGACGTTTTTTGCTTACACGAACTTCTCCAACCAGTAAATAGATGAGAATCCCCCCAACAGGGAAAACAAATAAAATAATTAGCCAGGCAATCGCTGTACCAATATTGCGTTGAGTATATAAAACTCTGATCGCAAATATGAGTACAATAATAAAATTAATCAGGAGTAAGACGCCACTCCAAGTAAAAGAAAAAGGCATAAGGTATCCCTATTAATATGGTAGCGATGCTATTTTAGTGAAAAGTCCAACTCAAGTGGATTATGATCTGAGCTTTTCACCATATAGCTTTTTGTAGAATGCACAATAATATCTCGAGTAAAAATATAATCTAGTGGGTAGCCGAACACCGTGATTCGATGATCGGGCGTAATTTCCACTTCGGTAAGATTTAATTCATTAGTTAATTGAAACAACTTTGTTTTGCGTTTTTCATTCCAAGTATTAAAATCGCCCGCTAAAATGACAGCACCTTGATGTTGTTGGATAAGCTCTTTTAAACTATCTAATTGTGTCTGATAACTATGGTTTGTCCAATCAAAATTAATAAGGTGTACATTTATAACAAGTAGTGATTTTCCATTCTCAAATGGAAAATACATCGCAGACATTAGTTTAGGTAGCCTAATTAAAGGCTCTTTCGCACTATTTAAGCAATAACGCTCAGTATCTAATTGGCTTAAATTGAGAATACCTGATTTTTGCTGCTGATACTGAAAAGCAAAAATATGTAAAAAACTATCAAAATGTGAAAGTCGTTCTGGAATTTGCTGCCCAGAAATTGCTTCTTGTAGCAAGATAAAATCTGCTGTCTCTGCGAATGCTTTTAGATCTTTCTGCCAGCCAGAATCTTCCCCTTTATGAATATTCCAATTAAGTAACCGAAAACGTTTATTTAGCGTAGTAGGAGCAGCAGGATTTTGATAGCATTGCCAATAAGAAGAAAATTCTATTTCTTTAAAGATACTTTTCTGGGAATGTTGAAAAATAACCTCAGGTGGAGTGTAGATGGTTAGATTATAGTTCAAAAATAAAGCACTCCCTAATAAAATAGGAATAAACAATAGTAAGCTTTTTTTCATTTTTTATATGTTCAATCATAAACAAGCGGTTTATTTTTGATGAAATTTGGACAATTTTTTTACAAAATTGACCGCTTGTATTTACTAAAGCTAGCCGTCTATTTCTTCGCCAGTCTCAGCCCATTTAAAATTTAATGCCGCAGAATTTAGGCAAAAACGCAATCCTGTTGGAGGTGGACCATCATTAAAAACATGTCCTAGATGTGAACTACAGTTGCCACAACGAATTTCTGTTCTATGTCTGCCTAAACTGTAATCATCTAAATAGCGTAATGCAGTTTCAGAAACGGCTTGATAGAAACTAGGCCAACCACAACCAGCGTCAAATTTAGTATCAGAATGAAAGAGCTCTTGATGACACCTTGCACAACGATAAACACCAACACGGTTTTCATTTAAAAACTTGCCCGTAAAAGGCAGTTCTGTACCTTGGTTTATTAAAATATCAACTTGCTGCTCGGTTAAATCTTTAATCTCTTTCATCATCATTTCCCCTAAAATCATTGCAAAATATTGTAACTTTTTTTTCATTATAAATCGTTATAAATTTCAAAAATTGACATAGATCACAAAAAATTTATCTGTTATATTGGGCGAGTTCTTTTAAGTTGTCAGAAAAGTGAAAAGATGTGTTATAATTCCTGCCATCTTTATTTAGTAGTACATAAAGAACGAATTTTGTTTAACTTTAATATAGGTAGAAAAATCTATGGCAATTAAAATTGGTATTAACGGCTTTGGTCGTATCGGTCGTATCGTTTTTAGAGCAGCACAACAACGTGATGACATTGAAGTTGTAGGTATTAATGACTTAATCGATGTTGATTATATGGCATATATGCTTAAATATGACTCAACTCATGGTCGTTTTGATGGTACTGTTGAAGTTAAAGATGGTCAATTAGTAGTGAACGGTAAATCAATCCGTGTGACTTCTGAGCGTGATCCAGCTAACTTAAAGTGGAACGAGATCGGTGTTGATATTGCCGTTGAAGCAACAGGCTTATTCTTAGATGATGAAACTGCACGTAAGCACATTACAGCAGGTGCAAAAAAAGTTGTTTTAACTGGTCCATCTAAAGATGCAACTCCTATGTTTGTAAACGGCGTAAACTTTGATGCTTATGCAGGTCAAGACATCGTTTCTAACGCTTCTTGTACTACAAACTGCCTAGCTCCATTAGCAAAAGTAATCCATAATAAATTCGGAATTAAAGAAGGTTTAATGACTACTGTACACGCAACTACGGCGACACAAAAAACAGTAGATGGTCCATCAGTGAAAGACTGGCGTGGTGGTCGTGGTGCATCACAAAATATCATTCCTTCATCAACAGGTGCAGCAAAAGCAGTAGGTAAAGTATTACCTGCATTAAATGGTAAATTGACTGGTATGGCTTTCCGTGTTCCTACAACTAACGTTTCTGTTGTAGATTTAACTGTAAATTTAGAAAAACCAGCAACTTATGCTGAAATTTGTGCTGAAATCAAACGTGCTTCAGAGCAGGAAATGAAAGGTATTTTAGGTTACACAGAAGATGCAGTTGTTTCAACAGACTTCAATGGTGCAACTGAAACCTCCGTATTTGATGCAGCAGCAGGTATCGCATTAACAGATACATTTGTTAAATTAGTATCTTGGTACGATAACGAAGTTGGTTATTCAAACAAAGTATTAGACTTAGTCGCTCACGTTTATAACTACAAAGGCTAATGACTCATTTAGGAAAAGATCAAGTTGAAAGACTTGGTCTTTTTTTGTCTTTAATCGATCAAATAAATCCTGCATCTCTCTATTATCCAAGCAATTTTTAAAGCCTATTTCTTTTTCAATTAATAGCGGTATTCATCATATATAGTGCAAAATTATCTTATGGCATCTCGCAAAGAAAGTATAAAATAGCGAAATAATCACTTGTAAACGCACAAAGAAAAAAGAAAGCGGTGTAGCGTCATTATCAGACAGACTTAAAAGGTGTTCTCAATTTCTGCTAACGTTTCAGCCTCTAATCTTTGGTGGTGTTCAAGCGGATCGATATTTTCCGCCATAATGCTCGATATTCTTCCCTAATCTCTCTTGCTTCGGCTAAAGTGATTTTCGGGGTAACTCCTTATTCCTAAATCGCTCTCTTTACCTGTAATAGGCTTTTTATATCTAAACCGCCATAGCTTAGAGCCTTTGCGTTTTTGATTTGGGTATTGTTTAATTCGGTGGTAACTCTAGCCATAAAAATGCACCTAAAATCGCATAGTGCTTTACCAAATAATAAGGGGTTTAAGGGTATGGGTTTCGTACCCTTTTACGTTATACCCTCAAATATACCCCTAAAAAAGGGTATGTAAACGAATGAACACGAAAGAATACGAATGAAAAAATAAATTAAAATCTAGTTTATGCTAGTGTTATCAAGGGTTTTGTGTAAGATTACGAAAGAAGAGTGGAAAATTTGAATTGGTCCCCCCAGCCGGACTTGAACCAGCGACCAAGCGATTATGAGTCGCCTGCTCTAACCACTGAGCTATGGGGGGAATGTATTGGTCGTAGATTATAGAGAAAAACCGAGTAGTCGTCTAGTAGTAGAAAATTACTCGGTTAATTATTAATCGAGTTAGCGAAGAGTTATTCTTCTCGCCAGATCAAAGTAGCCATTCTGCCTGTTTGTTTATCTCGTCGATAAGAAAAAAATAGCTCTGGCTGGCTGTAAGTGCAGTATTCTCCTCCTGAAATATGGGTAATGCCCAGTTTATTGAGGCGTTGAGTTGCAATTTGGTAAAGATTTCCTAAAAACTTACCGCTTGTGGAGCCGTCTTGAATAAATGCTTCTTTTGCTTTTGGATCAAAAGCACAGAATTGCTCCATTATCTCTGTACCGACTTGGAAAGCTTTTTCGCTAATTGCAGGGCCTAGCCAAGCAGAAATTTCACTTCTTGGAGACTGGAATTTTTCAATTGTTGCTTCTAGCACGCCATCACACAGCCCACGCCAGCCTGCGTGAGCTGCTGCGATCTCTTTTCCATTTTGACTTGCGAATAGTACAGGTAAGCAATCTGCTGTCATCACTAAACACACTTGATTAGGCTGATTTGTGTAAACTGCATCTGCCTCAACATTTTCACTTGAATAAGGAATTTCAATCACTTTTGTGCTATGCGTTTGGGTTAAAAACAGCGGGGAGCACGGTAATTGAAATTTCTCTACGAGTAATAAACGATTTTGAGTTACATCTTTTGGTGCATCATTGACGTGTTCGCCTAGGTTAAAACTATCAAAAGGCGGTTTACTGACTCCGCCTGTTCTAACTGTAGTGAATGCGTGAATATGTTTGGGAACGCACCAGTTTGGAATAATCCTATCCATTTGCAAAAAATCTTAAAAAATAACCGCTTGTTATCTACGTACGGCAATAGCTTCGATTTCGATACCGACATCTTTTGGTAATCGAGCCACTTCTACGCAAGAGCGAGCAGGAAAATTTGGATGTTCATATTCTTGGAAAAAGGCTTCATATTCTGCATTTACAACAGCAAAATCATTTAAGTCTTTAACAAATACAGTGGTTTTAACAATATCCGCAACGGTTAGCCCTGCTTGCTCAATGATTGCTTTTACATTATTGAGTGATTGGCGGGTTTGTTGAATGATATCAGTTGGTATTTGACCTGTTTCAGGATTGACTGGTATTTGACCTGATGTTAAAACAAGACTACCTAAATCAACTGCTTGAACGTAAGGTCCGATTGCTGCTGGTGCGTTTTCTGTATGAATGACGGTTGGCATTTTTACTTCTCCTTAATTAATGAAAAATGAATAGATTAATGATAATATCTTTTTCCATTATTTGGAATAAAGAGAATAACGAAATGAGCATTAATGTTTCAGAAATTGTACTACATCAAATTCACAAAACAGAAAGTGAGAATTCAGAATTAAAAACATTTTTACGTGAAAACTTATTAGAAATCTCGCCTGAAGTCGATCAAATGATGTTGCAATTACACCAAGCGTATCAAAGTAAGGCAAAAGCTTATGGTATTTTTAAGCCAGAGTCGGTATTTGCTCAGCAGCTTAATCGTTTGTTAGAAAAAGAAACCGATTTTCTTCCTTTTAGTCACAGTTGTGTAAAAATGTTAGCGGCAGAATTGGCGAAGTATTCATTTGCTGATGGTGGTACCTTTGTTATTTGCCGTTACACTTTTTTGGCCACGGAATATCTTTTTATGGCTTTAATTGATAGTCGTCATTCAATGTTGGTTGACGAGCAGTTAGAGATCAAGCGTACGCAGTATTTAGATATTTTACAATATGATATAGCTTGTCGAATTAATTTAACTGAACTGAAACTTGATGCAACCTCAAACCGTTATTTAACTTTCGTGAAGGGCAGAGTAGGGCGTAAAATTGCTGATTTCTTTATGGATTTCTTAGGTGCAGAAGAAGGTTTTAATCCTCAATTACAAAATCAGACTTTACTGCAGGCTGTAAGTGATTATTGTGAACAAGGCGAATTGTCTTCACCTCAAACCAGGGAAGTGAAAAAGCAGGTTTTTGATTACTGTAAAGAGAAAATCAATAATGGAGATGAGATTGCACTCAATGATCTTTCAAATTCAATGCCAACCTTAAACGATATTGATTTTGCTGAATTTACCCAGAATCAAGAATATGGATTGGAAGAAAGTATTCCCCCAATTCGTAACGCATTAAAAACGCTTACTAAATTTTCAGGTTCAGGTAAAGGAATAACGATCAGTTTTAATACAGAATTATTAGGTGAGCGTTTAATTTGGGATGAACTAAATGATACTTTAACAATCAAAGGGTTACCAGCTAACTTGCGTGATCAGCTCGAACGTAATAAATAATGGAAAATTTTTGCTGGTTTAGGTATTATCTTAATTATATGAATTTTGTATTATCAAAAGGTCAATCTATGAAAATGAAATCTCTTTTATTAACATTATTAGTTGCAATGAGTGTAACTGCCTGTTCAACGGTTGAGAAAGTGGTCTATCGAATTGATGTTCCGCAAGGCAATTACTTAGAGCAAGATAAAATTGCACAACTTAAGGTAGGTATGACACCAGAACAGGTGGAATATTTACTTGGCACACCAATGTTAAGAAATATTTTTGAAACCCATCGTTGGGATTATGTCTTTATTAAACGTGAAGGTTATAAAGCTGCGGAAAAGTACAATTTATTTGTTTACTTTGATGAAAACGGATTAGTTTCAAAAATTGATGATGTCGGTGCAAATTCAAAGTAGAAATAAAATTTTTGATGATTAAAACTGAAAAGCCCATCTTAGCAATGATCTGACCCCAAAAAGTTAGACTGTTATTTAAATGTAGAAGATCAGACTTGATCTGACAATTCACTCTAAAAATTGAGAGTTTCCCGTTTAGAATATGAGTGTCCAAATTCAATCTAAACAAAAAAGGAAACTCTCATGTTTTATTCTAACTGTAATGGTCTAACCTACTGCAATATTCCAAAGACACAACCACATTTAAATCCTTAAACAATCCATTTCAAACTGCATTGGGGAGCGATTTCCTAATGCAGAATGCAGTCGTCTCGGATTGTAAAAATCTTCAATGTATTCCGCCACACAAAGCAATGCTTGCTCGCGTGTCTTAAATCGGTAGCGGTTGAGTTTCTCCGTCTTTAAACTGCGGAAAAAACGCTCTGTTACCGCATTGTCCGTACATTTCCCCGCCCTACTTTGGCTATGCACCATTTTCGCTTCTGTCAGTACGTTCCGAAAGGCTTGGCTGCTGTATTGGGAGCCGCGGTCTGAGTGGAAAATAACGTCCGCAGGGGGCTTGCGGCGGTAGATGGCAAGTCGCAAGGCTTGAACGCATAAGCGGCTATCCGGTGTATCCGATACCGACCAGCCGACAATTAACCGTGAAAACAAATCAATGACGATAGCCAAATACAGCCAGCCCTCATCAGTGGGAATGTAGGTAATGTCGCCTGCCCAAATGGTGTCGGGCATCATTGCACACTGCCCATTTGCACTATTTTCCGCAAAATCGACCACTTGTTTTCGCCAAACTTTAGCTTTCGGGCACTTGGCTTTTATCTCAAGCTCCCGCATTAAACGGCGAGCTTTAAACCGCCCGATTTTTACCCCTAAATCCGTCACCGCCTGTGATAAACGCCGTGAGCCATAGGTTTCACCGCTTGCCTCAAAGACAGATAACAATGTTTCCTGCAAGCTCATCAACGTTTGATTAGGTGGCGATTTTTTCCCAACGGTGGCTGGTGGAGCGATTCAACGAAAAACAACGGGACAGTTGTGCGGGGGAAATGCCTTCTCGCCGTAAATCCACCACATAGGATTTCAAGACTTCTCGAGCACCTTTTTTAGTAAGGCATTGTCGCTACGCAACGGCTCATTCTCCGCCCGTAAACGCTGAATTTCCGGCTGCTCGGCAGAAATCGCCGGAGCTTTAGGGGTAATGCCTTGCTGCTCGGCGAGAAATTGCTGCTTCCAACGATTCAAGGCAGATTGGCTGACTCGCATCATTTTGCACACTTGACTGACGCTATGTTTGCCGTCTAACACCATTTCAACACATTGCTTTTTATACTCAGGGGGTAAAAAGTTTAACCATTTTCTATTCTCCATTTTGAGAGAGTTTATCAAAAATAGTCTTTGGTTTATTGCAGTGGGTTAGGCCATTACACTTAATCAGTTGGAAAGTTAGTCCAACTTTTGGGGTGCAGATCACAAGATGGGCTTCTTTCTTTTTGAATGAAAAATAAGCATTTAGACTTAATTTTTCTTATTTTAATGATAAATTTTTCTAATCACTCTTTTCAAATAGACATTTGCTTGTTAGACTGCACTCATCTTATACACAACATCAAAATTAAAATTCGGGAGTATCAAATGAGTGATTTAAATTGCCTTTTCCAAAAAATTAAACAACGCGATCCTAACCAAGCACCTTTCCATCAAGCAGTTGAAGAAGTGTTTGGTAGCCTTGCGCCATTCCTAGCCAAAAATCCAAAATATACTCAACAAGGTTTATTAGAGCGTATTGTTGAGCCAGAACGTGTAATCAGCTTCCGTGTGACTTGGGTCGATGATAAAGGTCAAGTTCAAGTAAATCGTGGATATCGTGTACAAATGAGCTCGGCGATTGGTCCATATAAAGGTGGTATTCGCTTCCATCCAACTGTAGATTTAGGCGTATTAAAATTCTTGGCTTTTGAACAGGTATTCAAAAATGCTTTAACAACATTACCGATGGGCGGCGGTAAAGGTGGTTCTGATTTTGATCCTAAAGGAAAATCTGACGCTGAAGTAATGCGTTTCTGCCAAGCATTTATGAGTGAATTATTCCGCCATATTGGTGCGGATACTGACGTACCAGCAGGTGATATTGGTGTAGGTGGTCGTGAAATCGGCTATATGTTCGGCCAATACAAAAAATTAACTAACGAATTCACTTCTGTTTTAACCGGTAAATCATTAACTTGGGGCGGTAGCTTAATTCGTCCAGAAGCAACTGGTTACGGTGCAGTTTATTTTGCTGAATCAATGTTAGCCACTCGAGGTCAAGAAATTGATGGAAAACGAGTGGTTATTTCAGGCTCTGGTAACGTAGCACAGTATGCGGCAGAAAAAGTGATTCAAAAAGGCGGTAAAGTGTTAACCGTATCAGATTCAAACGGCTATGTATTATTCCCAGAATCTGGTATGACAGAAGCTCAATTATCGGCATTATTAGAGCTTAAAAATGAACGTCGTGAGCGTCTATCTGTTTACGCTCAAGAACAAGGCTTAACATACTTCGAAGGTCAAAAACCGTGGGGAGTAAAATGTGAAATTGCATTACCTTGTGCAACACAAAATGAATTAGATACAGAAGATGCTAAAGAATTGGTGAAAAACGGTTGTGTATGCGTGGCAGAAGGTGCAAATATGCCAACTACATTAGGTGGTGTTGAAGTCTTTATTGGTGCTAAAATCCTTTATGCTCCAGGTAAAGCAGCTAACGCGGGTGGTGTAGCAACTTCAGGCTTAGAAATGAGTCAAAATGCAATTCGCTTATCGTGGAGCCGTGAAGAAGTAGATGAACGCTTATTCAACATTATGAAATCTATTCATGAAAACTGTGTAGAAAATGGTACAGAATCAGATGGATTTATTAACTATGTAAACGGTGCAAACATCGCAGGCTTCAAAAAAGTGGCAAATGCAATGTTAGATCAAGGTATCGTCTAATTGCTCATTTTATACTAGCCCTCATTATTTGAGGGCTTTTTCATTTGAACTAATCTAAAACGCTACGCTTTCTTTTAAGTTTACCGTTAAATTAAAGACTAAATTATCTTTTGAGCCATCTTTACTATCTAAACAGAAATAGCCTTCACGTTCAAATTGATAGCCTTGTTCCGCTTTCGCATTCGCTAAACTTGGCTCAACAAAACCGTATTTTACTACTAAAGATTGTGGATTTAGCACTTCATTAAGATCCTCTGCTGCACTTGGATTTGCAACGGTAAATAAACGGTCATAAATACGGAATTCGGCAGGTTTATTATCTTCTGCGGAAACCCAGTGAATTACACCTTTTACTTTACGTCCATCACTAGGATTTTTACCCAATGTTTCAGAATCGTATGTGCAAAAAATGGTAGTAATTTGACCGCTTGCATCTTTTTCCACACGTTCCGCTTTAATCACATAGGCATTACGTAAACGCACTTCTTTACCCAATACTAAACGTTTGTATTGCTTATTTGCTTCTTCACGAAAATCGGCTTCATCAATATAAATCTCTCGAGTAAAGGGTAAATCACGCTCGCCTAACTCTGGACGGTTAGGGTGATTCGGGGCTTTTAAGATCTCTTTTTCGCCAAAGTTTTCAATGACCACGCGTACAGGGTTGATCACAGCCATTGCCCGAGGTGCATTTTCATTTAAATCTTCACGGATACAAGCCTCAAGTGCTGAATATTCCACCACGTTATCTTGCTTAGTCACACCAATGCGGCGGCAAAATTCACGCAGAGCAGCAGGGGTGTAACCACGGCGGCGTAAGCCTGAAATGGTTGGCATACGAGGGTCATTCCAACCATCAACAATCCCATCTGTAACTAATTTTAACAATTTACGCTTAGAGGTTAATGTGCCTTCTAAATTTAAACGTGAAAATTCATACTGATGCGGTAATGGACGTTGAATGCTGATATTTTCTAATATCCAATCATACAAACGGCGATTATCTTGGAACTCTAATGTACAAATTGAGTGAGTAATTCGCTCAATGGCATCAGAGATACAGTGGGTGAAATCATACATAGGGTAAATGCACCATTTATCGCCTGTTTGATGATGTGAAGCAAATTTTACACGATAAAGCACAGGGTCACGCATTACAATGAATGGTGATGCCATATCAATTTTTGCTCGTAGGCTTGCTTTACCTTCTGCAAATTCACCATTTTTCATTTTTTCAAATAATGCCAAGTTTTCTTCTACAGAACGATCACGATATGGGCTATTTTTACCTGGCTCGGTTAACGTACCACGATATTCACGCATTTCCTCGGGTGATAATTCGCACACATAAGCTAATCCTTTATTGATTAACTCAATAGCATAACCATAAAGTTGGTCAAAATAATCTGACGCATAACGTGGCTCGCCTTCCCATTTAAAGCCTAACCATTCAACATCTCGTTTGATGGAATCTACATATTCAACATCTTCTTTAACTGGATTTGTGTCATCAAAACGCAGGTTACATTTGCCGTTATACTCTTGAGCGATACCAAAGTTTAAGCAGATGGATTTGGCGTGACCAATATGTAAATAGCCGTTCGGTTCAGGAGGGAAGCGAGTGTAAACATTGTTATGTTTACCGCTTGCTAAGTCTTCATCAATAATATGGGTAATAAAATTGGCTCGAGTTTCTGTTTCAGCCGTTAAAATTTCTTCGCTCATAGTTCTCTCTAATTTTCTCAATTAAAATAACGGTTTATTCTACACGTTATTGCGATAATCTAAAAGACCTTGCAGGGTCTGAATTAATATCTGTTAGCAGTGTAATATCTAACCAGTTAAAAGGTGTCTATAAAAAAATCAGAAATTCTGCTTGCACAAATTTCTAAAATTACTTATCTTAAATGGAAATGTACTATTATGATAGTACGAAAACATAATTATTGTAGGAGTGTGTATGAAATTTCGTAAAATATTATTAGTTGCCGCATTAAGTGCATTTTCTGTCGCTGCATTTAGTCAAGATAAAATTCAAAATGTTGCTATTACTGCGATTGTGGAACATCCTGCATTAGATTCTATTCGTAAAGGAATCATTGAAGAACTTGAGCGTGAAGGTTTTGTTGATGGTAAAAATATCAAAATTGACTATCAATCAGCACAAGGTAGCACTGCAACAGCCGCTCAAATTGCACGTAAATTTGTAGGTGATAAAGCCGATATCATTATTCCTATTACTACACCTTCAGCACAGCCTGTAGTGGCAGCAACTCGTTCTATTTCAATTGTGTTCTCTGGTGTAACTGATCCTGTTTCAGCAAAATTAGTGAAATCGTGGGAACCTTCAGGTACGAATGTAACAGGAATTTCAGATCACAAGCCTATTGCACCACAAGTGAAATTAATTAAAACTTTAGTGCCGGAATTAAAGTCGGTCGGCTATGTTTATAGTGCAGGAGAAGTTAATTCTACAATTGTATTGGAAGAGCTAAAAGAAGAGGCTAAAAAACAAGGATTTAATGTTATAGCTGTTGCAGTTCAACGTAGTGCAGATATTGGCACCGCCGCTCGCAGCTTGAACGGTAAAGTACAAGCAATTTATATTTCAGAAGACAATGGTGTCGTTTCTGCTTATGAGGCGTTACATAAAGCGGCTTTAGAGGCTAAAATTCCTGTGATTGCCTCAGACCGTGATACCGTTAAGCGTGGAGCACTTGCAGCGTATGCTGTAAACCAGTATGATATTGGTGTTGCAACGGGTAAAAGTGCAGCACGTATATTAAGAGGCGAGAAACCAGGTTCAATTCCAACACAAGAAGTGAATCAATTAGAGCTTTCTATTAATACAAATACAGCGAAAGAGCTAGGTATTAGCTTGCCGCACAATTTATTAAAAGAAGCAAAAGAAACCTTTTAATCATATTAAATAATAACTTTTGTATGGTTATTATCAGTACAATTTAAAATAATATAAGGAGTATGTTATGGGCTGGATTGCTGCAATTATTGTCGGTGCTATTATTGGTTGGTTAGCATCCATTGTAATGAAAAGTGAAGGTGGTCTTTGTAAAAATATCATTGTAGGTATTGTAGGTTCATCTTTAGGACGTTGGTTATTTGGTGACGTATTAGGAATTGGTTCTGCGTATAACGCAGGCGATTTTAACGTAGTTGGCATCTTTTTCGGTGTGTTAGGTGCGGCATTGTTAATTTTTATTTTAAGAAAATTAAGCATTTTTAATTAATATAAAAGTTAAAAGCGGGTAGTTATAAAAATAACTGCCCGTTTTGTTTTTTTAAATTTACAAACTAAACTGATTGCGTTTAGTTTATCCATTTTCTCTCTTCTTTATATTGTAATTTCTGTTGAGGCTTGCTATCGTAAAATAGTATATTGAAAATCAATTAAAAGAAATAATTATTAAAAATTAGGTAATAAACTATGGGAAAATCACTCGTTATTGTGGAATCTCCAGCGAAAGCGAAAAAAATTAATCAATATCTTGGTAGCAACTACGTCGTAAAATCAAGCGTAGGGCATATCCGTGATTTACCGAAAAGCGGCAGTGATGAAAAATCAGAAAAAGCAAAACCGATTTCAATCAAAGGTTTAAGTGCAGAAGAAAAAGCAAAAGTAAAGGCAGAAAAAGAACGTACAGCCTTAGTAAAGCGTATGGGAATTGATCCATATAACGGCTGGAAAGCGAATTATCAAATTATGCCAGATAAAGAGAAGGTTGTTTCTGAATTAAAATCGCTGGCGAAAAAAGCCGATCATATCTATCTGGCAACCGATTTGGATAGAGAAGGAGAGGCGATTGCTTGGCATTTACGTGAGATCATTGGTGGAGAGGATAGCCGTTTTAGCCGTGTGGTATTTAATGAGATAACGAAGGACGCGATTAAAAAAGCTTTTGAAGCTCCGCAACCACTCAATATTGATCGCGTCAATTCTCAACAAACTCGCCGATTTTTAGATCGTGTCGTGGGTTTTATGGTTTCTCCGTTATTGTGGAAAAAAGTTGCTCGTGGCTTATCAGCAGGGCGTGTGCAATCTGTTGCAGTGAAACTTCTTGTTGAGCGTGAGCGTGAAATTAAGGCATTTCAAAGCGAAGAGTTTTGGACAATTTTAGCCAATACGCAAATTAATCGTAAAAAATTACCGCTTGAATTAACCTCTTATAAAGGTAAAAAGTTCTCAGCTGAGAATGAAAAAGAAGCAAATATTGCAGCCCACGCTTTAGAGCAAAGTGATTTTATTGTTTCTAACATTGAATCAAAAGAAACGAGCTCTCGAGCTTCTGCACCATTCATTACGTCATCGTTACAACGTGCCGCAAGTACACGTTTAGGCTTTGGAGTAAAGAAAACTATGATGTTAGCGCAACGTTTGTATGAAGCTGGTTATATTACTTATATGCGTACTGACTCTACAAACTTAAGCGGTGAAGCGTTGGCAATGGCTCGTCACTACATTCAAGAGAATTTTGGTGCAAATTACTTGCCTGAAAAAGCTAATGTGTATCGTAGCAAAGGCAATGCACAAGAAGCACACGAGGCAATTCGTCCGTCTGATGTGAATGTAAATATGGCAGATTTGAAAGGAATGGATAAGGATGCTGAGCGTTTATATGATTTAATTTGGCGTCGTTTTTTAGCTTGTCAAATGTTACCTGCTCGTTATGATTCTACCTCACTAACCGTTCGTGCGGGTGATTACGAATTAAAAGCGAATGGGCGTGTTATGCGTTTTGATGGCTGGACAAAAATATTACCAGTGCAAGGTAAAAACCCTGAAGATCAAGAATTACCCGCAGTAGAAATAAATCAAAAATTAAAACTTGATGAGGTTGTACCAACTCAGCATTTCACTAAACCGCCAGCACGTTTTAATGAGGCTTCATTGGTAGCAGAGCTTGAAGAACGCAAAATTGGCCGCCCTTCAACTTACGCCTCAATTATCTCAACTATTCAAGAACGTGGCTATGTTCGTACCGAAAACAAGCGTTTTTATGTGGAGAAAATTGGTGAAGTGGTAACAGATCGTTTAAATCAATCCTTTAAAGATTTAATGAATTACGATTTTACTGCCAATATGGAAGAAGTGCTCGACCAGATTGCAGAAGGGAACAAGAATTGGAAAGAGGAATTAAATACGTTCTTTAAACATTTTTCCGAAGAGCTAACACAGGCTGAATTAGATGAGCTAGAAGGTGGAATGAAACCAAATAGTCTCGTTCCAACTGAAATTGATTGTCCGACCTGTGCTAGAAAAATGGCAATTCGTACTGCCTCTACAGGTGTTTTTTTAGGTTGTACAGGCTATGCCTTGCCACCGAAAGAGCGTTGTAAAACGACAATGAATTTAATTCCAGAGGCTGAGTTTCTAAATGTATTAGATGCTGATTCAGAAGCTAAAGCATTAATGGCTCGCAAGCGTTGCCCGAAATGTGATGCTGCGATGGATAGCTATGTAATTGATATTGAGCGTAAATTGCACGTTTGTGGTAATAATCCGAATTGCGATGGACATATTGTTGAGCAAGGTTCATTTAAAATTAAGGGTTATGATGGGCCTGTTGTAGAATGTGATAAATGTGGTGCAGATATGCACCTAAAATTAGGTCGATTTGGCAAATATATGGGCTGCACGAGTTGTGATAATACCCGTAAAGTATTGAAAAATGGTGAAGTTGCACCACCACGAGAGGATCCTGTTGCCTTCCCTGAATTAAAATGTGAAAAAGCAGATGCGTATTTTGTTTTAAGAGATGGGGCAAGTGGCGTATTTATGTCTGCCCACAACTTCCCGAAAGTACGCGAAAGCCGAGCACCAAAAGTGGCGGAGCTTGCGAAATATCGTGATAGATTGCCTGAAAAATTGCAATATCTTGCTGATGCGCCACAGACAGATCCTGAAGGCAATGAGGCGATTATTCGCTTTAGTCGTAAAGAGAAGCGTCAATATGTGACTTCAGAGAAAAATGGTAAAGTGACTAAATGGGCTGTTGATTACGTTGATGGTAAATGGGTAGAGCGTGCTAAATAATCTGTGAAGAGATCTACAAGCGGTTAAGTTTCGTTACACTTTTGCAAATGGTAAACGCTGAGGTTTATTGGCTCTCTTAATTCAAGGACTAAGTTCTGTATTGCACAGGCTTAGTCCTTTTTCATTTGAGTATTATTTATTTAAAATAATCGCCTCCGAATGGCTAGGCGGTATTGCTTGAACAACTGCTTTAACCAGCGTTGCTAGAGGAATAGCAAAGAATACGCCCCAAAATCCCCATAGACCGCCAAAAATCAGCACTGAGATGATGATTATCAGCGGATGGAGATTAACGGCTTCAGAAAATAAATAGGGCACAAGTAAGTTTCCGTCCAACAATTGGCTAATAACAAAAGCAAGCATTAAATAATAAAAATCGGAGGAGAAGCCAAATTGGAATAAGGCGATGAGCATCACAGGAATACTGACCAACACAGCACCAATGTATGGAATTAATACTGAGATTCCCACTGCAACGGAAAGAAGCAGAGGATAACGTAAATTAAAAAAGAGGAAAATGATGTAGGTTACAACGCCCACAATAATAATTTCCAAAAATTTACCCCGAATATAGTTAGCAATTTGTTGTTGCATTTCAAACCAAACGTGTGTCGCTAAGCGGCGGTTTTGTGGTAGCATTTTGCTAAATGAACGCATTAAGACTAGCTTGTCTTTCAATAAAAAAAACACCATTAAGGGGACTAAAAAAGTATAAATACCTAATCCAACCAAGCTGATAATTGAATTGATAGAAAGGGTTAAAAGCGATTCTCCCATACTCAAAATATTGCTCTTGGCGGTATTCATAATTGAATCAATAGTGGCATAATCAATTAAATCTGGATAATGTTCTGGCAGGCCTTGCCACCAAGCATTCAGCAAGTTAAACATTGAGGGTAAATCTTGTATAAAGGTTACCGCTTGATTCCAAAGTGTAGGGAGTAAAACTACGCCTAAAAACGATAATGAGGCGATAAAACTCCCTAGAATTAAAATAACGCTAAGTGTTCTGGGTAAACTTAATTTAACGGATAAAAAGCGTGTAGGCCATTCCAACAAATAGGCAAATACAAGGGCAACCAGCAGGGGCATCAATAAATCACTGAAAAAATAAATAATGCCGAAGCCAATTAATAAAATGCTCAGTAGAACAACTATTTGTGGATCGGAAAATCTTCTTTGATACCATTCTTGCAACATTTGAAACATATTTCTTATTACCTTATCAAATTGGAGCCTTGTTGCATTTGCTTTTGTACTTGGAAATGCTCAACTTCCTATTCTTTATATTATTGAAATGTTTGCAATTATACTCAATTTTTTCGTTTTCTTATATACAACAGAGCCAGATTTTGACAGAATGCCTCTTGTTTTTAACAAGAGGAACGCGAATGAAAAAACAAAACGAGCATTACGCTCATCAACGAGGAAAAATTAAAGAGAGTGCGGTGAAAGCATTGGTAACTGATCCGCTTTTTAGTCATAAAATTGAGCGAAATCGTAAAGGAAAGGGCAGTTACCGACGCCACGAAAAACATAAAAATGTGTCTTATGGAAAAGGTGAAACCCCATTTAAAAATATGCTTAAGTGTCTTTTTAAATGGGGTTTCTATTTTTAAATACTATACCAGCAAAGGTGGCATTATATTTCTATTGCTATGTATAATTTGCAAAATTTTGGTATTTTTTGACCGCTTGTTTTGACTTTTAGCTTTGCTTGAAATATTCAAATAATGGCGTTGGGTTTTGAATAAAAGGGGATAAATCTTTACGCTCAGGATGTCCCATATAGGGAATTTGCCCAAGCAGAGGGGCATTAATTTTTTGCGTTAATAGCTCAATTAATTCGTGGTAGTGGCGAAGCCCTGGATTGACCCGATTTGCTATCCAGCCTACTAATTTAACACCACGTTGCAAAATTTGATTGGCAGTCAGTAGCGCGTGATTTACGCAACCCTCTTTAATGCCAACAACTAACAATACGGGCATATTATTTTGTTCGACCCAATCCGCAAAGCAGTAATTTTTATTAATCGGAGTCAGCCAGCCATAAGTGCCTTCAACGACCACATTAGGGAATTTTTCTTCCAAGCGAGCTAAATCGCTATTCAATTTTTCTAATTGAATATGATGCACCGCATCCAACGCAGCAAAGACGGGAGTGCTAGAGTGGATAAAGGTATAACTATTAATATCGCGATAATTTACTTTATCAGGACAGCTATCTAAGATAGTTAAAACATCAGGGTTATCTTCCGTTGCATAATCATATTGAGTGGGTTCTGTGGGTAATGAATCATCGCCACCACAGGCAATAGGCTTATAGCCAACAACGGGAAAATTGTGTCCTGCTAATGTCTGTATAATTGCACGAGTGACCACAGTTTTCCCTACACTAGTATCTGTTCCAGTAATAAATAATGAGGGCATTACAAATTCCTTTAATAAAAGTTTATACCTTGTAGTTTAACTAAGAAATAATTAATTTATACTGTCTTTGATCAAATTTCCGTTATAAATTCCCTGTTTTATTGCCGAACAAGCAATTAGTGGGCTATTCCATTCATATTGGCTAGTAACTAAATCGATGTTTAAATCGTGCTTTAGTAAATTTTTATGTAGTTTTGCCGAAAGTTGGTTAAATAATGGATCTTTTATCTGGAGTAGTGGTGAGTTAAACATAATTTTCTCACTAGAGAAAATATTGACTAAATTCATTAACACATAGGCTAAATTATCAGTAATATGTGCCAGGATTTTAAGTGCAAGCGGTTGATTTTGTAGTGTTTTTTGACAAAGCAAACGGATTTTTTGCTCTGGTTTTACGAAATTATTGGGTAAATATTTATCGATTAATTTCACAATAGCAGGGAAAGTAACTTGATTAATCAGCTTATAACGATCAATGTCTGCTAACTCGGGGAAAATGTCGTCACTTAATGGGCTGAATTTGGGCATAGCAATATTATCAATATTCATCTTCGATTGTTTATAAAGCAACTTGCCGCCTAGTAGCACGTTCACATTCAGCGTATCATTTAATTCAAGAAAAATAACATTGTTCTGGCTGATTAAAGAACCTACGGTAGATTCTGCTAATAGCCATAGCTGAAAATGCTCCATTAATAAAATTGGGCAATTAAATAATGGAGAGATAGTGGATATAATGTTGGAGTGAATCTCCATATTGCCTAAGTGCGTAATACTCTCTTTTTCTGTATTAATTTTACCAACCACACTGACAGAAACTGCAAGTAGTTGCTCTTTTTTTATGGTATGAATTTGTTGGAAGTTTTCAATAAATTTCAAAATGTTATCGTCTAATTGAGCATAATTTTGCGGCGAGATTGTATAATCTTGATGATGAATCTGCTTGCCGTTTAATTGACAGAGCGAAATTTCTACCTGATGTGGTGAAACGGTTATACAGAATAATTGCCAGAAGAAATTGGAAACGGCTAAGCCAACAGAAGGGCGACCTCGAGATGGCGTGTTTTGCACTATTCTTTCTAAAATAAAATGGTTGTCTATTAAGATCTTAGTAAGGTTAGTCACAGAGGCTGGAGCTAAGCCAGAGAGCTTCGCCAGATCTGTCCTTGAAATTAATTCAAATTGCTCAATAAGGCGATAAATCTTACCTAAATGCAGCGCTTTGTTATCCGAAAACATCTAAAAAATCCCTTTTCATTTTGATGCTGGCAATTATTTTTTGATCTGAAAAAAATAACAATCTTTTTTTGTTTATAATGAGAAGCAGATCACATAATTATTTTATTCTTAAAAATGACGGAAAACGAATATGAAATCTTTAATTCGCTATAACTGGGTTGAAACAAACGAACAACTAGCGAAAGTCTGCGAAGAGGCTAAAAAAGCAGATGCCGTAGCACTTGACACAGAATTTATCCGCACTCGCACTTATTACCCCATATTAGGTTTAATTCAGTTATATGATGGCAAACACGTTAGCCTAATTGATCCAACTACGATTTCTGATTTTTCACCCTTTGTATCCTTATTGGCAGATAAAAATACAGTAAAAGTGCTGCACGCCTGTAGTGAAGACTTAGAGGTTTTTAATCATCAATTCAAACAACTCCCTGAGCCCATACTGGATACACAAATTATGGCTGGTTTTGCGGGGGTTGGAATATCAATCGGTTTTGCAAAATTGGTTTCTCATTATTTAAATATTGAACTGGATAAAGCAGCTTCTCGCACAGATTGGCTTGCCCGCCCTTTAACTGATGAGCAATTGCAATATGCCGCAGCAGATGTGTGGTACTTATTACCGATTTATCAAAGGCTGACTGACACTTTAGCCAAAGGTAATTGGTTAAACGCGGTAGTAGAGGAATGTAGTGCAATCTCAGCTAAAATTACGCGATTTGAAGATAAAACGAAAGCGTATAAAAATATTGCTAATGCGTGGCGATTAAATCAGCAAGAATTAGCGATTTTGCAGATTTTAGCAAAATGGCGAATTGAGGAAGCTCAAAAACGCAATCTTGCATTAAATTTTGTGGTTAAGGAAGTAAATCTATTTCAAATTGCGCAGATACAACCAAAAAACACTTCCCAATTATTAGAATTTATGCACCCAAATGAAGTTAGAATTCACGGTAAAAAAATTCTATGGTTAGTCGAGCAGAGCAATGCGGTTAAACCTGATGATTATCCTCAACCGATCAAACGCTTAGTGGATGAAAAAGGCTACAAATATAATATGCAGGCAATGTTGCAAAAATTAGCCGAAATTCGACCGCTTGATCTTGCCCCAGAGTTGATTGCGAGTAAACGTCAATTAAACCAACTCTTCAAATGGTTTATTGATGGAAAGCCACAAAACAAAATGCCAGAGCTGTTAGTGGGTTGGCGAACGCCGTTTGGTGAGCAACTATTATCCGTGTTATCGCAAAATTATTAGGACTATTTGTATTTGGCAAAGTATAATTGCCTGAAAAGGAGTAAATATGGAACATAAAAAACTACCTAAAGCACTAGATGCTATTGATTTAAGAATATACGAATTACAGCGTAACGGAAAAATATCAAACATTGAGTTATCTAAACGTGTAGGGCTTTCGCCTACGCCTTGTTTAGAGCGAGTAAAACGCCTTGAAAAAAACAATGTGATTACAGGTTACAAAGCCTTATTGAACCCAGAGTTATTAGATGCCCCTTTATTGGTTATCGTAGAGATCACGCTTGTGCGTGGTAAGCCAGATGTATTTGAGGAATTTAATAAAGCGATTCAGCAACTAGATGAAATTCAAGAATGCCATTTAGTTTCGGGCGATTTCGATTATTTATTAAAAACCCGTGTGGCTGATATGGCCGCCTACCGCAAATTACTCGGTACAACTTTATTACGCTTGCCAGGTGTAAACGACACCAGAACCTATGTGGTAATGGAAGAAGTGAAACAAACCAACTATTTGTTGTTAAAGTAAGGAGAATTGAGTGATTGAGCAACTCAAACCACACTTAAAAGGTAAAGCTATACTGATGAAATTAGTGCTTTTATTAGCTTGCGTACTTGGTATTTATTTACTTATTGCATGGGTAAGTTATAGCCCATTGGATAATGCTTGGTCTACAGCAAGTACCTTTACTCCGACTACTTTAAATAAAGCAGGTAGTTTCGGTGCCTGGAGCATTGATATGCTTTATGCTATGTTTGGCAAGGTAACGGTATTAATACCTTTTGCATTAATTATTTCATCAATTTATATTTTAGGTATGGGCTTAAGTGGGGAAATGAAATGGAAAATCGTTTTCTTACGATTAGTAAGTTTTCTCTTACTATTAGTAGGGCTTTCAGCATTATTTAGTGTGCTTTTCTCAAATAGTACTTATTATCTTTCTGGTGGATTTGTTGGCGGTATTTGGCATTCTCTACTTTCTGAAACCTTAGGACAATTTGCTGCATTACTGATTGCGATGATTTGTACCGTCATAGGTTTATATTTCTGTTCAGTTCAATCGCTATTACCTATCTTATCGCAATTCTATGATTGGGTAATGGCAAAGAAAGAAGAGCAACACTTTGATGAAATAACGCATAATTTGCAAAACGCAGAGCAAAATCAACCGCTTGTAGCAGATAAAGAGCAAGCCACGGCTGAAATTGAGGAAGAAAAACAGCCACAATTTACGGATATTTCTGCTTTCACTCGGCCAAATATTAGTGGTTTAAGACAAACTATGGCGGAAACACCTAATGATAGTGAAATGTATAATATTGAGCGAGATTTAGAGCTACCAACAATTAATATCAACGCTCAGTTTGAAACCACAAATGAAATTGTTGAAGAACAGGCTGAAGCGATGGATTATCGCACCCAACGTATTCAGATGGACGACGTTGAAATGCCAACGGTTCGTTTAAATAAAATAGTTGAAAATGAAATAGAGCCAACGATAACGCTTATAAATACAGCGTCAAATGAAACTACGCGTGCTCAAATTTATGCTCAAATTTATGCTGAAAATAGTCTTGAGGAAGAGTATGCGGTTGAAGATGACATTAATGATACCCATGAAATGACGCCTGCATTTATGGTTACGCCACCTAAAATGATGAAAGAGGTTGCCGAGCAGACGAATTATCCCAAAGGTTATGGCGAAACCTTAATTCACCCACTTTTACAACGAAAAGTAAACATAGAAAAACCAACAACACCATTACCTACATTAGATTTGCTAGATAAAGCACCGATTCAAACACAACAAATTACCGAGCAAGAAATTCGTGATATTTCCGTGCGTTTAGAATCGGAATTAGCCAATTTTGGTGTAAAAGCAACCGTAGAAGATGTATTGGTTGGGCCAGTAGTGACTCGCTATGAAATTCAACCTGCAGCAGGCGTTAAAGCTGCCAAGATCACAAATTTAGCTAGTGATATTGCTCGTGCTTTAATGTTTAAAGCAATTCGTATCACAGAAGTTATTCCGAATAAACCTTATATGGGCATTGAAACGCCAAACAAATACCGTGAAACGGTTTGGTTACGTGATGTGTTAGATAGCGATGAATTCCGTCATACTACCGCAACCCTACCAATGGCACTCGGTAAAGATATTAGCGGTAACCCTGTCGTGGTAGATATGGCGAAAATGCCACATTTATTAGTTGCAGGGCAAACAGGTGGTGGAAAATCGGTGGGGGTAAATACGATGATTTTAAGCCTCTTGTTTAAACTTTCTCCAGAACAAGTTCGCTTTATTATGATTGATCCTAAAGTGGTGGAACTTTCAATTTACAATGATATTCCTCACTTATTAACGCCAGTGGTAACCGATATGAAAAAGGCAGCAAATGCGTTACGTTGGGCAGTTGAGGAAATGGAACGCCGTTATATTTTAGTTAGCCATTTGCAGGTGCGTAATATAGAAGGTTACAATGCTAAAATAGATCAAGCAGCAACAATGAACTTGCCAATTCCCGATCCAACGTGGCGACCTGGTGATTCAATGGATAGTTTGCCTCCATCATTACAAAAATTGAGCTATATTGTCTTAATTGTTGATGAGTTCGCCGATTTAATGATGTCTGCTGGTAAGGAAGTAGAAGAGTACATTATGCGTATTGCACAAAAAGCAAGAGCAGTGGGCCTTCATTTAATTCTTGCAACACAGCGTCCTTCAACTGATGTGATTACAGGCGTAATCAAAGCAAATATTCCAAGCCGTATCGCCTTTACCGTCGCTAGCCAAATTGACTCGAGAACGATTTTAGATTCTGGCGGGGCTGAAGCATTATTAGGACAAGGCGATATGCTGTACTCTGGTGCAGGCAGCCCAGATATTATTCGAGTACACGGTGCGTTTATGAAAGATGATGAAGTACAACGTATAGCAGATAACTGGCGTGCCAGAGGCAAGCCAAATTATCTAGATAGCATCGTGGAATCAAAATCAGATGATAACGATACAAAAAATGATAATTCGGGGGGCGATTTAGATCCGCTATTTGATGAGGTAGTCGAATATATTATCGAAACGGGTTCTGTCTCTATCAGCAATATTCAACGCCGATTCGCAGTTGGTTTTAACCGAGCAGCCAGAATTGTAGATCAGATGGAAGCACAAGGGATTGTATCTGAACCTGGCAAAGGCGGAAAACGAGAAGTGCTTGCAAGATAATCAATAACAAGCGGTTAGATTTCATCAAAAGTTTGCAACTTTTAACCAAAATCTGACCGCTTGTTTTTTATTTCACTAAAATAAACCGTAGTATAAAAAGTGCTGTTGAGCTAAAATCAATCTAATTTTATGTTGAAATTGGGGAAAATTATGCGATTAGGTGATTTAAGACGCAGTAAAAATGTGGAAGACAGACGAGCGAGTGGCTCAGGGCGAATGTCTGTTGGGCGAGGTAAAGGCGGTATTCTTACCTTTATTATTGTACTAGTTGGGGCTTATTATGGCGTGGATTTAAGTGGATTAATGAGCGGGCAAGAGAGCTATCAACAAACTTCAAAGTTGGAGAGTAGTGAAGAAGCACACTTAGAAGATCTATCTTCTAAAGTATTAGCCAGCACAGAAGATATTTGGGGTGAATACTTCAAACAAAATGGTATGGCTTACAAAGAGCCCACTTTAGTACTTTACCGTGGGGCAACTCAAACTGCTTGCGGTACAGGTCAATCTGCGATGGGGCCTTTTTACTGCCCTGTAGATCAAAAAGTCTATATAGATTTATCATTTTATGATGATATGCGTAAAAGACTTAAAGCATCAGGCGAATTTGCTTTTTCTTATGTGATTGCACACGAAGTAGGTCACCACGTTCAGAATTTATTAGGTATCACAAGTAAAACACAACGTGAACAGATGAGAGCAACATCTAAAGCGGCGGCTAACCAAATTTCAGTAAATGTGGAATTACAAGCAGACTGTTTTGCGGGTGTTTGGGGTCATCAACTGACTCAGCAAAACAGGCTAGAGCAAAGCGATATTGAAGATGCCTTTAATGCAGCACAAGCAGTAGGCGATGATAGATTACAACAGCAAAGTAGAGGCTATGTTGTGCCTGATAGCTTTACACACGGTTCATCTGCCCAGCGTCTAGCCTGGTTTAAAAAAGGATTAACAACAGGTAATCCGTCAGTTTGTAATACATTTAAAAAAATATAAAAATACATTTGCAAAAATACTAATGCACTATTATGATAGTGCGATATTTGTTGTAAATATAGAAATTAGAGAGTAAAAAATGGCTTATACAGATACCAAAAATGACGATGTGAGAATTACCCATATTGAGGAATTATTACCGCCAGTTGCATTATTAGAGCGTTATCCTGCCAGTGATATAGCCGCAGCAACCGTTGAGCAAACTCGCAAGGCAATCCATAAAATTTTACACGGTGCAGATGACCGCTTATTGGTTGTCATCGGACCTTGCTCCATTCACGATCCAAATGCTGCATTGGAATATGCACAGAAAATTAAAGAGATACGTGCAAATCCTAAAATTAATCAACACTTAGAAGTAGTAATGCGTGTTTATTTTGAAAAACCGCGTACGACGGTAGGCTGGAAAGGCTTAATCAATGACCCATATTTGAATGAAACATATTCGTTAAATGATGGGTTACGCATTGCTCGTAAAGTTTTATCTGATATTAATGATTTAACCGTCCCCGCTGCTGGCGAGTTTTTAGATATGATCACTCCACAATATATGGCAGATTTTATGAGTTGGGGAGCAATTGGAGCAAGAACAACAGAATCACAAGTTCACCGTGAACTTGCTTCTGGTTTATCTTGTGCAGTTGGTTTTAAAAATGGCACAAATGGTAGCGTAAAAATTGCACTAGATGCCATTTCTTCAGCAAAATCACCACACCATTTCTTATCTGTTAATAAATTCGGGCATTCTGCTATTGTAACTACCGCAGGTAACCCAGATTGCCATATTATTTTACGTGGCGGAGATAAGGGCACTAACTACGATGCAACCTCTATTCAAGAGGCTTGTGTTGCTATCGAAAAATCAGGAGGACGCACACACGTAATGGTTGATTTTAGTCACGCTAATAGCCAAAAACAATTTAAACGCCAAATGGACGTATGTGAAGATATCTGTAAACAAATTTCAGACGGTTCAGAATTTATTTCTGGGGTGATGATTGAAAGCCATTTAGTTGAAGGTCGTCAAGATTTAATTGAAGGAAAAGGTTTAGAGGCGTTAGTTTACGGGCAAAGCATTACCGATGGTTGTATTGGTTGGGAAGATAGCGAAAAAGCTCTATTTGCCTTAGCCGAAGCGGTAGAACAACGCCGTAAAAATCGCCCATAAAATTTCAATTTTCATCTAATTTTTATATAATGGCGTACGTTTAAACGTATGCCTTTTATTTTTAGAGAGATTATGACAACAATTCTTGCTTTAGATACTGCAACAGAAGCCTGTTCGGTTGCCTTACTTCATAATGAAAAAGTGTTCACACTTGATGAAATCAGCCCTCGCTCCCACACGCAACGTATTTTACCCATGGTGGATGAGTTACTCACTCAAGCTAATATTCAAATTAAAGACGTGAATTATTTAGTATTTGGGCGTGGTCCAGGTAGTTTTACTGGGGTAAGAGTAGGCGTAAGTGTTGCCCAAGGCTTGGCAATGGGGGCAAACTTGCCGGTCATTGCTATTTCCAATTTAAAAGCAATGGCAGAAGAAGCTTACCAAAAACTGGGGGCAGAAAACGTCATTGCCTTAATTGATGCTCGAATGAATGAAGTTTATTTTGCTCAATTTTCAAGAAATGGCGACAAGTGGACTGAAATCGTCACAGAACAAGTCTGCTCGCCAGAAGCGGCAATTCAACAATTTCAAATAACTGAAAATACCCTTGTCGTAGGCACAGGCTGGGCGGCTTATTCGCAATTTTCCGAGAAAAATCTACCGCTTGTAGTCAGTGAAATTACCTTACCTTCTAGCGAATATATGTTATCTCTTGCACAAACTGAAATTCAGCTAGGAAATATACAATCTGCCCTAGAAATAGAGCCTGTTTATTTAAGAAATGAAGTAACTTGGGAAAAATTACCCAATAAACGATAATGACAAGCGGTTAAATTTCTACCATTTTTTGCGATTTGCAAATCTTCAGAGAAATTTAACCGCTTGTTTATCTACTATAATTTACCCAATTTTTGCTTGTAGTGATAACGACAAACCGAGAGATATTTATCATTACCACCAATTTGGATTTGCTCGCCTTCTTTAATTGCATCGCCTTTCTCATTTAAGCGAATAACAAAATGGGCTTTTTTGCCACAATCACAGATGGTTTTAAGTTCTTCTAATTCATCTGCCCACGCCAATAAGTATTTACTGCCTTCAAATAATTCAGCTTGGAAATCGGTGCGTAGCCCGTAGCAGAGTACAGGAATTTTTAATTTATCAACCACATCACCTAATTGGTAAACTTGGGCCTTTGTTAAAAATTGTGCCTCATCAATTAAGATACAGTGTAACGTTTGATTGCTACAAGATTGTTTAATTTCTGTAAATAAATTCGTTTCAACATTAAATAATGTGGCTTCTTGTGAAATGCCGATGCGTGAGCTGACTTTTCCGACACCAAAACGGTCATCAATTGCAGCAGTATAAACTAACGTATTCATACCGCGCTCTTGGTAATTATAAGAAGATTGAAGTAGCGTGGTTGATTTTCCTGCATTCATTGATGAGTAGTAAAAATAGAGCTTTGCCATAATATATAAAACAATAAAAAAACGGCTAACAATTTAGCCGTTCGCGGATTAAAAATTAAACGTTATCAATTTGACCTAGAAGTGAACGTAAACGCTCTTGGAAGTTTTGCTGTTCAACTTTTAATTGCTCGTATTCGTGACGTAATGTTTCGTTTTCTTGCTTAGCCGCATCATTTTTGCCTTTTAATTCTTCTACTTCTAATTGAAGTAATTGAATTGTTTCAACAGCTTGTTTAATTTTCTCTTCTAATTGATCTAAAACCGATAATGACATAATAAATTCCCTCTAAAATATTTAAAATTGCGAAGATTATACTCTAAATCTGACCTTATTTTTATAAAAAAGTTTGCCTATTTATGAATTTCTATTCAAATGATGATTTTTTAGTAACATCGCTTCTTAGTTGCTGATAAAATACAGCTTCTCTTCTTTTAAAGTTTTTCTTTCAAGAAACTAAGGAATAAAATGAAACGAACTCTTTCTTTTGAATTTTCTCGTGTAACAGAAGCTGCTGCACTTGCGGCATATTCTTGGCTTGGGCGTGGTAATAAACATTCGGCAGATGAAGCGGCAGTTAAAGCTATGCGTTTTATGCTTAATCAAATGGCAATACGAGGCGAAGTCGTGATTGGTGAGGGAGAAATTGATGAAGCACCAATGCTGTATATTGGCGAAAAAATTGGTTTATCTCGTCTTGAAGATGATGAAATCAGTATTGCAGTTGATCCGATTGATGGTACACGAATGACTGCAATGGGGCAGGCGAATGCACTTTCTGTTCTTGCGGCAGGAGGGAAAGAAACATTCTTAAAAGCCCCTGATATGTATATGGAAAAATTAGTCGTTGGTCCTGAATGTAAAGGAATGATTGATTTAAATTTGCCACTGGAACAAAACCTTCGTCGAATTGCTTCTAAAAAAGGAAAACTACTTTCTCAATTAACGATTGCTATTTTAGCTAAACCTCGACACGAGCAGATTATTGCGGACGTACAAAAGCTCGGGGTTAGAGTGATAGCAATTCCAGATGGTGATGTTGCAGCAGCCGTGCAATGTTGTTTACCCGATAACGAACTTGATTTGCTTTACGGTATCGGTGGAGCACCTGAAGGGGTTGTAGCAGGTGCAGCCATTCGGGCATTAGGCGGTGATATGAATGCAAAACTGATTCCTCGTAATCAAGTAAAAGGAAATAGTCCTGAGCATTTAACAGCGACTGAAAAAGAGATTTCTCGCTGTAAAGAAATGAATGTGCCAATTAACACGGTACTAAAATTAGAAGAGTTGGTGCGTGATGATAATATCGTTTTTGTTGCAACGGGAATCACATCTGGCGATTTACTCAACGGTATTAAACGTAGAAGCAATATTGCCAGCACAGAAACTTTGTTAATTCGCGGTAAATCAAGAACTATCCGTAGAATTCAATCTCATCATTATATTGATCGTAAAGATAATGAATTACTTTCATTAATGGATTTATAAACTTTTCTATCAAATCGGGCAATGCCCGATTTTACTTTCACTACAGCGTCACGATTCTTCTGATTTATGAGTATTAATTGCACATAAATTAAATCCTAATGTTTCCGCTACCACGTAAACCGTCTGAAATTTGACTTGGCTTGGATCTTTAAATAAACGTTTAAGGGTAGAGCTAGAAACCCCTGTTTGCATTTCAAGTGTAATAAGCTCAATCCCTAATAATTTTCTTTGAGCATTTAATTGCTTCCCGAAATCGACCAAATCATTAATTTTATTCTTTTCAAATAATTTCTGCTCTTCTTGCTCTTGCTTTAATGCTTGTTTTCTTAATTGGTTTAACTGGTTAATTTGATTTTGTAATTCTACTGAAAGTTTCATTATTTTTCCTTTGTAATCTTGATGGTTTGTTTTTGGCTTATTTTTCTGCTTGTTTTGATGTTTAAGATCATTTGTGGTTTATTTTATTTTTATTGTTCGTATGTGAGCTAAATTTTATTTTTATAAGATGTGGTGGTGTCAATTATAAGCTTTGTAAAGATTGAAGCCAATTAAAAATATCGCATCGCTTGTGTTAAAATATGAAATACTAAAAGAAAATAAACAGGATAATGTATGGATCTCGCCTATTTGGCAAAAATGCCACAAGAAGAATTTACGGCTCGTCGTGAGCGTATTTTAGAGCAAATGCAAGATAATTCAGCGTTGTTAATTTTTACGGAATCAGAAAAACGCCGTAATAGTGATTGTGATTATTTATTCAGACCTGATAGTTATTTCTGGTATTTAACAGGATTTGCAGAACCTCAATCAGCAATATTATTGGTGAAACAAACACATAAAACAGAAAGTATTATTTTTGTTCGTAAAAAAGATCCATTAATGGAAACGTGGAATGGAAAACGATTAGGTGTTGAAAATGCCCCTAAAACGTTACAGTTTAACGAAGCATTTGATATAGAAGAAATTAAAACTGTTCTTGCAAAAAAATTAGCCAATTTGACCGCTTGTTATTACGTAAGAGACTTGCAGAAGTGGGGCGATGATGTATTAGATGAAATTGCAGCAAATAATCATAAAATACCGACTTTGATTGATTGGCAACCAATATTATCTGAAATGCGATTAATTAAGTCAGAATTTGAAATTGCACTTATTCAACAGGCTTGTCATATTTCTTCAATGGCACATATTCGAGCGATGAAGCAAACTCGCCCTAATCGTTATGAGTTGGAAATTGAAGGTGAGATGTTGCACGAATTTACTCGCTTTGGGGCAAGATTTCCTGCTTATAACCCCATTGTTGCAAGCGGAGAAAATGCTTGTATTCTGCATTATAATGAAAATGATGGCATACTAAAAAATGGAGATTTATTGCTGATTGATGCAGGTGCAGAATTTGCCTATTATGCAGGCGATATTACTCGAACCTTTCCGATAAGTGGTCAATTTTCTGAACCACAAAAAGAACTATATGAATTAACTTTGATGATGTTACAAGAAGCTACAAAGCTACTTGTACCACAAAGTTCTATTAAAGCAGCGAATGACAAAGCGGTACAGATTCTAACCGAAGGTCTGGTGCGTTTAGGCATTCTAAAAGGCAATGTGACGGATCTGATTGAACAAAAAGCGTATCGTCAATTTTATATGCACGGTTTAGGTCATTGGTTAGGGCTAGATGTGCATGATGTTGGAGATTATGGTGCAGAGCGTAATCGCCCATTGCAAATTGGTATGGTGCTTACAGTTGAGCCTGGCATTTATATTTCAACAGAAGCAGATGTCCCCGAACAGTATAAGGGCATTGGTATCCGAATTGAGGATAACTTGCTGATTACCGAATATGGTAATAAAAATCTAACCAGTGGCTGTCCAAAAGACATTGCTGATATTGAGCAGCTGATGCAATCATAAATTTGCAATATTATTTTAAAAAAATAACCGCTTGTTTGATATTCTTCTTAATTTGCTTAAGCCTGAGAGTAACAAGTTAAAGTAAGTAAAGCCCTGATATTAACAAATGATTTTTGTTTTATGCAGAAAATATGATTAATTATGCAATTTAATGGTTGCGGATTTTTCTAAAAAAGCTAATATAATTGATATTATTAAGAGGGAATTATGCGTAACACAGAATTAGCTTTAGCCCAATGGTTTAGACAATCTACGCCCTATGTGAATATGCACAGAGGGAAAACCTTTGTTATTATGCTTGATGGCGATGTGATAGAAAGTCCAAACTTTATCAACATTATTAATGATATTAGTCTATTACATAGTTTAAATATTAAGTTAGTGATTGTATTTGGTGCAAGACCACAAATTAATATGCTTTTAAAACAAAATAGTATTGAGCCTGAATATTACAACAATATTCGGATCACAAACCCACAATCACTAGATTATGTGAAACAAGCGGTGGGGAAGGTTCATTATGATTTGTTTGCTCGCCTTTCACTGCGTTTACCGCATTCAGATGTGATTAATGTAGTGAGTGGTAATATGATTTTAGCCCAGCCAATAGGCGTAGTTGATGGCGTGGATTATGCCTTAAGCGGTAAAATTCGCCGCATTAATGTAGAAAGTATCAAGCAGCAACTTTCACAAAATTCAATAGTATTACTTGGGCCTATTGCCCCTTCCGTAACAGGGGAAATGTTTAATTTACCGTTTGAAGATATTGCTACTCAAGTTGCGATCAAGCTAAGAGCAGATAAATTAATCGGGTTTTGTGAAGAACAAGGTATTTTAGATGAAGCTGGTAATGTGATTTCCGATATTTTTCCGCAAGAAGCTCAAAAAGTGCTAAATAATTTAATTGAGCAAGGGCAGTACCACACTTCAAAAGCCCGTTTTTTACAGGCAGCGATTAGTGTCTGTAGAGAAGGGATAAAACGTTCACATTTGCTAAGTTACAAAGAAGATGGTTCTCTCCTGCAAGAATTATTCTCTCGTGATGGTATTGGTACACAGTTCTCTATGGAAAACTCAGAAAATATTCGTATTGCTAACTCAAGCGATATTCCAGGATTACTTGATTTAATTCACCCACTTGAACAACAAGGTATTCTAGTTAAACGTTCTCGTGAACAATTAGAAATGGAAATTGCCAATTATACGATTATTGAGCGTGATGGCGTGGTGATTGCGTGTGCGGCATTAAATGTCTATCCAGAAGAAAAAATGGCGGAAATGGCGTGTGTGGCAGTGCATCCTGATTATCGGGATTCCTCAAGAGGCGATGTCTTGCTCGAAAACATTTGCAAACGAGCAGAGCAGTTAGGCGTGGAAAAACTCTTTGTGCTAACCACCCGAACCACGCAATGGTTCCAAGAGCGTGGCTTTAGATTGGCAGACGCCCAAGATCTACCACGTTATAAGCGAGAAAATTATAACTACCAACGCCGTTCCAAAGTGTTGATTTTGACACTCTAATCGCGTTGTAACTTTGTCTTATGAAATAATGGGTAAAAAAATCCGCCTTTTTTAAAAGGCGGATTTGCAATTTTTAGCGGAAATTTAACCGCTTACAAGGCGTTTTTCTCACCACGAGAGAGGCTAATTACACCTGAGCGGACGATTTCAACGATAGATGTTTCTTCTTTCACCGCTTCAATGAAGGCATTCAGTTTCTCGCTTGAGCCAGCTAATTGAATGGTGTAGAGCTTCGGCGTTAAATCCACAATTTGCCCACGGTAAATATCTACCATACGTTTTAATTCATCACGAGATGAGCCTGTTGCACGCACTTTTACTAACAGCACCTCACGTTCAACGTGTTCGTAAGCACTTAGGTTACTCACTTTAAACACATCAACTAATTTGTGTAATTGCTTTTCTATTTGTTCTAAAACTTGCTCTTCACCTTGAGCAACAATCGTCATTCTTGAAAGGCTTGGGTCATCAGTGGGGGCAACGGTTAAACTTTCAATGTTAAAGCCACGTTGTGAGAAAAGGGCAACCACACGAGATAAAGCACCTGACTCATTCTCTAATAATACTGCTAATGTTCTACGCATCTGTTCTCTCCGTTTTACTTAACATCATTTCATTCATTGCACCGCCACGAATTTGCATTGGGTAAACGTGCTCCGTTTCGTCAATTAATACATCGACAAAAACTAATTTATCTTTGATAGAAAAGGCTTCTGTTAATTTTGCTTCAAGCTCGGAAGGGTGATCAATTTGAATGCCAATATGGCCATAAGCTTCAGCTAATTTAGCGAAGTTTGGTAGTGAATTCATATACACCTGTGAATGGCGGCCAGAGTAGATAATATCTTGCCACTGTTTCACCATACCTAAGAAACGGTTATTAAGGCTTATAATCACAATTGGTGTATCGTATTGTTTTGCAGTGGAGAGCTCTTGGATATTCATTTGAATACTGCCATCACCTGTTACACACACAACCGTTGCTTCTGGGTGAGCAAATTTCACCCCCATTGCTGCGGGTAATCCAAAGCCCATTGTGCCAGCACCGCCTGAGTTGATCCAACGGCGTGGCTTGTCAAAACCATAATGTAGTGCCGCAAACATTTGATGTTGTCCAACGTCTGAAGCAACATAAGCCTCGCCATTAGTGAGCTTGTGGATCATCTTAATAACTTGTTGTGGCTTGATCACTTCTGAGCTTTCTTCAAAAGCTAAGCAATTACGGGCTTTCCACTCATCAATTTGTTGCCACCAAGCGGTCAAATCTGTCTGACTTTTTGTAAGGCTTTCATCGCCAAGTAATGATAAAAACTCGTCCATCACATTTTTTGCACTACCTACAATTGGAATATAAGCCGCGACGGTTTTGGAAATAGAAGCAGGATCAATATCAACGTGAATAACTTTAGCATTCGGGCAGTATTTGGCTAAATTATTTGTTGTACGATCATCAAAACGAACACCAATGCCTAAAATCAAATCACTTTCGTGCATAGCATTATTGGCTTCATAAGTTCCGTGCATACCCAGCATTCCTAAAAATTGCTTATCAGAAGCAGGATAGGCCCCCAATCCCATTAATGAAGTCGTAACAGGAAGATTTAATTTTTGAGCAAATTCAGTTAATTCTGCAGAACACTCAGCATTAATCACGCCACCACCGATATAGAGAATAGGCTTTTTGGCTACTAACAAGGCTTTTAATGCTTTTTTAATTTGCCCTTTATGACCTTGTATTGTTGGATTGTATGAACGCATTGCGACGGTTTTGGGATATTCATACGGATATTTATTTAATGGATTGACCATATCTTTTGGAATATCAATAACCACTGGGCCAGGGCGGCCACTTGAAGCAATATAGAATGCTTTTTTGATGATGTGTGGAATATCTTCGGTATTTTTTACCAAGAAGCTGTGTTTTACCACAGGGCGAGAGATACCTATCATATCACTCTCTTGGAAAGCATCGCTGCCAATAAGACTTGATGGAACTTGCCCTGATAAAATCACCATTGGGATAGAATCAGTATAAGCTGTTAAGATACCAGTAATGGTATTTGTTGCTCCAGGTCCTGAAGTCACTAATACACAACCAACTTTACCCGTAGAACGAGCATAGCCATCTGCCATATGCACAGCGGCTTGTTCGTGTCGAACTAAAACGTGGTTTAAGCCAAGTGTATGAATAGCATCATAAATATCTAATACAGATCCACCTGGATAACCGAAAACGTATTCAACGCCTTCATCTTTAAGGGACTGTACAACCATTTCTGCACCAGAAAGTTTTTTCATTAAATCCTCCAACCAAAAAATGCTGTTTAATTGGTTGGATTGTGCAGGAATTTTTTATGGCTGTCTAGTGGTGTTTTTTGAATCAAGCTTAAACTAATATGGTTTTATTTTCTAAAAATATAAAAAATTTAGATTTTTATAAAGATAATTTAAATTAAATTTGGGTTTTTGATTTTATATTCTATATTTTATACTTTTGTCAAAATTTAAAACTTTTATTGCTAAAATTGTTTTTCGGGTAAAAAATAGCCATTTTAATAATTTTAAATTTTGCAAAAAAATAACAGAATATGACCGCTTGTAACATTAGGCTTCATCAATTAACGTTAATTTTTCATTCGCATCTGTAGTAATTTTCGCAATTGCATTGCGGTAAGTAATTTCCAGACTTTCTCGGCTTGTTGCAATTACCCCCTGATCGAGTAAGAAGCCATCTTTGACATCATAAACCCACCCGTGCAGAGAGAGGGATTTACCTCGTTCCCAAGCGGATCTGACAATCGCTGATTGTCCTAAGTTATAAACTTGTTCAGCCACATTCAATCTAGTTAGCACATTTGCTCTTTCTTCATAGGGAAGATTACCTAATAAATGGCTGTGTTTAAACCAGATATCACGCAGATGTAATAACCAGTTATTAATTAACCCAAGATCATTTTGTATCATTGCGGCATTAATACCCCCACAGTTTGTGTGTCCGCAGATGATAATATGCTCAATTTCCAATACATCTACCGCATATTGCACCACAGATAAACAGTTAAAATCGGTATGAATAACCATATTGGCAACATTTCGATGAACAAATAACTCACCAGGTTCTAATCCTGTTAATTTTTCAGCGGGTACGCGGCTATCAGAGCAGCCAATCCATAGATAAGTTGGCTTTTGATGCTCTGCTAACTTTTTAAAGTAATCAGAGTTTTCATCTTTCATCTGAGTTGCCCAAGTATAATTATTCGTAAATAGGCGTTCAATTTTTTCCATAAATTCTCCTTTTAATATGCTATTTTAGCCAGCTGAGATTATATGACTAAATTAAATAGTCGGGTAGGTGAAAATAAAAAATGCCCTTAACTCTGGGCATTTATTGAACGATGGAAAGCGAATTATTGAGTCGCCTGAATAGCAGTGAGTGCAATAGTATAAACGATATCATCAACTAAAGCCCCACGAGACAAGTCATTTACTGGTTTACGCATACCTTGTAACATTGGACCGATAGAGACGAGATCTGCAGAACGTTGTACCGCTTTATATGTAGTATTACCCGTGTTTAAGTCTGGGAATACAAATACCGTTGCTTTACCCGCTACTGGAGAGTTTGGTGCTTTAGAACGAGCAACATCTTCCATAATTGCAGCATCATATTGTAACGGACCATCAATAATTAAGTCTGGGCGTTTTTCTTGTGCAATACGAGTTGCTTCTTTCACCTTCTCAACATCTGCACCAGAACCTGATGTACCTGTTGAGTAAGAAATCATCGCAACACGAGGTTCAATACCAAATGCTTTCGCCGATTCAGCAGATTGAATCGCAATTTCTGCTAATTGCTCTGCGGTTGGATCTGGGTTTACCGCACAATCACCATATACCAATACTTGATCAGGTAAAAGCATAAAGAAGATTGAAGAAACAATAGAACTGCCTGGTGCGGTTTTAATAATTTGCATTGGCGGACGAATAGTATTAGCGGTGGTGTGTACAGCCCCTGATACTAAGCCATCCACTTCATTTGCTTCAAGCATCATAGTACCTAATACTACGTTATCTAATAATTGCTCACGAGCAACTACTTCTGTCATACCTTTTGCTTTACGCAATTCAACTAATCGAGCAACATAATTTTCACGAACAGCGGCAGGATCAACAATCGTAATGCCTTTGCCTAAGGTTACACCTTGTGCTTCAGCTACACGCTCTACTTCTGTAGGTGATGCTAATAGTACACATTCTGCAATACCACGTTCAGCACATAATGCGGCGGCTTTTACTGTACGAGGTTCATCGCCTTCTGGTAAAACAATGCGTTTTTTCGCTTGACGAGCATATTCAGTTAATTGATAACGGAACGCAGCAGGAGAAAGACGACGAGTACGCGTGCCTGCTTTAGACATATCATCAATGAAATTAGCATTAAATTGACTCGCCATATATTCTTTAATCGCAGCAATACGCTCTTTATCATCTACAGGCACTTCTAGGCTAAAGCTTTGTAAGCTTAATGCAGTCTGCCAAGTGTTTCCTTCAATACGGAATACAGGCACACCGGTTTCAAAGGCTTGTTGGCATAATTTCCCAATAATGCTATCGATTTTATAACCACCAGTTAATAAAATCGCACCAATTTTCACACCGTTCATCACTGCTAATGAGGCAGCCACTAACACTTCTGGACGATCAGCAGAGGTGACTAATAAGCTACCAGCTTTAAAATGATCCACCATATGTGGCAAACTACGAGCACAAAAGGTTACACCACGAATACGGCGAGTTTTAAGCTCCCCTTCATTAATAATAGTAGCACCTAAATGTTTAGCAACATCAACTGCTCGAGTTGCAATGAGCTCTGCTTTCCAAGCAATACAGCCTAACAACTTAATTGGACTTTTCGCAAAAAGATTTTCTATTTCAGAGACACTGTTATTAGAGTGTTGGAATGAATCAAAGATTTCAGTTAAGTCTGGACGAGTTCTGCCTGAATCATCAACAGGTGCATTGAATTTGTTGATGATTACACCTAATAAATTCGGATTATGGCGACCTCCAAACAGTGATGCGGCGGCTTCAATACGTTCTTTTAATTGGCTTGAGGTATCTGAAGCGGGTGTTGCAACTAAGATAATTTCAGCATCAAGAGATTGAGCTATCTCATAGTTAATGCTATTTGCATAAGAATTTTTACGAGTTGGAATTAAACCTTCAATAATGATAATTTCATTATTTTTAGACAGTTTTTGATGACGTTCTACCACTTTTTCTAATAGCACATCAGTTTGGTTTTGACCAATTAATGATTCCGCTTCGCTTAACATAAATGGCTCGCCAACTTCAGTAGTTTGATCTGCCCGAATAATGGTTGTGGAGCGATCTAAAGTATCTTCACCGCTAATAGGTTGAGCAATAGGTTTTAAAAATCCGACTTTAGCACCTTTTTGTTCTAGTGCATGAACTAGGCCTAAGCTTACACTGGTTAAACCAACACCTGTTGAAACAGGGATAAGAATAATTGTTCTAGACATAATTATTTCCAGTTTTAGAAATTGAAAGGGCAGAATATCTGCCCCTGTAAATCATTATAGTGCTAATTTAGCAGTATCTTGTGCAATCACTAACTCTTCGTTAGTTGGGATAACAACAGCCTTAAATGCTGAGTCATCGCTTGTAATTACGCCCTCTTTACCAAAGCGAGCAGCAAGATTACTTTCATTATCTAACTTAATACCGAATAATTTTAAATGATTTAACGTTAATTCACGCACTAAGCCTGAATTCTCGCCAATACCGCCTGTAAATGCGATAGCATCTAAGTGCTCTGCACCTAAAATTGCCATATATGAACCAATATATTTTGCTAAACGGTAGCTGAACACATCTAACGCTCGTTTCGCTTCTGGTTTGCTTGCATCATCATAATTATCTTCAGCATAACGACAGTCACTTGTTACCTCAGTTAAACCTAAAAGCCCTGATTTTTTAACTAGAGTAGTATCAATTTCTTCCATTGACATACCTAAGTTATTGTATAAGAAAGAAATAATGGCGGGGTCGATATCACCTGAACGTGTCCCCATTACTAAACCTTCCAGCGGCGTTAACCCCATTGAGGTATCAATACATTGACCGTTACGCACTACAGAAACAGAACCGCCGTTGCCTAAATGACAAATAATGGCGTTGGTTTGTTCAACTGATTTACCCACCAGCTCAGCCACTTGTGAGGTAATGTAGAAATGGCTTGTGCCGTGAAAGCCGTAGCGACGGATACCATTTTCTTTATAGAATTTATATGGAAGGGCATATAAGAAAGCGTGCTCAGGCATAGTTTGATGGAAAGCAGTATCAAAAACAGCCACATTCTTATCTTTTAATTCAGGGAAAATACGAAAAGATTCTTCAATACCGATTAAATGAGCCGGGTTATGTAATGGAGCAAATTGAACTGCCTCTTCAATACCTTTAATGACTTCATCGGTAATTACAACAGAAGAAGTAAATTTCTCGCCACCGTGAACGATACGATGACCAATTGCGCCAATGTTTGCTTTTAATTCATCTGATAATAATTTTTCAGCAATAAATGTAAGTGCTTCACTATGTGCTGCACCTGCACCTAAATCAGCGTTACCTTTCTCTCCATTTAACTTCCACTTGATACGAGCATCGTCTAAATTAAATGCCTCAGCAAGGCCTGATAATTTCTCATCACCCGTTTTAGGATCTAAAATAGCGAATTTAAGAGATGAACTACCACAGTTAAGGATTAAGATTAAGTTTTTAGACATGGTGAAATTACCTTATTTTATGAAATGACTTTGAATAAAATACAAAAATTTCTATTTGTACATTCAGCCACAAAGGATACACCTTTCAGCTGCTAAAATAAATCCTTGAAGTGAAAAGAAAGGCAAAAATGTGTTTAAAATTTGATATAACAGAGTATAAATACAAAAAAATATAGTAAACAAGCGGTTATTTTTCTAGAATATATTGCAACTGACAATTTTATTTCATTCGGAGATTTATTTATGCTTAAAAGACGCAAGTTTATTCAACTCGGTACAAGTGCAATATTGGTATTAGCTACAACCCCCTCTGCTTTTGCAAATGCCCAACGCAAAGCAGCATTACGTGTCATTGCAACAACAGATATTCACAGTTATTTAACAGACTTTGACTATTACAAAGACGCCCCAACTGAAAAATTTGGCTTTACTCGTGCAGCAACGCTCATCAAACAAGCAAGAGAGGAAGTGAAAAACAGCATTCTAGTTGATAATGGTGATTTAATTCAAGGCAATCCAATTGCAGATTACCAATCTAGCAAAGGTTCAAAAGAGGGCAGAGCAGAGCCTTCAATTATGGCATTAAATGCGATGCAATATGATGCAGGCACATTAGGTAATCACGAATTTAACTATGGTTTAGCTTATTTAGACAATGCCATCAAACAAGCAAAATTCCCCATTGTTAATGCCAACATTGTTAAACCTGGAACAGATGAACCTTTTTTCAAGCCTTATGATATTCAAGAGAAAAAAGTCATTGACGAAAAGGGTATGGAGCAAACGATCAAAATCGGCTACATTGGCTTTGTACCACCGCAAATAATGATTTGGGATAAAGCGAATCTTGAAGGCAAAGTAGAAGCACGAGATATTGTCAAAACAGCACAAAAATATATTCCTCTTCTCAAAGAGGCGGGTGCTGATGTGATTGTTGCCCTTGCTCACACAGGCCCATCTGACGAACCTTATCAAGAAGGTGCAGAAAATGCCGCCTTTTACCTTGCTGATGTAAAAGGTATTGATGCAGTGATTTTTGGACACGCACACCGCCTGTTCCCAAATAAAGAATTTGCCACATCACCAAATGCTGATATTGCAAAAGGCACAATGAAAGGTGTAGCACAAAGTATGGCTGGTTATTGGGCAAATAATATCAGCGTGATTGATTTAAGTTTAGCTCAACACAATGGTAAATGGAGCGTTGTAGATGGCAGGGCAGAACTACGTCCAATTTATGATGCTGAAGCGAAAAAATCTACGGTTGAAAATCACCCAGAAATTGCAGCGTTATTAAAAGAAACACACGAAGAGACCCGTAAATTTGTTGCTCAGCCGATTGGCACAGCCACAGATAATATGTACAGCTACCTTGCCTTAATTCAAGATGATCCAACAATCCAAATTGTAAACCAAGCACAAAAAGCTTATGTTGAAAATGTCGTTAAAGGCTTACCTGAACTTGCAGGATTACCCGTTTTAAGTGCAGGCGCACCATTTAAAGCGGGGGGTCGTAAAAATGATCCAACGGGCTATACTGAAGTTGATAAAGGCAAATTAACTTTCCGTAATGCGGCAGATTTATACCTTTATCCAAATACGTTAGTGGTTGTTAAAGTAAGCGGCACAGAATTAAAAGAGTGGTTAGAATGTAGTGCAGGTATGTTCAAACAAATTGATACAACGAGCGATAAACCACAACATCTACTAGATTGGACAGGCTTCCGCACCTACAATTTTGATGTGATTGATGGCGTAAATTATCAATTTGACTTAACGCAACCAGCCCGTTATGACGGCGATTGCAAGTTAATTAATGAAAACGCTCACCGTGTAATTAATCTAACTTTTGAAGATAAACCAGTTGCCCCAAACCAAGAGTTCTTAATTGCCACAAACAACTACCGAGCTTATGGTGCTAAATTCCCAGGGACGGGCGAAAAACATATTGTTTTTGCAGCCCCTGATGAAAACCGCCAAGTGCTAGCAAACTACATTACTTCTGAAAGTAAAGCTCACGGACAAGTAAGTCCAAAAGCCGATAACAACTGGCGAATTGCATCAATCAACTCAACCGTAAAACTGGATATCCGCGTTGAAACCTCGCCGACGGAAAAAGCAAAAGCCTTTATTAAAGAGAATGCACAATATCCGATGGAATATGTCGAAAACGATGAAACAGGCTTTGCGGTGTATCGTATTGATTTAACGAAGTAATATAAAATAACAAGCGGTTGGATTTTCTAAATTTTTGGCAAAATTTTTATAAAATTCAACCGCTTATTTTAACTAGAACTGTTCAGCAATATTTTGACGAATTTCATCAAAATTAGTTTCTTTAACCAATTTACCATTTTCAAAAATCACTTCTAAAAGATCATCAGAACAATCATCTAGGGCAGTTAAACCATCGATATAACTCTCTAAAGTCGTTACCTTTACTCGGCCTTTTTGCGATTTTTTCAAGCCATCATCGGTTTTTGGATCTTTGAAAATAGCTTTCTCAGCGCCATTAATGGTGATGGAAGTCGCTTTAATCGCAAAACCAAGCGTATCTCTTGTATTGCGTTGATAGGTTTGAGCCCCAACACCAAATACAATATTGCTTGAAGCAAAACCTTTCGCTTCCAATCCCTCCAAAATTTTAACCATTTTTTCATAGGTTACACCATCGCCATAAATAGCCCCAATATGCGAATTAAGCACTTTATAGCCTTTGTTATTGATTGTTCCACCGAAAATATCCCATAAACACTCAATTAATCCTTTGCGTTCGTGTTCGGTTCCAGCGGTAACATCGCCACAAATAATGGTAAAAAAGTCGCCACTATCAGGGCGAATAACAACTTTTGCTGATTCTGGACGAGCTAAAATTTCCTCTTTGAGTAATGGCAGATTTACCGTGATGTTATGCCAAAAATCGGTAGTATCCGCTACAATAGAGAGCATATTATTCGGATATTTATTCATTAAATAGCGGAAGGTTGGCAATTCATCAACCCCGTGCGAACTCATTACAGAATGCTCGGAAGCTGGAATTGATGTACCGATTAAATTTTTAGAGCCATAATAGGCTTCCACAAATGAAATGGCAGGAATGGTATCTGTACCTAAAAATGAGGTTAAATGCCCAGCTCCAGAGGTTTCAGCTGATTCTAATGAACTCATTCCACGCATTGAAAAATCGTGCGATTGGAAGGGTAGATGGCGATGATCATCGCAGGTTTGCTCGGAAAACTGCATTAATGTTTTACGATAAGCAAAAGCAATAGAGGCTGATGTTATCGGCTGCCATAACGAAACATTAATCAACGTTTCCAAATAATTGGTAAGCCAAAAGAAATCAGGATGCGTGTTTTCAATAGTCATCATCGGCACTTTAATTGCCACTGATTTACCTTCAGGAATAGCTTTAATTCTAATTGGCAAATAACCTAATTGATGTAATTGTGCGATATGTTCGCCAGAATCTTCAATGTGTAATGTATCTGCAATAAATTTCGTGTATTCAGTCACAACTTCAGATTCTGAACGAGAGAAAAAATTATCATTAAAATAATGAATTAAGTATTTCATAATAAAGGCTTGAAAACCAAATGAAACAATACGATGCAGAAATGGAGCCTTTGCATTACTACGAGGTGTAAAGGTGCTATATAAAAATTGTGAACCTTCTGGATATTGTATTCTGTGCAAGGTTTTGTAAAAATCACATAATAATGATGGGATTGCAGTAGATTTGATTTTTTTATCTAATATGCTATTCATTTGGCAAATTCCTTATGTCATTTTAAGTTGCTAAAGCCTAACATAACTTAGTTTAAAATGGAAAGTATTTATTACAAAATGAGAATAAACCCAAAATAATAACCCTCAATAAAAATTCGCATAATGGCCTACAGGTTATGCGAAAGTCATCTAATGAGATAATTAAAATGGAAAAAGTAGAGAAGAGTTCGAATCTTGTTCTAAATCTTTCTCTTGAAGATCGAATGCGAATTCTTGAGTGTTTAGAAAATCCTAAAGAGCCTAATTCAGAAATGCTAGAGGCTTTAAAAATACATTCCTTGTATGTTGCTAAAACAAATACCAAATAATGTTTTCAAGCAAAACTATGGCAGATATAACCCCTTTCCCACATCACTCCCCAACATTTTTTTGAAACTGTCCGACTACTTAAAATGCAGGAACATAGAATCTATATTGGTGTAGATTCAATAGAAGTTCGTTTTAAGCAAAAGCGTTTTGAGTCAAAAGAGGAAACAGATAAGAGGTTAGAACAGTTAGAGCATTTTATGCTCTTTCTACAAGAAATCATTATAATGAAGTTCAAAAAAGACTACAAGAAGCCCAGCACGACTTCAAAAAATCACCAAGTAAAAAGTAGCACGGAGCTTGCGAGTACAACAAAACTGAGGCTGTATCTAGATAATGATAGCTTGATTAATGTTTTTACTATTTTAGTAATTTCGCATAATTCACATTATGTTAAATAAATAATAAAGGTAACGAATTATTCTATAAAAACTACTAAACTACCTTCCTTTTATTTATAGTTCTAAAAAACGATCATATTTGCACATATTTTTACAAAAATGACCGCTTGTATTTTTTGTTGGGATTTAGCTTAATTGCTTAAATGCTTGTAGTAAATCCATTTTAATATCTTCAATATGTTCTAAACCAACGGAGAAACGCAATAAGGTGTTGGTAATACCACGAGCAATACGTTCTGATTCTGGAATATCCATATGGGTTTGGGTTGCTGGATAAGTAATGAAACTCTCTGCACCGCCTAAACTTTCCGCAAAAGTGATTAATTTAATTGCTTTAAGGAATTTAGGTACCCATTCTTCTTTTTGTAAGCGGAAAGATAACATACCGCTTTTACCTGAATATAATACGCTGTCAATTTCAGGTTGCTCGGCTAAAAATGCGGCTAATTCTGTTGCATTAGCTTGATGACGCTCCATTCGTAATGCCAAAGTTTTCATTCCACGCACCGCAAGGTATGAATCAAATGGCGAAAGCACTGCACCTGCACAGTTTTGGAAATAGAATAAACGCTCTGTTAAGTTTTGACCATTTACTTTAGTGGCTTCAGAGTCTTTTGCCACAATTAAACCCGCTAATACATCATTGTGGCCAGAAAGATATTTGGTTGCACTATGCACAACAATATCAGCACCATATTCAATTGGGCGGAACAATACGGGTGTTAAAAATGTATTATCTACAATTAACATTAAATTGTGTTTTTTTGCAATTTTAGAAATTGCAGCAACATCACACTCTTCCATTAATGGATTAGATGGCGTTTCAACAAAAATCGCTTTGGTATTGGGTGTAATTGCGGCTTCAATCGCGGCTAAATCTGCGGTGTTTACATAAACAGGCTTTAATGTATGGTGATTTTTATGGCTAAAATCGAACAAGCGGTATGATCCACCATATACATCGCTTGAAATAATCCATTCATCAGAGCCTTTAAATAAAGACATAATTAGCTGAATTGCTGCCATTCCCGATGCCATTGCAAAGCCTGCATCGCCACCTTCTAAATCAGCGATGCCCTGCTCTAACACGGCACGGGTTGGGTTTTTGGTGCGGGTGTAATCCCAGCCAGTTGATTCGCCTAGCCCATCACGCCCATAAGCAGTCGATAAAATAATTGGCATTGCAACCGCCCCTGTTCTTGGGTCGGTGCGGTTACCAATTTGTACTAATGTGGTTTCAATATTATTGAACGTTGTCATTTTTATTATCCTTCAATTATAAATTGTTTAAATCAAGTACATCGGTCATATCAAATAAGCCATTTTGTTTGGTGCTTAACCATTTTGCAGCACGCACTGCACCATTAGCAAATGTCATACGGCTAGAGGCTTTATGGGCAATCTCTACACGCTCTCCCTCATCAGCAAACCAAACGCTATGCTCGCCCACTACATCGCCTGCACGAATGGTGGCAAAGCCAATTTCATCACGTTTACGTTCGCCAGTAATACCATTACGCTCAAAAACACCGTGCGTTTTTAAATCACGTCCAAGAGTTTTCGCAATATGTTCCCCCATTGATAATGCCGTGCCAGATGGAGCGTCCACTTTGTGGCGATGATGTGCTTCAATCACTTCGATGTCGCAATAATCCCCCATTACTTTCGCTGCTTTTTCTAACAGTTTGAACACTAAATTTACGCCCACGCTGTAGTTTGAAGCAAACACGATACCGATTTTGTTAGACGCCGCTTTAATTGCCTCTTTGCCTGCATCATCAAAACCTGTTGTACCAATCACCATCTGCTTTTTATTTTCAACGCAAATTGCGATGTGTTCTAAGGTTCCTTCAGGGCGGGTGAAATCAATTAACAAATCAAAATTCGCCACGTTTTTTGCTACATCGTCAGACACCATAATGCCTAACGCACCAACACCAGCTAGTTCACCTGCATCGCTACCAACTAATGATGAGCCTTTACGCTCAAAAGCAGCACCTAATTCAACGTCCTCTGCATTATGAACGGCTTGAATTAATTGGCGTCCCATTCTGCCACCAGCCCCTACGATTCCAATTTTTAATGCCATCTTTTTTCCTTTTTTGTTATGTGTGTACGACAATAATAAGCGGTCTGATTTTACAAGAAATTTGCAAAAAATTGTGTAAATTTTACCGCTTGTAGGTTATTTTTCTAATGATGCCTTTCCGATTTTCCTAGCACCGCAATGTGTACGGTGATTTCTTCTCTATCGTGGTATAAATGCTTTGCTTGAATGCTGAACCAAAACCCTTGCTTTGTGAGTTCCTCTTCCAAAAAGTTTAGGCACAGCTGCACTTCTTGATAACGTTTTTTCATCGGCAGTTTTAGATTAAAAATGGTTTCTCGACACCAGCCGTTAATTAGCCATTTTGCGATTAATTTAGCAATCCGAATCGGTTGTTCGACCATATCGCAAACTAGCCAATCTACAGATTTACGTTTTGGTGGCTGGAATTTAAAACCATCTTCAGGGCAATGTTCAATTCGTCCTGTATCGTGCAAACTGGCTGCCATTTTGCCGTGATCGACCGCATACACAAATACACCACGCTTCACCAGTTGATACGTCCAACCGCCTGGGCAAGCACCAAGATCTACTCCTGTCATCGTATCATTAAAACGTTTTTTCTCTTCCGCTGGTGGGATAAACGTTAAGATAGCTTCTTCCAATTTCAGTGTTGAGCGGCTCGGTGCATCGACAGGAAATTTTAAGCGAGGAATGCCCATAAAAAACGGCGATTTATTGTGATTATAAGCATATCCCACATAACAAGCTCCTGAGCGAACAAACAGAATATGCAAGCTGACACTACCCTTTGCCGTTTCAGCTTTGCCAAGCCAGCCTTGTTTTTTCAATGCAGAACGCAACGGTACGGTGAATTTTCGGCAGAACGTTAATAATTCTTTGGCTTCATTGGTGTCTGGCGTTTCCACTAAAACGTCCGAACTGTTGCGAGGATTTAACTCTGCATATTGTGCCAAGATCGGCGAAATTCGATCATTTTCGGGTAAGTTTTGCAGCAAATCCCCCACCACGACCATTTGGCGAATAAAGATCAATTGCTCGAATTTTAACTGTTGAGCTAATTTATCCGCCTCCCCTGCTTGGTAGCATTCAAAAATCACATAACCGCTGTTTTCTTTGAGGTTAGCAAAACCAAAAATGCCAAGTTGAGCGGCTTTATCGCTAATTTCTCCAGCCACTTCTTTTTCAAAACCAGCACGGCAATATAGGGCTAATTTATTGAACATTTCGACGTCTCACGCTGATATAAATTAACACCACCCAGCCAAGCATAAAGCTCAGCCCACCAATTGGCGTTAGCCAATGGATTGTTGGTATTCCCAAGGCTAATAGATAGAGGTTTCCGCTAAATAATAAAATTCCTAACGCCCAACTATCGCCAATTATATTAAAGGCTTTTGCTCTACAAGCGGGCGAATTTTGCGAAGCATTGGCAATTTGGAATAAGCCCAAGGCAAAAATGGCAAGAGTGTGGAACATTTGGTATTTAATGCCTGTATCAATCCAACCTAATGCTTTGGGTTCTACTAATTGGGCTGATAATGCGTGGCTGGCAATAGCCCCAAACGCCACGGTAAATAAACCGCTTAATGCAGCAAGGGTAATAAATTTGTTTTTCATAAATTTAAATAGAGAGAGTGATAAATAATTTACTATATCATATTGTGAGAGCTTACAAGCGGTGAAATTTTGCAAAAATTTTACAAAAAATCACCGCTTGTAGGTTATTTAGAGCGTAATAAAGCTAGGTGCTTCAAACACCGTCACTTTCGGGGCTTCTCCCTCAAACTTCTCGACTTGCACCGTGGTGGTGTTTGGGGCGTTGCCCTGCCCGAGCTTGGACGAACCGTCGTTTCTAGTCAGCACATTCGGGTTGCCGTTTTTGCAAAGTGGTGATGTTGAGCCAAGATCTTGTGGGTCGTACCAACCGCCTTCGTAAAGAGCAACCGTGCCTGGCATAATGCCATCTGTTACCACCGCTCCAGCCAGTACTTGCCCTCGTTTGTTAAAAATTCGCACAATATCACCGCTTGTAATGCCTCGTGCAGCGGCATCTTGGGTATGAATAAGCAAGGGTTCTCTGCCATTGACTTCGTAATATTGGCGGAGAGAAGAGTACGCAAGCTGGCTATGCAGACGATATTTAATGTGTGGTGTGACTAACGCCAGCGGTTCTGCTGTCGTGGTTTTGCCTGAATATTCTTGATGTTCAAACCACGTTGGATGCCCTTTGCAATCGTCATAATTCATTTTTGCGACAGTTTCAGAAAAAATCTCAATTTTGCCTGATGGCGTGGCGAGTTTGTGCTTAATCGGGTCGTGACGATAATCTTGATAGCGAACAAAGCTATTTTTATTTTCAGTATCAAAACTGAGCACTTTGTTCTCTGCCCAAAATTCATCAAATGTTGGTAAGGGATTATTCATTTTTTCTGCTGCTTCAAAGGCAATTTGGTAGAACGCTTGCAGCCACTCCATTTCGCTTTTACCTTCGGTAAATTCAGCTTCTTTGCCTGCTCGTTTCGCTAGTTCTGCAAAAATATCATAGTCGTTTTTCGCTTCAAATTGCGGTGGCACAACTTGCTTCATCGGAATGATATTTTTCACCACATAATCACCAGAAACCGTGACGTCGTTGCGTTCGTAACTCGTGGTGGCAGGCAACACAATATCTGCCATTCGGGCCGTTGGCGTCCAATAGCATTCATTTACAATCACCGTTTCAGGCTGTTGCCACGCTTTCACTAAATAGTTGGTGTCCGGATGATGAACAAATGGATTGCCTCCTGCCCAATAGACTAATTTGATATTTGGGTAATGAAATGTTTGTCCATTGTACTCAAAGGGTTGATTTGGCTTGAGCAACGCATCGGCAATGCGAGCAACAGGGAAAAATGGCATTGCTGGGTTTGGTTTGCCTGCGTTAATCGAACCAATCCGCACACCTGAATGGGTGTTTAAACCGTCTGTTGAATAGCGATAATTCAGCCCGAAGCCACCACCAGGTAAGCCGATTTGTCCAAGCATTGCGGCTAATGTCACTAACGCCCAATGACTTTGCTCGCCGTGCTGTAGGCGTTGCAAGCCCCAACCCGCCATCAGCATCGTGCGGTTTTCAACAAAAGCGTGGGCTAATGCTTGGATTGTGTCTGCAGGAATGCCACAAATTTGGCTTGCCCATTGAGCCGTTTTAGGATGATTGTCCGTTTTACCAAGTACATAGTCGCTAAATGGCTCGAAACCTACGGTATATTTGGTTAAAAAGTCGTGATCGTGCTTGTTTTCAGTGATTAAGGTATGAGCGATGCCCAACATTAAAGCAACATCCGTTCCTGTGTTAATTGGCAACCATTCGGCATTTAAAAATTGGCAGGTTTCACTTTTTACTGGGTCAATACAGATAATTCGCTTGCCTTTTGCTTTTAATTTAGCCAGATAATCAATTCCTTCGGGCTCAGCGGAAGTCCACGCAATGCGTAGCGTATTGAGCGGATTCGATGACCAAATGACCAATAATTCCGTATTTTCAACAATAGTGTGCCAGCTGGTTTGCTGGGCGTAAACTTCAATATTGCCCAACACATAAGGCATAATTACTTGAACGGCACCTGTAGAATAATCCCCTTTGGTGTTGATAAAACCGCCAGTTACATTTAAATAACGCTGTAATAGCGTGCGAGAGGCGTGTAATGCCCCACAACTATACCAACCGTAAGAACCACCAAAAATGGATTCGCTACCATAATCTCGCCGTACACGTTCGATCTCGGTTGAAATCAGCTCAAAGGCTTTATCCCAAGAGACTCTAACCCATTCATCACGTCCACGCAAAGTGGTGTCTGGGGTGCCATCCAAGTAACCTTTACGCACCATCGGATATTTCACACGCACAGGGCTATAAAGTTGGTCAGCGACTACATCTTGCAGTTCATTTTGATGATTTTTCGCTAAACTGCCCTCCGATTTAATCACTTTTCCATTTTCCACCGTCACATTCAACGCCCCCCAGTGGGCTGCAGTGGTAATCGTATTTTGGGGTTTATCGAGGTAAACAAATTTGCCTTTTTCTAATGCTGTATTCATTTAATGTGCCTTTTAAAGGTGAAAATTGTTTGGAATTTACTGGATTAAGTGGAAAGTTGCAACTGCAAGCGGTTGTTTTTTTATTGAAATTTGCAAAAAATAAAGACATTTAGACCGCTTGTAAATGGCGCATAAAAAATCAGCACATTATCTTATTTCAAAAAATAACGTGCTGATTAAAAAAGCAAAGGTTCTGTTTGTATAATTAAACAGCTACTTGCACAATCACATTATCCGCTTTTTTCACATAACTGCTGATTTGGTCAAAGTTCATATAGCGATAGATGTCGTCTTTGTCTTTTTGCAGACCGTTTACATAACCAAGATACTCTTCTGGTGTAGGTAATTTACCTAACAAGGCAGAAACTGCCGCCAATTCCGCTGAGGCTAAATACACATTTGCACCTTGCCCTAAACGGTTCGGGAAGTTTCGGGTTGAGGTTGAAACCACATTTGCATTATTCGCAACGCGGGCTTGGTTGCCCATACAGAGCGAGCAGCCTGGCATTTCAACCCTTGCCCCACTTTTACCATAGATACTGTAATAACCTTCCTCGGTCAATAAAGCGGCGTCCATTTTCGTTGGCGGTGCAATCCAGAGTTTAGTCGGTAACTCCCCTTTCTCTTGGCTTAGCAATTTACCTGCCGCACGGAAATGTCCGATATTGGTCATACAAGAACCGATAAAGACTTCATCAATGGTATCGCCTTGCACTTCAGAAAGCAGGCGAGCATCATCTGGATCATTTGGCACACATACAATCGGCTCGTTAATTTCATCTAGGTTGATATCAATAATTGCCGCATATTCTGCATTTTCATCCGCTTCTAATAACAGCGGATTATCTAACCACGCTTGCATATTAGCAATACGACGCTCAAGAGTACGTTTATCATCATAACCTTCTGCGATCATCCATTTTAATAGCGTAATGTTAGAGTTTAGATATTCAATGATGGGTTCTTTATTCAGTTTGATAGTACAAGCTGCTGCAGAACGCTCTGCAGAAGCGTCGGATAGCTCAAAGGCTTGTTCGATTTTTAAATCTTCTAAACCCTCGATTTCAAGAATACGCCCAGAGAAAATGTTTTTCTTACCTTTTTTCTCAACGGTTAATAACCCTTGCTTAATTGCATAATAGGGAATCGCGTGAACTAAATCGCGTAGTGTAATACCTGGTTGCATTGTGCCTGAAAAACGGACTAAAACGGATTCTGGCATATCTAACGGCATCACGCCAGTTGCGGCTGCAAATGCGACTAAACCAGAACCTGCAGGGAATGAAATCCCGATTGGGAAACGAGTATGAGAATCGCCACCTGTACCAACCGTATCAGGCAATAACATACGGTTTAACCAAGAGTGGATAACACCATCGCCTGGACGAAGTGAAACGCCACCACGATTCATAATAAAATCAGGTAATGTATGGTGTGTGACTACATCAACTGGTTTTGGATAAGCCGCGGTATGGCAAAATGACTGCATAACTAAATCAGCCGAGAAGCCTAAGCAAGCTAAATCTTTTAGCTCATCTCTTGTCATTGGGCCTGTGGTATCTTGAGAGCCAACAGAGGTCATTCTCGGTTCACAATATTGACCTGGGCGAACCCCCTCAACCCCACAAGCACGCCCAACCATTTTCTGGGCAAGTGTATAGCCTTTATCGCTGTCTGAAACAGCTTGCGGTTTGATAAATATCTCACTTTCGGGCAGACCAAGTGCCACTCTTGCTTTGTGGGTTAAACCTCGTCCAATAATGAGTGGAATTCGACCGCCTGCACGGACTTCATCCAATAATACATCGGTTTTTAATTCAAACTCAGCCAATACCTCATCAGAATTGTGCTTACAAATTTTACCCTCGTAAGGGTAAATATCGATCACATCACCCATATTAAGTTGCGTAACATCCACCTCGATAGGTAAAGAACCAGCGTCTTCAAGTGTATTAAAGAAAATCGGGGCAATTTTACCACCTAATACGATACCACCTGCACGTTTATTGGGGATATACGGAATATCTTCCCCCATAAACCAAAGAACAGAGTTAGTCGCAGATTTACGAGATGAGCCAGTGCCTACAACATCCCCTACATAAGCCAGTGGAAAACCTTTTTCCTTCAATGCTTCTAACTGTTTTACTGGACCAACTTGCCCATTATCATCAGGGAAAATACCATCACGTTCATTTTTAAGCATTGCTTGAGCGTGAAGTGGAATATCAGGGCGAGACCAAGCATCTTGGGCTGGAGAAAGATCGTCTGTATTTGTTTCACCTGTTACCTTAAACACCGTCACAGTCAATTTTTCAGCAAGTTTAGGGCGAGAGGTAAACCAATCTGCATTTGCCCACGATGCTAAAACTTGTTTTGCAAATGCATTGCCACGTTCTGCTTTTTCCTGCACATCATGGAAATTATCAAACATCAATAAAGTTTTAGATAAAGCCTCTACCGCAACAGGTGCTAGTTCAGGTTTATCTAATGCTAAAAGCAAGGTTTCAATATTATATCCTCCCTGCATTGTGCCTAATAATTTCACGGCGTGAGTGGGCGAAATAAGTGGCGATGAAGTGGTGCCCTTTACAAGATCAGCTAGAAATGCCGCTTTAACATAAGCGGCTTCATCAACACCCGCTGGAATACGATTTTCAAAAAGTTCCAATAAAAAGACCGCTTGTTCCTCTGGTGGATTTTTAAGCAGCTCAACTAACTGTGCGGTTTGCTCTGCCGTTAATGGCTGTGGCACAACCCCCAACTTTGCACGCTCATCAACCTGCTGTTGATAGTTTTCTATAAAATTTGCCATAAATTACTCCTTATCCTTCCTTGAATTACATATTTGCAATAATATCTTGTGCAAACTCTGATGTTGAGCGTAATGTTGCACCCTCTAACATTTCTGCAAAATCAAAGGTGACGGTTTTATCCATAATCGTTTTAGAGACAGCTTTAACGACTAAATCTGCTGCTTCAACCCAGCCTAAATGGCGTAACATCATTTCACCACTTAAAATTAATGACCCTGGGTTACCTTTATTATGCCCTGCAATTTTGGGAGCGGTGCCGTGCGTAGCTTCAAAAATTGCACTATCAAAACCAATATTCGCTCCTGGAGAAATACCAATGCCGCCAACTTGAGCCGCTAATGCGTCAGAAATATAGTCGCCATTTAAGTTAAGGGTTGCGATTACATCATATTCTGCTGGGTGTAATAAAATTTCTTGTAAGAATGCGTCAGCAATGCAGTCTTTAATAATGATTTCCTCGCCAGTTTTGGGGTGAGCTAAACTCATCCAAGGGCCTTTATGAATTAATTTTGCACCAAATTCTTCCGCCACTTGATAGCCCCACTCTTTAAATGCCCCTTCGGTAAATTTCATAATATTACCTTTATGCACAAGGGTAAGTGATTTACGATTATTATCAATCACATATTGCAATGCTGCACGCACTAAGCGTTGCGTACCTTGCTTAGAAACAGGTTTAATGCCGATACCGCAATCTTCAGTAAAGCGGATTTTTTTTACGCCCATTTCTTGTTGTAAAAATTCAATCACTTTATTCGCTTCAGGGGAGCCTGCCACCCACTCTACACCAGCGTAAATATCTTCAGAATTTTCACGGAAAATCACCATATCAATTAATTCAGGCTGTTTAACTGGGCTAGGTGTACCGTCGTAATAACGAATTGGGCGTAAGCAGTTATATAAATCTAACCCTTGACGCATTGCTACATTTAAAGAACGAATACCACCGCCGACAGGTGTCATTAAAGGGCCTTTAATTGCAACGTGATATTGACGAATGAGATCGAGTGTTTCATCTGGAAGCCAAGTATTTTCACCATAGCGTTCATTTGCTTTCTCACCAGCATAAATTTCCATCCAAGCAATTTTACGCTTGCCTTGATAAGCTTTTTCAACGGCAGCATCTAATACTGCTTTCATTGCAGGGGTGACATCAACGCCGATACCATCACCTTCAATGAATGGGATAATAGGATTATCAGGCACTTGCAATGAGCCGTCTTGATTTAGTTGAATGGTTTCGCCTTGTGGAATTTGGACTTGTGTTTGCATTTTCTCCCCCTTGTCGTGACGAAAAATAAATGTTTATGATTGAATAACAAATCAACTATAAACAGGAAATCTGTAAATGTAAATAAAGAAAGTTCTCTAAGAAAAGATTTGTGATCCATCGCACATTTTGTAAATGAATTATAAAAAAATATTGTTATTCTGTTAAAAATAATCTAGTTTATTGGGAAGCTAAAATTAGAAAAGGAGTATGTATGTCAGCAGTAACATTAACACTAGAAACAGGTGAAAAAATTGAACTTGCTATGAAAAAAGGCTCACTAGGGTATCAAAACGTTGATATTAAACCTTTTTCAAAACATAAATTGTTCGCTTACGACCCTGGCTTAGTTTCAACGGCCGTTTGTGAATCAAGCATTACTTATGTAGATGGCGACAAAGGTATTTTACTCTATCGCGGCTATCCGATTAATCAACTGGCAAAAAATTCTGACTACTTAGAAGTAAGCTATATGCTCTTATTTGGGGAACGCCCTACCAAAGAAGAATATAATGACTTTATTCAGCTTATCAAAAAACACACGTTAGTACACGAACAGCTCACTAAGTTCTTCTCTGGTTTCCGCCGAGATTCTCACCCTATGGCGGTAATGTGTGGTGTAAGTGGTGCATTAGCGGCTTTCTATCACGACTCCATTGATGTTAATAACCAAGCGCACCGTGAACTTACTGCAATTCGATTATTAGCTAAAATTCCAACTCTCGCTGCGATGTGTTACAAATACTCCATCGGTCAGCCGTTTATGTTCCCACAAAATAATTTATCTTATGCAGGTAATTTCTTATATATGATGTTTGCAACCCCTTGTGAGCCTTATGAAGTCAATCCAGTATTAGAACGTGCATTAGATAGAATTTTCATTTTACACGCCGACCACGAACAAAATGCCTCTACTTCAACAGTGCGTACGGCAGCCTCTTCTGGTGCGAATCCTTTTGCCTGTATTGCAGCAGGGATTGCCTCTCTTTGGGGGCCTGCACACGGCGGTGCAAACGAAGCTTGTATTAATATGTTAGAAGAAATTGGTACTGTAGATAGGATTCCTGAATTTATCGCTCGAGCCAAAGATAAAAATGACCCATTCCGTTTGATGGGCTTTGGACATCGCGTCTATAAAAATTACGATCCTCGTGCGAAAGTAATGCGTGAAACCTGCCACGAAGTATTAAAAGAGCTGAATATTGATAATCCATTATTTGAAGTTGCACTAGAGCTAGAAAAAATCGCACTAAACGATCCTTACTTCATTGAGCATAAACTTTATCCAAATGTAGATTTCTACTCTGGTATCGTATTAAAAGCGATTGGTATTCCAACTTCAATGTTCACGGTAATGTTTGCTTTAGCAAGAACGGTTGGCTGGATTGCACACTGGAAAGAGATGTATCTACAAGGCAATATCAAAATCGTTCGTCCTCGCCAGATCTACACAGGGCATACCGAACGTGATTTTGAGTCGATGGATAAATCATAAGATTTGCAAAAAATTGAAAAATTTTAACCGCTTGTTGAGCTACCCCAACAAGCGGTTAAAAAAATAGAAAGTTTTGCAAAAAATTAAATAAATTTAACCGCTTGTAAACAGCTTAAGCATTACGCTGTTCAAACGCTTTCATAAATTCAATCAATGCTTTAACGCCTTCAATTGGCATTGCGTTATAAATTGAGGCTCTCATTCCCCCTAGCACTTTATGCCCTTTCAACGCTTGTAAGCCACAAGCGGTTGCTTCACTCACAAATTTTGCATTTAGCTCATCGTTGCCTGTAGTGAAAGTCACATTCATCCAAGAACGGTTTTCTTTCGCTACCGTGTTGTAATAGAATGTTGAGCTATCCAAATAATCATACAATAGCGATGCTTTAGCTAAATTACGCTCTTCAGTTGCTTCTAATCCACCCTCTGCCAATAAGTGTTTAAATACCAATGAACATAAATACCACGCAAATGTTGGTGGCGTATTAATCATCGAATCAGCGTCACGCTGTATTGCATAATTCCAAATAGATGGGGTGTCTTTACGTGCCTTACCTATTAAATCATCACGGATAATAACAATCGTAATCCCTGCTGGCCCTAGGTTTTTCTGCGCACCTGCATAGATTATGCCAAACTTACTAATATCAATGCCACGGGCTAGAATATTTGATGACATATCCGCCACTAGTGGCGTGTTACCCACATTGGGAATATCAAAAATTTCCACACCACTAATGGTTTCGTTTGTGCAGTAATGCACATAGTCGTATTGTTCGCTAATATCGCTAAAATCTAAACGATTTACTTTTAATTGTGGTTCAGTCTCTAAAATATTAATTTCATCAATTTCAGCAAAATGACGAGCTTCTTTCGCAGCAGTTGCCGACCAATGCCCTGAGTTTAAATAAAGTGCTTTACCTTTTTGTCCAATAAGATTCATTGGAATAGCGGCAAATTGCCCTCTTGCTCCGCCCTGTAAAAATAGAATACGGTAATTTTCGGGCACATTATAAAGTTTACGTAAATCAGCTTCAGACTGGGCAGCCAATTCCACAAATAATTTACCACGATGGCTCACTTCCATTACCGATGTGCCTTGCTCCAGCCAATTTAATAATTCTTCTTGTGCTTTTTCTAACACTTTTTTCGGCATCATTGCCGGCCCTGCACTGAAGTTATACACCTTTGTCATTTTTCACCTCTTATATTAAAAATAATGGTTATATTCTATCCTAAAAATAATGAAATACTAGAACGATTAAGAAATTCTTTTTCTTACAAGCGGTCATTTTTTCTTAAATATTGGCAAAATAAAACCCCTAACAATTTTAGTTGTTAGGGGTTCAATATTACAATCAGCGATTACCAGTTTACACGTAAACCTACACCAATCGCTTTCTCTGTTGTTTTACCTGAACGAGTACCATCTACATTGTGGTCTCTTGTAGTCACATATTTACCTTCAACGAAAGCTACTACGTTTTTGTGGAATTTGTAATCAGTCCCTGCTAAGAAACCGTGAGATTTGGTTTTCTTGTTACTGTTATCTTTAGCACTACCATATCTATAGTTAGCGTAAACAGATGATTTATCTGTTAAGTCAACTTTAACCATTGGGCCAACGTAGTATTGTCTATCTTTAACTAAGCCCGTTTTCTTCACTTCGTAACCGCCATCAACACCTACTAATGCAACATCACTTAGATTGTAGCCGATTGCCGCATCAAAAGCGTTTGCACGAATTTTATCCGCTGAGTTTGATTTGAAATGTGTGCGACCGAAAGCACCTTGGAAAATCCAGTTATTTACTTCGTAAACTGCACCAAAACCGTAGCCGTTTTTAATTTTTTCATCTAATGCTTTACCGTCATTTTCTTCGCTTTGAGCAAAGTTGTAGTTAGCACTTAATGTTAAACCTTCAATGCCTTGATAGTCATAACGAATTGCACTGGTGCTAGAAGTTGGTACATAGTCACGTAATAAACCATATTCGTAGTCATTTGCTAAACCTACGTCATCAGCAATCACAGATTGTTTACCGAAAGTAACTTGACCAAACTCTTTTTGACCTAAACCTACATAGGCTTTATGTGCATAAGCATCACCGAAGCCAGAGTTTTGGTTGTTTTTGAAGCGAACTTGCACTTCACCTAATGCGTAAAAACCATCATCACTTAGTGCGTGCTTTACTTTTACACCAAAACGAGTGCCTTGATTGCGTAATTTCGTGTCGCCGTTATCTTCATCAGCTTTTTTTACGCCATTTTCTTTTGTTGTTTGGTTCTCTACAATCACACGAGCAGAACCATAGAAATCAATTTTTGAACCTTCTGCTTCATAAACTGTTACCGCAGATGCAGATGCTGCGAATGCAGTTACTGCTAATGCAACTAATGTTTTTTTCATAATTTTCACCTTAGATTTTTATATGTTGTATATACAAGCTATTACTCTCTTTAAGGTATAGAGCAACACCCTAAATCACAATGTATTCGCTATAATGGCTCATACTATTTGCGTGAGCATAATCTCAAAAACAAAAGTTGATGTCAATAGATTAGTTCCTTTTCCATACATAGAAATACCCTTTATAAATCAATAAGTTAAATGACTAATTTTTCATTTAGAGAATTTCTTCATTATCACTCCATATTTTAAAATTTCATAATTCATTGAAAAATAAGGCTTTTTTATAATTCTATTTTGTGCATTATAAAATGCATAAAAAGTTCATTCATTTTACAATTCTGATTGTATTTTAATCAAAAATAGAACCTTTCGCTTGTTTTTTGCTCAGCTTGCAAAAAATGAGAAAATTTCCACCGCTTGTAACCCAGCATTGCTTTTGTAGCAAGTTAATATAAAATGGCATAGCCTCTATTGATGATAAAGTTATAACTATGCAAAAACACCTTTTCCTTGCTCAAATAAAAAAAAATTTAGCTGTCTTGGCATCATTTTCTGAACAAAAAATTACCCTTAATTCTGCCTATTTCTCTAAACAATCAGGCTTAGTCAGCTTTTTTCTTACTGAAATTGAACAAACAGCCGAACTATTATTAGGTCAAAACGATATTTCATACAGTGAATTTTATGCTGATAAATTGATTAAGCAATTTGATACCCTAAATAATGCGATTGAAAAAATGCCAGAACAAAAAAAAGCTGCAAAATTCCGCCCTTCTTTTCAATTTTCGCCCAACATTCATCGTCTTTCACCACATAACCGCTTGAAGGAATATCGCAAAGCATTACGAGCATTGAATGAAAAAATGAGCTGGTTAGTGGAGAAAAATTATAATGAGGACAGTGAAATTTTGAGGCAGGCGTTGCAAAATCAAATTGTGGAAACAGAATATCGAAAAATGAAATGTATAAAAGCAATTGAAGATTTAGAGCAAGAATTATTATTCAAATAAAATAGACAGCACTATGCTGCCTATTATTCATAGTAATTTTTAGTTACAGTGATTTTGCTAAATCTTTAATAAAAGTTTTAAACGCTTTCCCGCACTTATCGTGGTTTAAACTGTACTCCACAAAGGCTTGCATATAACCTACTTTATCACCACAGTCAAAAGAACGACCTGTCATATTGAAAGCCTCCACCGTTTCTTGCTGAATAAGCATATCAATCGCATCGGTTAGCTGAATTTCATCACCAACGCCTACAGGTGTTCGCTCTAATAAATCCCAAATATTGGCTGAGAAAACATAACGTCCTACAACGGCTAAGTTAGACGGGGCTTCTTCCACATTCGGTTTTTCTACCATTTTCGCAATAGGTGCCGATCCGCCTAACGGGATATTGATTCCATTACAGTCCGCCACACCGTAACTGCTTACATTTTCAATTGGCACAGGTGCAACCATAATCTGACTATGGCCAGTTTCCTTGAAACGTTTAACCATAGCCGCTAAGTTTTCTGTTTTTTGGTTAGCTGTAAAATCACCTAATAAAACATCAGGCAAAACAACAGCAAAAGGCTCATTACCCACTACCGCTCGTCCACATAAAACAGCGTGACCTAACCCTTTAGCTTGACCTTGACGAACGTGAATTAATCGCACATCTTTTGGAATAATCGAACGAACTTCATCTAATAACTGGCGTTTAACACGCTTTTCAAGCATAGTTTCTAATTCAAAAGAAGTATCAAAGTGGTTTTCAATAGCGTTCTTAGAGGAATGCGTGACTAGAACAATTTCTTTAAAATCTGCTGCCACACATTCATTAATGATATATTGAATTAACGGCTTGTCGGCAAGGGTAAGCATTTCTTTGGGAATTGCTTTTGTTGCAGGTAACATACGAGTACCAAGACCTGCAACAGGAATTATCACTTTCATTTTAAATCCTTATAATTAATGAATTAAAATTTATCCTCTTTTGAGGCTTTAATCCTTTCATAAATTTCTTGGCGATGTACTGAAATCTCTTTCGGTGCATTCACACCCAGCTTCACTTGGTTTCCTCGTATGCTGAGTACCGTAATCTCAACATCATCCCCTACGAGCAAAACTTCCCCAATTTTACGAGTTAGAATAAGCATAATTGTCTCCTTACTAAGTTATCACTCCATTAGAGTAAAGTTTAAAGGCGAATTTATCTCGCCTTGTTATTATTTTTTTAAAGTTTTTGAGCAATCCACTCTTGGGCAACTTTTAGTGCTTGAGGAATATTTTGTGTTTCAGTGCCGCCTGCCATAGCCATATCTGCCCTGCCACCACCTTTTCCTCCAACTTCAACCGCCATTAAACCAACTAATTCTCCAGCATTCAGTTTAGCGGTTAAATCTTTAGTTACACCTACAATCAAATTTACTTTACCTTCTACCTCGGTTACAAAAGCAATAACGCCAGAACCAAGTTGATTTTTCAAGTCATCTACGATGATACGGAGTGCTTTGCTATCTACATTATTCAATTTTTCAACAATGACATTTACGCCATTGATCTGTTTTGCAGATTTTGCCAATTCTCCACCCGCTTGCGTTGCTTGCTTTTCTTTTAAGTTTTGTAGCTCTTTCTCCGCTTTTTTGACTTTATCTTGTAGTTGTTGAACTTTTTCAACAATAGAGGCTTGATCTGCTTTAAGAAGATCAGCAATTTGGTTTAATACTTGTTGCTGGCTGTGCAGTAACATAATTGCATTTTCCCCTGTTACGGCTTCTACACGACGAATACCTGCCGCAACAGCCCCTTCAGAGACAAATTTGAACAAGCCTATATCACCTGTTTGTCTTATATGTATGCCGCCACATAACTCAATTGAGAATGGTCCCATTTCGACTACACGCACTACATCGCCGTATTTTTCGCCAAATAATGCCATTGCCCCTTTTTCTTTCGCTTGTTCAATGCCCATTGTTTCAATTTGAACTTGAATATTTTCACGTATTTTCGCATTCACAATACGCTCTATTTCTTCTAAGTCCGCTTTAGTTATCGCCTCTGGCTGGGAGAAGTCAAAACGCAGGCTACTATCAGATACCAGCGATCCTTTTTGTGCTACGTGTTCCCCTAATACTTGGCGAAGTGCCGAATGAAGCAAGTGGGTAGCACTATGGTTTGAGCTAATAGCTTGACGGCGTTCAACATTTACTAAAGCAGAAACCACATCACCAATCGCTAAAACACCGCCATTAAGCTTCCCGATATGTCCCCAAACCTGTCCATATTTTTGAGTGTCATTCACTTGGAATAAACCGAGAGGTGAGCTAATCTCACCCGCATCGCCGATTTGACCGCCTGATTCTGCATAAAACGGCGTTTGGTCTAAAATCACCACCGCATCATCGCCTGATTCAATTTTTTCTACGGCAACTCCATTACAGAATAGCCCCACTACTTTTGCATTATGTGCTGTTTGTTCATAACCTAAGAACTTCGTTTGGCCATCTATTTTGATGACATTATTATAATCTACGCCAAAATTACTGTTAGCTTTTGCACGCTCACGCTGAGCGGTCATTTCCGCTTCAAAGCCTTTTTCATCAATAGTAATATTTCGCTCACGACAAACATCAGCCGTTAAATCTAGTGGAAATCCGTAAGTATCATAAAGTTTAAATGCAACATCACCAGAAAGTGTGTTATTTTCCACTTTTGCTAACGCCTCTTCTAACAGCGTTAAGCCACGCTCTAATGTACGTGCAAATTGTTCTTCTTCCGTTTTTAGGGCTTTTTGAACAAGGTCTAGTTTTTGTGCAACAACTTCACCAGCATCTCCCATCACTTTTGCTAAAATTGGTACTAATTGATAGAAGAATGCTGATTTAGCACCTAATAAATTACCATGGCGTACTGCTCTGCGAATAATACGGCGTAATACATAACCACGCCCTTCGTTAGATGGCAAAACGCCATCAGCAACTAAGTATGAACAAGCACGAATATGGTCGGCAATCACACGTAGTGATTTATTATCTAAATCTTGTACATTTAATAAATTTGCTGTTTCTTTAATCAGCGTTTGGAAAATATCGGTTTCATAGTTAGAGTTTACGTGTTGCATTACCGCCGTCATACGCTCTAAGCCCATACCTGTATCTACCGATGGCTTTGGTAATTTTTCCATTGTGCCATCTGCTAAACGGTTAAACTGCATAAATACGATATTCCAAACTTCAATATAGCGATCACCATCCTCTTCTGGCGTGCCTGGCAAACCACCCCAATGTTCTGGGCCGTGATCGTAGAAAATTTCGGTACAAGGTCCGCAAGGACCTGTATCACCCATTGCCCAGAAATTATCAGAAGCGTAAGGCGCTCCTTTATTGTCGCCAATACGAATAATATGATCTGTTGGAACACCAACTTCTTTGTGCCAAATATCGTATGCTTCGTCGTCAGTTTCATAAACCGTAACGTACAATTTTTCTTTCGGTAAGCCTAGCCATTGTGGCGACGTTAAATATTCCCAGCCAAATTTGATTGCATCTTGTTTGAAATAGTCACCAAAACTGAAATTTCCCATCATCTCAAAGAAAGTATGATGACGAGCGGTATAACCTACATTTTCTAAGTCATTATGTTTACCGCCAGCACGCACACAGCGTTGAGCTGTGGTTGCTCGGGTATAAGGACGTTTTTCTAAACCAAGAAAAACATCTTTGAATTGATTCATTCCTGCGTTGGTAAATAACAATGTTGGGTCATTTTCAGGCACAAGAGAGCTACTAGGTACAATGGTATGTCCTTTAGTTTCGAAAAACGCTAAAAAAGATTGTCTGATTTCTGAAGTTGTTTTCATTAAAATACTCTTTTTAAATAGAAGATAAACGTTGATTTATCTCTATTTTACACATTTTTTATATTATTTTGTTAGTTAAGTTCGGCTTATTTTTTGATAATTAAAGGATTTTTGCAAAATTTTGCTAAAAAATGACCGCTTGTAGAGAGGACAAACCTTCAAGCGGTTCATTTTATGCAAAAATTTACACTATTTATTCATCGGCTAATGGAACAACTAACATATCAACCGTAATATTATTCATTACTTGACGAGTTGAGGACATAAATTTGCTCCAAAAATCTTGATGGTGACCTGTGATCAATAAATCTACATTATGTTTTTCTACCGCTTCTTCCAGCACTTGGCTAAAATCGCCAGTGCCATTTAAACAATCTGATACAGGATAATCCACTTTAGTTGCTAACTCTGCCAATGCGGAATTCGTTTCTGCCATTGCACCATCTTGTACAGAAGACATATTAATATCAATCAACCCTGTATATAAGTCAGCAAAATTAACATCAACGTGAATAAGTGATAATTTAGCTCCGCATTTTTCGGCTAATCCTGCACCTTTTCGAACTAATACCAAACTTTCTTCTGAAAGATCAACGGCCACTAAAATATGTTTATACATAATCATCTCCTTTTAGACTTATCTTAATGGGGTTAAGTTATACTAACATACTGTTAAAAATAAAAATTTGAAGTAGATCGCAAAAATGAAAATGTACCAATATTTTCTTTTTACTGCGTTTCAAGTTGCTAAACTTTTCTTCTAATAAACTATAACTTTGCTTCATTCTAAATTTGATGATAGACTTTGCTCTAAATCAAATTTTAGAAAAATTTTTCTAATCTTCTAAGGTTGAATATATGAAAATTGTATCAGAATCGAAGATTAGCGGACGCCATACTTGCACAATTCATTGTCAGAATTGTAGCATCAGTCAGCTATGCTTACCTTTTACACTAAATGAAAGTGAGCTAACACAGCTTGATAATATTATTGAGCGTAAAAAACCAGTCCAAAAATCCCAAGTAATATTCAAATCTGGCGATGAACTTCGCTCTCTTTATGCAATTCGTTCTGGCACATTAAAAGCCTACACATTAAGTGAAAGTGGTGAGGAACAAATTACAGGCTTTCATCTGCCTGGAGACTTAATTGGTTTTGATGCCATTATCAATATGCAGCACGAAGGCTATGCTCAAGCCTTAGAAACTTCAATGATCTGCGAAATTCCGTTTGAAATTTTAGATGATCTCGCAGGCAAAATGCCCAAAATCCGTCACCAAATTATGCGTTTAATGAGTAATGAAATTAAAAGCGATCAAGAAATGATCTTGTTACTCTCTAAAATGAATGCGGAAGAAAAGCTGGCCGCTTTCCTATATAATCTTTCCCAACGTTATTCTGCTCGCGGATTTTCAGCCAAAGAATTTCGCTTAACTATGACTCGTGGCGATATTGGCAATTATTTAGGGCTTACTATTGAAACGATTAGCCGCTTACTTGGTCGCTTCCAAAAAAGTGGTATGATATCCGTACAGGGAAAATATATTCATATTAACTGTATGGAAGAATTGGCTAAATTAGCTGGTGCAATCAAACCCCAACAAAATATTATTACCCAAACAACAGCGTAACGTTTGAAAAATCCCTTCTTGATTTTTAAAGAAGGGATTTCTGATCCGATGAGCCATCAACTCCATTTGCCGATATTCACTATATCCGCTATAATCGACAAAATTTTGACCCCCAATTAATACAAATAGAGGAATTTTTATGGGTATCTTAACTGGCAAACGTATCTTAGTAACAGGTTTAGCAAGTAACCGTTCAATTGCTTACGGTATTGCAAATGTAATGAAACAACAAGGTGCAGAATTAGCTTTCACCTACTTAAATGATAAATTAAAACCTCGTGTTGAAGAGTTTGCTAAAGAATTTGGTTCAGACATTATTCTCCCATTAGATGTTTCAACAGATGAAAGCATTACAGAGTGCTTTCAGGCATTAAGCCAACATTGGGAAAAATTTGATGGTTTCGTTCACGCAATTGCATTTGCACCGGGTGATCAATTAGATGGCGATTATGTAAACGCAGCAACTCGTGAAGGATACCGTATTGCACACGATATCAGTGCTTATAGCTTTGTTGCAATGGCACAAGCCGCTCGCCCGTTCTTAAATGAAAATGCGTCACTTTTAACATTGAGCTATTTAGGTGCTGAACGTGCCATTCCTAACTACAATGTAATGTGTTTAGCAAAAGCATCGCTAGAAGCAGCCACTCGTGTAATGGCAGCCGATTTAGGTAAAGACGGCATTCGTGTCAATGCTATTTCAGCTGGTCCAATCCGTACATTAGCCGCCTCAGGCATCAAAAACTTCAAGAAAATGCTTTCAACATTTGAGAAAACTGCCGCACTACGCCGTACTGTTACTATTGACGATGTGGGTAATTCAGCTGCGTTCTTATGTTCAGACTTAGCTTCAGGTGTAACAGGCGAAGTATTACACGTTGATGCAGGCTTTAGCGTAATGGCAATGGGTGAATTAGGCGAAGAAGAGTAATTTCTCAAGTAATTGCAAAATTTTATGAAAATTTAACCGCTAGTCCCTCTTTCTGGCCAATCCGAAAGAGGGTTTATTTATTTTTAAAGATGTCATTATATGTTTCAAGATAACCCCCTTTTAGCTCAACTCAAACAACAAATTGAGGCAAGCAAAGAATATGTAGAAGGCTTTGTTAAAGCCTCAGAAAAAGCATTTGGTTTTTTAGAATGTGATAAGAAAAGCTATTTCATTCCACCAATGGAAATGAAAAAAGTAATGCACGGTGATTTAGTTAAAGCTGTGGTAAAACGTGATGGTGATAAAGAACAAGTAGAAATTGATACTCTACTTGAGCCAATGCTCGACAGATTTATTGCTCAGGTGCATTTAAATAAAGAAGGAAAATTGCAATTATCGGTCGATCATCCAAGCATTAAGCAACATATTCCTGCCAACACACACAAAAAAGTGACTGAAAAATTAGAAAACGGTGATTGGGTTGTTGCCCAACTAAAAACGCACCCCTTGCGTGATGATCGCTTTTTCTTTGCTCAAGTAACTCAATTTATTTGTAAAGAAAATGATAACTTTGCCCCGTGGTGGGTAACGCTTGCTCGCCACGAGCAGCCTTGTGAACCTGTTGCTAATGAAAAAAGTTATGAATTGCACGATGAATTAGAACGTGAAGATTTAACTCACCTTTATTTCACCACGATTGATAGCCCAAGCACACAAGATATGGACGATGCTTTATTCATCGAACCCATCAAAGAAAATAACGCACAAATTGGCTGGTGTTTAGCCGTGGCAATTGCCGATCCAACCGCTTATATTCCTGAAGATTCCGAGATTGAAAAAGCTGCTCGCCAACGTTGTTTTACTAACTATTTACCTGGTTTTAATATTCCAATGTTACCACGCGAGTTGTCTGATGATCTCTGCTCACTCGTACCGAATGAAAAACGACCTGCCTTAGTCGCTTTTATTGAGACCGATTTAGAAAGTAACTTAACTAAAGAAGCAAAATTCACTTTAGCTTGGGTAGAATCTAAAGAAAAGCTAGCTTATGATGATGTGTCTGATTACCTTGAAGGCTCCGTAAATGCGTGGCAGCCTACCTCAGAAAAAACGAAACAGCAAATTGATTGGTTACATCAATTTACCCAAGCTCGTATAAAATGGCGTGCAAACAATGCACTTTTATTTAAAGAGCAAGGGGATTACGCATTTGAATTAAATGAAGATGGTTCGGTGAAAGATATTCATATTGAATATCGCCGAATCTCAAATCAAATGATCGAAGAGTCAATGATTATTGCCAACATCAGCTGTGCTCAATTCTTAAGCAAATATGCAAAAACAGGCATATTCAACACACATTCAGGATTTGTTCCGAAAAACTACGAGTTGGTTAAATCATTCTTACTACAAACCTTAGCCACAGACGAAAACCGTAATGAACTGGAAGAACGCTATTCTGCTGAACGCTTAGCGACATTGGACGGCTATTGTCAAATGCAACGTGATATTCAAGATTTTCCAGAGAAGTTTTTAGAACTTCGGTTACGTCGCTATTTAAATTTTGCTGAATTTAAATCAGACGTTGCTCCCCATTTTGGTTTAGGTATCAGCCACTATGCAACCTGGACATCACCCATTCGTAAATATGGTGATATGGTAAATCATCGTTTAATCAAACAAGTCTTATTAAACCAAGAAATAACCGCAGTTGATGAATCTGTTTTAATTCGCCTACAAGAAGCCCGACGACAAAATCGATTAGTAGAACGCGATATTGCCGACTGGCTTTATGCACGTTATCTTTTCCCAATGGTCGCACAAGCGGTCGAATTTGAATGTGAAATTGCAGATGTCTCCCGAGGCGGTTTACGTGCAAAAATAATTCAAAATGGTGCACAAATTTTCGTCCCCTTTTCAACTTTACACAATAATAAAGATGAAATGGAATACCGCCAAGAAGAACTCGCCATTTACATTAAAGGTGAAAAAGCTTATCAAATAGGGCAATCCGTACGCGTAAAACTAACAGAAGTGCGGTTAGAAACGCGTTCAATTGTAGGGCAAATCATTTAATGGTAAGCGGTTATCTTTTGCAAATTTTTTTCAAAAAATAACCGCTTGCTTATTAAATTAAAAGGAGAAGAAATGGCAACCTATATTGTAGGCGACCTACACGGCTGCTTTGACGAATTTCAACTTTTATTAGAAAAAGGGAACTACGATCCTAAAAAAGATGAACTCTTTGTAACAGGCGATTTAGTCGCTCGTGGTAAAGATTCACTAGCCTGTCTTCGTTTTGTAAAAGACCCCGCAAATAATACTAAAATGGTTTTAGGCAACCACGATTTACATTTACTGTCCACCCTACTTGGCATAAAGCGAATTAAGCCGAATGATAAAGTTGAACCTATTTTTCAATCTGAAGATCGTCTTGAATTGCAAAATTGGCTAAGAAATCAACCGCTTGTCATACAACACCCAACCCATAAGTTTCTGCTGGTTCACGCAGGCATCAGCCCAGAATGGAGTTTATCTACAACATTACATTGTGCCAAAGAAGCCGAAGCGGTATTACAAAGTTCAGAATATGCTAATTATATCGCCCAAATGTATGAAAATAGCCCTCAACGCTGGTCTGACGATTTGCAAGGTATTGAGCGTTGGCGTTATATTATTAATGTATTTACACGAATGCGTTTTTGCTATATCGACAAGCGGTTAGATTTCGAGTGTAAATTACCGATTGAAGAAGCACCAAAAGAGCTGATTGCTTGGTTTGAATCAGATAATCCGTTATATAAAGAACAGAACATTATTTTCGGGCATTGGGCAAGCTTAATGGGTAAATGCACCATTCCTAATATTTATGCTTTGGACACAGGCTGTGCTTGGGGTAACGATTTAACAATGCTTCGCTGGGAAGATAAACAAATTTTCACGCAAAAGCGTTTAAAATAAAAGCATTCAAGAAAAAGTATATTGCATAGATGCGTTTTTTCCAATAGAATGCACCCCATTAACGCGACTATAGCTCAGTTGGTTAGAGCACCACCTTGACATGGTGGGGGTCACTGGTTCGAGTCCAGCTAGTCGCACCATTATCCCTATAGTAGCCTTTCGTAACTGCTCGCAAATCCCTTGTAAAGCCTAGTACGAAAGGCTTTTTTATTGCTTATTCTCAACATAACTCAACGCATTAAAACGCATTTAATCTCTTTTTTATGTAACCATCTTTGTAACCACTTATGATTGTAAGTTAATAACAGCGATAAGTCTCAAAACAAAAGCCTATCAAAAAGATTGATAGGCTTTGTGACTTCAGCATTATTATTGTATGTCTATTTAGCTTTTTTATTTCTATACCATTTCCAACCGAAAAATAAGATTACCGCACCTAAAATAGCAAAAATAATATGCTGACCGTTGGTCACTTGTTCTTTCAACCAATCTAGATTTGAAGCACCGTAATCCCCTAAATAAACCCAAATTGGTACAGAAATAATTGCAGCAAAAAAATCTACTAGTAAAAATGTGCCAAAGTTCACTTTTTGAGTAATACCTGAAACAAGGTAAATTACTGCTCGTAGTCCTGGTAGGAAACGTGCCATAAATAGTAATTTCCAACCTTGCTTTTCAAAACGTTCTTGCACCATTGCAAAGCGTTCAGGTGTGGCTATACGTTTTATGAGCGGAAATCTTAGAATTTTTTCGCCGTAAATTCTGCCTAACCAGTACATAGTACTATCGCCTATGAGTACACCTAGCATACTTATAACGAGCATCCAATGCACATTAGTATAACCTAGCCCTGAAATTACCCCACCTGAAACTAACGTTATATCTTCCGGAATAGGTAAACCAAATCCGCAAGCAAGTAATACAAAAAATACCGCCCAGTATCCATAGCTACTAAAAAATTCAATTAATGTTTCCATATTACTCCTTAATGGTTAAATTTCTAACCGATTTGCGTTTTACTAATTCAGGGAAAAATTCCAAAACTTTAGGCTCTTTCGCCTTTTCATTATTCTCAATTCGTTCTAGTAATAATTCTAAAGCGGCTGCTCCTAGGCGTGATTTTGATTGGTGTACTGTGGTAAGTGGCGGAGCATAAAAACGTGAGCTATGTACATTATCATACCCGATCACAGAAATATCTTGTGGCACATTTAAGCCCTTTTCAGTAATAGCTGAAATGGCACCTAATGCCATTACATCATTAAAACAAAATACGGCTGTTGGTAACTCTTTGTTTTTGAGTAAGTTATTCATACACTCATAACCGCCCTCTGGCTCGAAATCACCTTCTTGAACCCATCCATCTCTAAGTGATAAGCTAGCATCTGATAATGCTTTTTTAACGCCTTCAAAACGCGTGCGTGCAATCTCTTTATCTAGGTTGCCAGTAATAACTGCAATTTCTTTATGCCCATTTTCTATTAAATGTTGCGTAGCTAAATAACCGCCATCAAAACCGTGATCTAAAATCACATCAGCTCGCCCATCACTCATTCCCCAATCCATAATAACCATTGGAATATTGGTATTTTCAAAAATCTCGAATGAATTACCCGCATATTCAGAGCACATTACTAAAATACCATCAACTCGTTTTTTAATTAGCATATCTAAATGGTTTTCGATTTTTTCTAATTTATTTTGAGTATTACATAAAAATAGTGAATACCCCTTACTGTAGCAAAATTCCTCTACTGCTAATACAATTTCTGCAAAAAATGGAGATTCACTAGTTGTAATAATCATACCAATTGATTTAGTCGTATTCACTTTTAAGCTACGAGCAACCGCACTAGGAGAATAATTTAATGTTTTGATTGCATCCCAAACAGCTTTAGTTGTATCTTCTGCAACAAAACGGGTTTTATTAATTACGTGTGATACAGTCGTAGTTGAAACACCAGCCTGTTTAGCGACATCTTTTATTGTTGCCATACCATTTTCCTCAAAAATAAGTCACTGTGCATTATAACTGATTCTACCTAATTTTGGGTTATAAAGAATAAATGAAGTACAAGCGGTTGTTTTTGTTCAAAAATTTGCAAAAAATAACCGCTTGTTAAGATTTAATTGCAATCACGGAACCAAAATTAAAGCATTGAAACCAGAGTTCTATTTGCTTAAATCCCGCCTCTTTTAAACGCTTTTTATGGGTTTCAATATTATCTGTTCGCATTACATTTTCTAACGCATTGCGTTTTTGGCTTACTTCTAATTCGCTGTAGCCATTCGCTCGTTTAAAAGTATGGTGAAGATCGATTAACAATTCATTCATCATTTCACTTTCAAAGGTAAATTTTTCCGATAAGATTAAAATACCATTTAAATTTAATCCGTGATAAATTTTTTGTAGTAACGAAAGACGATCTTCTCTCGGTAAAAATTGTAGCGTGAAGTTTAACACCACCATTGAAGCATTCTTGATTTCAACTTGGCGAATATCATCTAATAAAATTTCAACGGGAATATCAGAGTGGTAAGCATTCAAATGTGTTTTGCAACGTTCAACCATTGGTTGAGAATTATCCACACCGATAATCTGTACATTTTGGGCTCTTACATTACGGCGGATAGATAAAATACCCGCCCCCCTTGAGCAGCCCAAATCATAAACATTTGAATTATCTGTGACAAACCGTTCCGCCAACATACCGATTGCCGTAATAATATTAGAATAGCCTGGCACAGATCGTTGGATCATATCTGGAAAGACTTCCGCTACCGATTCATCAAAAGTAAAATCGCCTAATTTTTCAATCGGGGCTGAAAATAGAGTATCTCTTTGCATTTTTTATTTCTCTAAAAATTTTTTAATTGCTCGTACAACTGTCTCTGGTTTTTCAGCGTGAACCCAGTGATCAGCATTTGCCACAATAAAAGATTTCACGTGTGGAAACTGTTTTAATATGGTTTCTGTATGTGCTGATTGAATATAATCGGATAATGCCCCTTTAATAAAAAGAGTGGGGACATTCACAAATACCTCATTCCAATCCATTAGATTTTGGTAATTTTGATGCAACGCTGTTAAATTAAATCGGAATAATTGTTCGCTTTGTGCATCAAAGGATTTCAACATAAATTGCTGAATACCTTGATCAGGAATATACTCTGCCATCACTGTTTTTGCGTGTTGGCGAGTCTCGGGCTTAGCCATTTTTACTGCAAATAGACCTTCAAAAATCTGTTTATGGCGATTTTGCGTATAGGTTACAGGAGCAATATCAATCACAATTAATTTATCCACCAATTCTGGGGCGAGGTTCGCTAATGCCATCGCACTCTTACCGCCCATTGAATGCCCCACCACAATAGCATTTTGAATATTTTGTTCAACGAATAACGCTTTTAAATCTTGAGCAATCAACGAATAATTCATTTCTACGGAATGAAAAGATCTTCCGTGATTTCTAAGATCCACTCTCAGCACGGAGTAATCTTCTTCAAACGATTTGGCAATAATACCTAAATTATTCATATCGCCAAATAACCCATGTAAAAACACCATTGTTTGGGCATTTGGATTATGTTTAGCTGGCTGATAAAGAAAATTTAAACCTAATTTTTTTGTCATATAAATGTCTTTTTTAGCATAAATTTTCAATCAAGATCCTCTATAAAAAAGCAAATAAATGCGTATAATAGCACCCTAACTAATGCTATTTTATGTTCAAAAAGAATGAGGATCCCGATGAAAAGAATCGAAATTGATGATGAATTATATCAATATATTGCCAGTCGTACACAATCTATTGGTGAAACGGCATCAGATATCTTACGTCGTTTACTAAGATTACCGCAATCGCCTCAACCTTTTGTATTAGTACAAGAGCATATGATCAATGAGCTCAAAGAGCTGGTTAAAACGCCATCGCGTGCTACCGCGAGAAAAGATGAATCCAAGACTGAAAAAACGGTAGCCAAATTGGAAGATATTTTAAACTCAGAACATTTTATGAATGAAAACAAAAATGTCGTGCGTTTTATTATGCTATTGGCAGCACTCTACCGTTCTAACCCTGACGCCTTTGCTAAAGCAACCGAAAATGTGCGTGGTAATGAGCGTATTTATTTCTCTCAAAGTGAAGAAGAAATTTTAGCTACAGGCAGCGGTGTGAAAGCAAAACAGATTCCTGATTCACCATTTTGGGTTATTACTAACAATAATACGGCTCGCAAAGGGCTTATTCTAAAAGGCGTAATGGAATCTATGCAAATACCATCTAAACTAGTTGAGCGAATTCAAGTCCTTTTTGTATAACACATCGTATGGTACTTCATTCTTCTCTATTTCCTACTCAATTTTGGGCGGAAAAGACAGAGCAAGATATTGCTATTGTCCGAGAAAAGGGAAAGGTTGATTATTTTCCAACTCTTCCTTCCCAACTTAATTGGCAGGAATTTCATCAACTTATTCAGCAAATTGGTGTGATTTTAAAAGCAAAGGGCATTCATTCTGAATGCTTAGTTGCTTATTGTGGCACTAACCGCTTTTGTGGATTGCTCGCCTACTGTGCCACACTCTGGCTTGGGGCAAAGATCTTAATGCTTAATCCAGCTTATAGCGAAGAACAACAAAAAATGATCTTAGAAGAAGTGGGAGCCGATGTTTTTATTAGCGATGATATATTTGCAAATTTTTCGGAAAAAATCACCGCTTGTTATCATTCAGCCAGCCTTGATATTGAAAGAGCTGCTACGCTGACATTAACATCAGGATCAACAGGTTCACCGAAAGCAGTTGTTCATTCTATTTCTGCTCATTTATACAGTGCCGAAGGTGTGTGTGAGTTGATGCAGTTTGAAAAATCACATTCGTGGTTACTTAGCCTGCCATTATTTCACGTTTCAGGGCAAGGCATTATTTGGCGTTGGCTACTTAAAGGGGCAACGCTTTATGTTAATGAAACTAAAGAGACTTTTTTTGTTTGGCTTAAACAAGTAAGCCACACATCATTAGTGCCAACCCAATTACAACGCTATTTAGACAAGTTAGACTGTTGTATGAATCAAAAATGTTTATTAGGCGGAACAACTATTCCATCAGAATTAGTCACTCAAGCACAACAACACGGCATTACGCCCTTTTCTAGTTATGGAATGACGGAAATGGCTTCGACTATTTGTGGCATAGAAAATGAATTAGATAATGTCGGTTATCCATTAAAACATCGAGAAGTCAAACTAGAAAATGGCGAGATTTGGGTAAAAGGTAAGCCTCTTGCTTTAGGCTTTTGGCAAAAAAATAAAGAAATTCGACCGCTTGTTAATCAACACGGTTGGCTTGCCACCAAAGATAGAGGCGAATGGAACAGCAAAAAACAACTTGTAATAAAAGGGCGATTAGATAATATGTTTATTTCAGGTGGAGAAAATATTCAACCTGAAGAAATTGAACAGATTATTTTTCACTCCAACCTAATAGAGCAGATCTTTATTCTACCAATAAATGATGCCGAGTTCGGACAACGCCCCATTGCCGCCATAAAATTCAAACAGCCTCATTTTGAACAAGAAATGCATAAATTAAAAATTTGGCTGTCTGATAAATTAGAAAAATTCAAGCATCCCGTTGCTTATTACTTGTTGGATATTGAAAAATATCAAATACAAGGTGCAATCAAAATTTCACGAAAACAATTACAACACGATATACAATATAAAATATTAGAGGAAATCCATGTTTAAACCAATGTTAAAAACCGCTTTTCTCAGTTTAGGGCTTCTATTTGTCACTAATAGCTATGCCTTATCTGAAATTCCGCTTCAACAATTGATTCGGAATCAATTAGAAAGTGCAAAAAAACTCGATCAAACGGATACAGATAATAAAGCCTTAGTCCAAACACTTGAAGACACCTTTTCCCTCTTAGCCCAAATTGAGAAGCAAAAGGCAGATAATCAAGCATTAAATCAATCCATTCAAGACTCCCAAAAAGCCTTGAAAGCTAGCCAACACAATATTGAAGAATTAAAAGCAACTATCGCACCAAGTCTTGAAGCTTTAATGCAAAAATCAACAACTGATTTGCAAAAAGAATTAACCGCAGCACAATCTAAACTTGAAACCGTACAACAAGATTTAAGTCTGATTAATAACAATTTAGTTGCTCAAAATACCGTGCCAGATAAAGCTCAGGCGACATTAACTGAAATGATTAAACGTAAGCAGGAAATTAATACTCAACTTTCATCTGCTAATAATATCAAAAACGAGCTACAAACCAAATTAGAAGTAGAACTTGAACTCATTGAACTAAAAAATACTTATAACCAAATTTTACTTAATGGTAGTGATAACTTATCTGCCCTTTATTCATCACAACTAGAGGAAAAAAGACAAGAACAGCAAAACCTACAAGCTAAAATTAGTCACTTACAAACCGCTATTAATAATCAGGTTGTAGAAGAATCCAAAAATAAGTTAAAGCAAGCACAAGCGGTTCAAAATCAGCAAAATAATGCAAGGACTAATCCTGCTATTTTGCGTGAGTTAGATCTAAACACCCAAATAACGCAAGAGTTACTTGAGCAAACCAAAGATATGACGCAGTTATCACAAGATAATTTGCGAATTAAAAACGTGCTTAATAATTTGCAACAAACGCAGCGTAATATTGAAGAACAAATTAGCTCATTACAAGGCACATTAGTGCTTTCTCGCATCATCAATAAACAAAAACAATCGTTACCACAAGATGAAATCATTTCAGGTATTTCTAAGCAAATTACCGAACTACGTGTACGTGTTTTTGATATGACTGAGTTTAAGGACTCTTTTTCTAATATAAATGCCTATATTAGCAAATTGGAGCAAGAGCAAAAAGAGAGCTTTACCGACAAGGAGAAACAACAATTAACCGATATTATTCAAAAGCGTTTAACCACTTTAACTGAAATGATTAAATCATTGAATAATCAGCTTAATTTATTAATTAATATTGAACTTAACCAACAACAGGTTCAAACAATCAGCGACTCGTTACAACAAAAACTGCAACAACAAAGTTTCTGGGTAAAAAGTAATAGTCCTATGGATTTAGAGTGGTTTAGCCGATTTTTTGATATAGCCCACTACCAAATTATTAATATCGGTGAAAAGCTCAATTTTTCAAACTGGCGTGATAATATCGTACCAACAACTGTCTTGGTTACACTTTTATTGCTAGTTGCAGCTTTTATTAATCGCCAAAAAAATAAGATTAAACAAAGACTAAACCAAATCAATAACCGGTTAAAAATTGTAGCCACAGATAGCCAATGGAATACCCCTCTTGCTATTTTTTGGACATTAGTCCTTTGTTTACCTAGAATGTTAATCTTCTTGGCTGGATTTATTGCCGTAACCTATATTTCATTTGAACATCCGCAACAAGTTTGGCCTTGGGGATTAAAAATAGCAATTTACTGGCTTTACTTTGCTTTTTTAGTGGCTATGCTACGTCCTCATGGCATTGGGCACGTTCATTTTAATATGCCACAAAAAAGTAATGAAATTTTCCGTAATATTTTAAAACGTTCAGTATTAATAATTACCTTGTTGCTTAGCACCTCTATTTTTACTAACGTAGAGACCGATGTTTCTTATGATGTGCTGGGTCAAACTATGGTAATCCTCATTCTTATTTTAATGATTTGGATGATCGTTCCTGCATTTAGACGAGCAATTTCCACTTATGAAAATGTTGCTTATGAAAAAAATAAAGAATCGAACAGTATTCTTCTCACTATCGTTAAATTAGTATTGCTGATTGCCCCTGTTACTTTGATTATTCTAATCGTATTGGGCTACTACTATACCGCTTTAGTCATTATCGAACATTTAATTGCCTCTTACTTTGCAATTATCACCTGGATTATTATACATAATGTTATTTATCGTGCATTCTCCATCTCTGCACGCCGTCTCGTTTATCGACGTTTACAAGAGAAAAGAGAAACTGCCGAAGCCAAGGCTAGAGCTAAAGCTGAACAGAGTAATGAAAATCAAGATGGTGTTGAAATTCCATTTGAATTAAAAGAAGACTCCATTGCTGTTAGCGAAGTCAAAAACCAAATGTTGAAATTAACCGATTTTGTTCTTTGGATTGGGTTATTTGTGTTGCTTTATTGGGTATGGTCAGATTTGATTACTGTGGCACTCTATCTAGATGGCGTAACATTATGGCAACAAAGTGCAACAACAGAAGCGGGTATTGTGATGGAGTCTATCACGCTTTTGAATTTACTCACCGCTATTTTGATCATTGTAGTCATGGTTATGTTAATTCGTAATTTAAGTGGTTTGCTTGAAACGCTTATCTTCTCACACATTAAATTATCACAAGGTACGCCATATACAATCACAACATTACTAACCTATATAATTATTGCGTTTGGATCAATATCAGCGTTCTCTATATTAGGCGTATCTTGGACAAAACTACAATGGTTATTAACCGCTTTATCGGTTGGCTTAGGATTTGGTATGCAAGAAATCTTTGCAAACTTTGTTTCAGGGATCATTATTCTATTCGAACGTCCTATACGTATTGGTGATACGATTACAATTGATATATTCAGTGGTACTGTATCTAAAATTCGTATTCGTGCAACCACCCTTGTTGACTTTGATGGAAAAGAAGTTATTGTACCAAACAAAGCATTCGTAACTGAGCGCTTAGTAAACTGGGCATTAAGTAGCACATCCACTCGAATCATCATAAAAGTAGGTGTTGCACACTGCTCTAATTTAGAGTTGGTGAAATCTCTATTATTACAATCTGCAGAAGAAAATCCTAAAGTATTAAAAACACCGAGCCCAATTGTATTTCTCTTGAATATAGGTACAAGTAGCCTTGAATATGAGTTACGTGTTTATGTAAATGATATTGCAGATAGAAACCCTGTAATAGATGAATTAAATAGCCGAGTTCACCAGCTATTTAAGGAACATAATGTGGAGATTGCATTTAACCAATTAGATGTATATCTTAGAAATAATGATACGCAAGATGAAGTCAAGGTAAGCTCAAAACGTTTTGATTTTGACCTCACACATAACACAAAATAAATAAGGAATAAAAATGGCAGGCAACAGCATTGGACAATTATTTAAGGTTACCACTTTTGGTGAATCACACGGTATAGCATTAGGCTGCATTGTAGATGGTGTACCGCCTAATATGGAACTCAGTGAGGCAGATTTACAACCTGACTTAGATCGCCGCAAACCAGGTACATCACGCTACGCAACACCTCGCCGTGAAGACGATAAAGTGCAAATTTTATCTGGTGTGTTTGAAGGTAAAACAACAGGAACTAGCATTGGTTTAATTATCAAAAATGGGGATCAACGCTCACAAGATTATAGCGACATTGCAGAAAAATTCCGCCCTGGGCACGCTGATTATACCTATGAATATAAATACGGCATTCGTGATTATCGTGGAGGCGGCCGCTCCTCTGCTCGTGAAACCGCAATGCGTGTTGCAGCAGGTGCAATTGCCAAAAAATATTTACGTGAAAAATTCGGCATTCAAGTACGTGGATATCTTTCTCAAATCGGCAATATTAAAATATCCCCAAAAACCGTTGAAAATATTGAGCAAATCAACTGGCAAGCAGTAAACAGTAATCCGTTTTTCTGCCCCGATCCTATCGCCATTCAGGGCTTTGATACTTTAATTCGTGAACTGAAAAAAGAGGGCGATTCTGTGGGGGCAAAACTCACAGTAATCGCAGAAAATGTACCCGTTGGATTAGGTGAGCCAGTTTTTGACCGCTTAGATGCTGATCTAGCACACGCTTTAATGTCAATTAATGCGGTAAAAGCGGTTGAAATTGGCGATGGTTTTGCTGTTGTCGAACAACGAGGCAGTGAACACCGTGATGAAATCACCCCAGAGGCATTTCTTTCTAACCACGCTGGGGGGATTTTAGGCGGTATTAGTTCTGGTCAACCAATTCTTGCTCACATTGCGTTAAAACCAACATCCAGTATTACGATTCCAGGAAAAAGTGTGAATAAAAACAATGAGCCTGTTGAAGTCATTACCAAAGGCAGACACGACCCTTGTGTGGGTATTCGTGCTGTGCCCATTGCAGAAGCAATGGTCGCCATTGTGTTATTAGATCATATGCTAAGATTTAAAGCACAATGTCGATAATGCCTAATGACATTACAGGATAAAATATTTCCGCTAAATAGATTAGAAAAAATGAAAATATTCTTCAAACTCCTTTTTATCACAACCGTTGCTCTCACAAGCACTCAAACTAACGCAACACTATGGGAAAAAATCAAAACACCCATACGAGGAAAAGCCCAATCTATTGGCGGATATAGTAACGGCTGTATTATTGGAGCAACACCTTTAGCCTTACAAGGTGAAGGCTACCAAGTAATACGCTCAGCGAGAAATCGTTACTATGGGCACCCAGAATTACTGGATTACCTCATTAACTTAGGCAAAAAAACAAAAGCGGCAGGCATTCCAACTATTTTAATTGGCGATATGGGAATGCCTGCTGGCGGGCGTTTTGCCTCAGGTCACGCCTCTCATCAAACAGGGCTTGATGCCGATATTTGGTTAAGATTCGGACCGATGGACAACCAAACTGCACGCAACCCAGCAGGGCTTGCAACTATTATGGTTAACCGAAATACACAACGAGTTTATGACAATTTATGGCAGCAACAACATACCGACTTAATTAAACTTGCCGCCTCAGACAATCGAGTAAACCGCATTTTTGTAAACCCCGCTATTAAAGTAAAACTCTGTCAAACAGCAGGAAATGATCGTGCTTGGTTAGCTAAAATCCGCCCTTGGTATGGACACGATGCCCATTTCCACATTCGCTTAACTTGCCCTGCTGATGCTACAAGTTGCGAAAACCAAGCACCTATTCCAGCAGGCGATGGTTGTGGCAAGGAACTTTACTCCTGGTTCGAGCCGAAACCAGATACAGGCACTCCAGCGACAAAAACATTACCAACTCCGCCTGTTCAATGTCAGATGATACTTTCTGAACAAGGTTTAAACTAATTTGCCAAAAAATCGTTATTTCTAACCGCTTGTACAAGCGGTTAATTTTCTTTAAAAATTAACAACTATGCGTTTATTTGTAGCCGAAAAACCAAGCCTCGCTAGAGCAATTGCTGATGTATTACCAAAACCGCATACACGCGGAGATGGCTTTATTCAATGCGGAGAACACGATACCGTCACTTGGTGTATCGGTCATTTATTAGAACAAGCCGAACCCGATGCGTATGACGAACGTTTCAAAATATGGCGAATGGAACACCTCCCCATCGTGCCTGAACAATGGAAACTCACTCCTAAAAAAGAGACATTAAAGCAATTTAAAGTGGTCGAAAAACTCATTAAAAAAGCAGATATTTTAGTGAATGCGGGTGACCCAGATCGTGAGGGGCAACTGCTAGTGGATGAAGTGTTTGGCTACCTCAACTTACCACCAGAACGCAAAAGCCAAATTCAGCGTTGCCTAGTAAGCGATCTCAATCCAACTGCGGTAAGCCGAGCAATTCAAAAATTGCAAAAAAATAGTGATTTTATACCGCTTGCAACCTCTGCCCTTGCCCGTGCTAGAGCCGATTGGCTCTATGGAATCAATATGACCCGTGCTTACACCCTTCAAGGTCGCTGGGCAGGCTACAAAGGCGTATTATCAGTTGGGCGAGTGCAAACCCCTGTGTTAGGGCTGATCGTTAGACGAGATCTTGAGATTGAGAATTTTATCCCGAAAGATTATTTTGAGGTATTTGCCCACCTTCTTGTGCCTGAAACCCAAGAAAAATTTAAAGCACAATGGCAACCAAGTAAAGCCTGCGAAGATTATCAGGATGAAGATGGGCGTGTGCTATCACTCCCACTTGCCGAAAATGTGGTAAAACGCATAACCAATCAGCCTGCCAATGTTACTGACTATCAAGACAAAATTGAAAAAGAAGCAGCCCCTTTACCCTATTCACTTTCTGTTTTGCAAATGGATGCAGCGGGAAAATATGGATTGTCTGCACAAGCTGTGCTAGATATTTGCCAAAAATTATACGAAACGCATAAGCTGATTACTTACCCACGTTCCGATAATCGCTATTTACCCACTGAGCATTTTAACGACAGATTTAAAGTAATGGCCGCTATCATCCATCATTTAGCTGAATACCAAGACAAGCCCGATGTCATTGATTCTAACCGCCGTAATCGTTGTTGGAATGACAAAGAGGTAGAAGCACACCACGCAATAATTCCTACCGCTAGACAAGGCACAATACATTTAACCGAAAACGAAAAACGCATTTATAAGCTGATTGCTCGTCAATATTTAATTCAATTTTGCCCTGATGCCGAATATCGCAAAAGCAAAATTGATCTTGAAATTGCAGGAGGCAAATTTACCGCACAAGCTCGCCATTTATCGGTTGCAGGTTGGAAAACCCTATTAGGGAAAGAAGATAATTTTGATGACGCTCAACCAGCTCTACCAGTCGTGAAAAAAGGACAAGTTTTACACTGCGAAAATGGCGAAATTATGAGTAAAAAAACACAACCACCTCGCCATTTTACTGACCGCAGTTTACTTTCTGCAATGACGGGAATTGCTCGTTTTGTACAAGATAAAGAATTGAAAAAAGTACTAAGAGAAACTGACGGTTTAGGCACAGAAGCAACTCGTGCAGGGATTATTGAATTACTATTTAAACGAGGTTTTTTAACCCGTAAAGGTAAAAATATTCACAGTACAGAAGCTGGCAGAACGCTTATCAATGCCTTACCTGACTCCGCTACCCAACCTGATATGACCGCTCATTGGGAAATGCGGTTGAACCAAATCAGTAAAAAAGAGACAAGCTATCAGAAATTTATGTTTGAATTAAATCAACAACTCCCCCATTTATTGCAAAGCCCAAATCGTCAAATTTTACAAAATTTGGCAAAAATCACACCGCTTGCAACTCAGTCTAAGAAAAAATATTCCAAAAGATCATAAAAATTGCTGAAAATTAAATCAAGCGTTTAAAAATCAACGTTTGCCTCTTGTCAAAGAGAAGTAAATTCTATATTATTCACGCCATTGCAATTTTCGCATAAAGAATAATATAGAGAATAAATTAATGTTAATTAATGTACTAACCATTATTTATCTTGTTGTTGCAGTTTTACTCATCGCATTCGTATTAATGCAACAAGGTAAAGGTGCTGATGCAGGAGCCTCTTTTGGTGCAGGTGCTTCAGCAACTGTTTTTGGTTCAGCTGGTTCAGCTAATTTCTTATCAAGAACAACTGCTTTATTAGCAACTATTTTCTTCGCTATTAGCTTAGCAATAGGCAACTTAAGTTCACATACTAAAGCACCAACAAGTCAATTTGAAGACTTAAGTAATGTTGAACAAAAGCAAGTAGAACCTGTAAAAATAGAAAATAGCGATATCCCTCAATAATCGCTTAACATTAAAAAGAATAAAGCTCTGGTGGTGGAATTGGTAGACACGCCATCTTGAGGGGGTGGTGGACACAGTCCGTGCGAGTTCAAGTCTCGCCCAGAGCACCATTTAACTAAATTTAGCTCAACGAAGCTAAACTAAAAAGCCTTAGAAAGCCTGTAAAATCAACGTTTACAGGCTTTTTTGTTATCTTAGCTAAACGCAACTAAACGCTTCTAATCGCAAATTATTGTAACCAAAATTGTAACCACGATTTATAATGGTTACATCGAGTCTCTTTTTATGGTTACTACATTATGGCTAAAGTTATCAAACCGCTTACCCCTACCCAAATAAAAAACGCAAAGCCTAAAGATAAAGAATACTCTTTATCAGATGGCGATAACCTATTTTTATTGATCTTGCCTAGCGGCTCTAAAAGTTGGCGGTTTAATTATGTACGCCCCATTACAAAGAAAAGGACTAAAATCTCACTTGGTTTATTCCCTGATATTTCACTTGCGGAAGCTCGTGCTATTCGTGATGAATACCGTGCTTTATTAGCAAAAGGGATAGATCCACAGAAAGAGCAAGAGAGAATCCAACAAGAAGCCGAAAATCGAGTAAACGACACCTTCCGCAATGTTGCCGAAAGCTATTTCAATGGCATTTACAAAGAGAAAGCGAAAAATCCGCTTACCCGTGAAAAGAATTGGATAAGGCTAGAAAATCATATATTCCCCTATATTGGCGATAAACACGTTGAAGAAATCAAAGTAAAAGCCCTTGTTGATATTTATGCCAAAGTAGCAGATAGAAGCAACACATTAAAAAAACTTCATCAGCTTGTATCTGCTGTAATGGATCACGCCATTACGCAAGGCATTATAGAAAGCCATAACTGCCGATTAGCCATTAAAAACTTTTATATCAAGCCGTCTAGCCCCAATCCAACGATTAAGCCTGAAGAATTACCGCAGCTATTTACTGATTTAAATAATGCTAAGTTATCAAAACAAACTTACGCCCTTGTTTGTTGGTCGTTCTTGACTGCTCTACGCCCAAATGAAGCCGTTAATGCTGAATGGAAAGAAATAGACTTTGAGAAAAAGCTATGGAATATCCCTAAAGAGAAAATGAAAGGAAAAGCAGATAAAAAACGCCCTCACGCTGTGCCGTTATCCTCCCAAGCGTTAAAGATATTAGAGATGATGAAAATGTACTCTAATTCTAGTCCTTTTGTTTTTCCAGGTCGTTCATCAAATAGTAAACCAATGAGCAACGCAACGGTAAATTCAACATTAAAAAGGAATGGATATAAAGATAGACTAACCGCACACGGTATTCGGGCATTTGTGAAAACATTTCTATCTTCTCGCAAAGTAGATCGCCACGTTTCCGAAAGTATATTATCCCATTTATTAGAAGGTGGAGATGATTTAGAAAACACATACAACCGATATGATTTTTTAGAAGAGCGTGTGCCAGTAATGCAGCTTTTAGGTGATTATTGCGAACAGTGCGGAATGAATTTAGAGTTAGTTCGGGGTTAGGGAGGTAAAATATATGATTTTAGTCGTCACGTCATCACTTTCCCCACCTTCTCCTTTAAAATCAAATAGTTAAGTGGTGATGACTGGTTTTAAAGTCATCATTAAGTCATCACAAAAAGGTGATGACCTAGAAAAAAAGAGGGGTTTCCCCCTCTTTGCTAATTCAAAATATCACTTTGAAAGTCATCAAAATTTTTGAAATGAACGTTTGTTCGTTGCCCTTTATTCGTCTTTCGTTTTGTGAAATCGTGCTTATTGCCGTGTTGCTTTACTGCTTGCTCAATACCTACTACAAAAGTATTTAAGCCTAGTTCTAGCACATTCTTAGCCTTAACAAAGGCTAAATATGCCGGATAAAGGTGCGTTCTTATTTTGTCGTGTCCAAGCGTGTTGCCAGTTCCGATATAAAGCCCGTCTGTATTTTCTGTTGTATATAGATACTCGAAAAAATCCGTTAATGGGTCAGACTGCTTTTTAATCTCCAACGCCTCTAGGCTCTCTTTTTGCTCCTCTAAGGCTCTTTTAGCTTCGAGTGGGTCAGGGAAGGTATCAAGCACTTTACGGATAATGCCCCCTATCTCTAATGTAATTTTATCCATAAAATACGGATCACGTTCATTTTCAGGCGGTCTTTTATTAAAACGGAAATTGACAATCCGCCTATCTATACCGCCATTCCGTTCTGTCCATTTACAAGGGTCGTTATTGACGATCATAATCATTGCCGCAATTCTTGCGTTAAATGGGTGCTTGTTCTTCGGATCGACTCGCACCATATCACCGCCAGTAATCGCTTTCAATCCGCCACCATCTCCAGCGTATTTCGTTTGCTCGGAACAGATAATCAGCTTTTTATCTTCCAGCCCTGCGATTTTGCGTTCATCATCAAAGTTTTCTAGCCTTGCTGAAGCTGTGTTCTTTTCTCCAGCTAATAGTGTCGCAATGCCAGCAAATACCGATTTACCGCTTCCGCCTTTCCCTGTTACTTGGAAGAATACTTGCCAGTTGTAGCGGTTTGTTAAAATCGCATAGAGAGCGGCTAGAATGTTCTTCGCCTTGTCTTGCTTGCCGTCTGATACAAAGTTAAGCCATTGATCAAAGTGTGGTGTTTCGGCTACGTTCTCGTCATAGCTATGTGGAATATAAGCCGTTAGCCAGTTTTGGCGGTTATGAGGTTCAAATAACAATGTATTCCGATTTAATACGCCATTATCAAAAGCAATTAAATCACCAGCAACTTCCCCCATTAATGGCAGTTGAATTTCCATCGTTTCCAACAAAGCATTCACCGATTTTTTACTATATCCTATCTCGTTCTCTTCCAAAAAGGTAACTACACTTCGGTTTATCTGCTCTCGTTCTACTTTTTCCCATATTTTGCCGTTATATGCGTGTATTTCACGGCTACCACATTGAAAAGCAAGATCTAAACCTAGCCATTTTTGAAAGGCTCGGGCTTTATCGTTGGTTCGGTCGCTTTCCTTTATCTTCGGTTTTTCCGCCACACTTCCGCCATTTTCAGTACGCAATCGGGCGATATAGCCGCTCGCATTTTCTTCAAGCTGTAGAGCTTCGTCATAGAATACGACCGTTTCAGCGGCGGAATACTTAGCGAGATTTTGACAGATGGCGGATTTCTCCGCCTCTGTGAGTGTACCGGCACGGTATATTGCCACATTGCCGACCTCTAACGCCAACTTCAAGCGGTCAATTTCTCGCAATTCTTTACTACCTAGAATGATAGGCTGATAATTCGCTTCGGCTTTCGTCCACTCTAGCACGGTTTGCTGTTTGGTTTTATTCCACGCATTGCCACCGGCAATAATATAGGCTTCGTATGGCTTGCCTTTCGGTTGTTTATCTACAAAAGGAGCGTTTCTTAGTTTAGTCATCGTTGCCCCCTGTTGTTTGAGGGTGTGCGGCATTGCCTGATACCCTTTCAAGCTCAATGTTGCAATAAATACCACTCTTGCGGTTCTCTTCCGCCACCTCTAAGAAATGCTGAACGGCTGAAATAGCGGTTTTGATAGTGCTTGTACTCGTGAAAAACTCTTCGGGTTCATCGCTCTCGTTGTTCGGGCTGTCGTTTTGGATTAGCGTTAAAATCGCCTTGGCGTAATTTAGTGACCAGTCAATTTTGCCCGCCTGTTCTTGAGTTAAAGCGATATGGGTAGGAATAGCTCGATTACGCATTTTTACCTCCCTCTTGATTGAAATCTAAATCTTCCATATCACATAAAGCAGAATGTAAAATGCTATAAACGCCTTCTAAGGCCAGCGATATATCTACGCCGTCCATTTCTTGAAGGCGTGATTTTGACATTGCTTGAAGAATGGTTGCCGCTTGCCAGCATTTAGCAATGCCTTTGTTGAATTGTTTTTGTTGATTACGCATATTGCCCCCCCCTCAAAACGTGGAGAAGATACAATGGCGGAAGTTGTGCCAATTAAGGCTTTGTAAAATAGGGTTGGTTTGTTCATAGTGTCGTATGTTTTAGTTAGTGAATAAAATGACTTATCGCTTTGTGAAAGGTGCGATAAGGGTTCAACTGCTACATACGAATAGCCCCCCTTATTCGTGCTTAAAGCCTTATTTCGGGGTGTCGCCCTTACCGCTAATTCTGAATAGATCTTGGGTGTAGTAAGCCCGTGATATTGGTGAATTTTAGGTAAAAAAAGACCGCTTGTATCACGCTTGCGGTTAGCGTCGTATGTAGTAGTGAGGTCATTATGACCGCAACTCCCCACATTTGGCAAGCTGTTATTTTGTTCAGTATCGCAAGCGGTCGGATTTTGTGAATTATTTACAAGCGGATTGCGTAAACGTGCCACTAGAAGCGGTTTAGAGGCAAATTGAACACGGCTTAAGGCTTCGGCTTTGTTGTTGGCGTGTACGGTAATTTTCAGGCGTTTTGAGCCTAGTAAAAGGAATTTGTAGATCATCGCTGATAGCTCCAAAGTTAAATTTTGAGGGGCTACCGCTAAACTTCTCAGGGTTTGGGCGGTAACGTGTAACGGGCTGAGAAACTGCGAACTTTGGAACACAGCAAAGGGCGAACCTTTCCCGCTACACGCTACCATTGATAGAATTTGGGTGTGTCCAAAAACCGACATACCTAATTCATAAAGACACTCTGAACCTCTAAGGGTTTCTAGGTGTTCTTTAGGTGTGCGTGTGCCACGAACAAAAAAAGCACGGTTTAAAGGCGTGCTACTGTCCGCCAAAGTTTGATTATTCGAGTTCTCAGGCTCGACAGCCGATTTTGCGACTGCGAGGATAGAATAAATCGAATTTTTACTTTTTGAAAATGAAATAATTTCAAGTTTATTGATTTTTGTATTAATTTTGCTAAAATAGCATTGCTTTATGAATACAGGCATATTCGTGAAGTCCTTTAATTGAAAACCAGTGTTACTGTGTGCCACGTCCACTGATTTTGATCTTGTTCGTATTGGTATTGATTAAATAGCTCCAAGTCGTGAGGCTTGGAGTTGTTTTTTAGCTGTTTTTAATGGTTACAATAAATTCGCCTATTTCAGGTAATTTAAAGAGAATTAAAGCGAACATTCCGCATAACACTAGGAACCATATAAACCGCTTAACTGTTGCTGATTTATCCATTAGTTCTAACATTTGATTAAACTCCTTTGATATTTTAAAAATCATTTATCCCCCAGCGATTGAGAGATATGCCAGCACAATTCCTAAAAGCAAAATTGGTGGCGGTGGAATTAGTCGCATTTTTCGCTCCTCCTAATCCGTAAATTTGCCTACTTGTTTTTTCAGCTCCTCTTTCAGAATATTCACATCTGCCGCCACTAATAAAACTTGATCTTCAATGTAAGATAAATTTTCGTCTGCGGTTGCTTGTTTACGTTCGCCAGTTGCGGTATTAGTCCAGTAAATAGGCTTACCATTTCTTACGCTGTCAATATAAGTTAAAAGGTTGTCTAACTCTTTGGCTATGCTTGTGAATGTAATCATTCTGCCTCCTTCTGTTTAACTGCTGTAGATTGGAATCGAGAATAAGCCCGTTGTTGTTCTTCTGCCGCCAGCTCCCCGCCTTTTGCCGTATAAATCGCAATCACTTGCTTTAATTGCTTAAGATTGGCAATTTCATAGCGGTAATACTGCCCCGCACCGTCTTTTGTGCTTTCTCGTGTACGTTTTACTTTTTCGGTTAAGTGGTTGCGTTCAAGTTCGCTAATATAGTTCCGGGCGGAAGTCATATTCATCGCATAGCCATCAATACCGCTAACACTTGCCACGATTAGGCGATGAAGGACTTTTAAAAATTGGGTTGGTTTTCTTGCTTTTTCCATCTTCCGCCACCTTAAGCTCGTGCTGCTTTCTGTTCTTCAATCCAGCTATTCACTTCTGCTAAATCCCAGCGGATAAAGTTTTCAGAAAATCGGATCGGTTGTGGAAATTGATTGGCTTTTACCAGCAAATTTAGTTTTGTTCTGCCAAAGCCAACAATGGCGGTTACTTCTTTTCCGCTAATTAGTTTTTTTGATTGGGTTTGTGATTGGGTCATAAAAATTCCTCTTCATTCGTTCAGTTATTTAAAACGCTGTGGCGTTTCGTTGAGTTGTTCGAACGGGAGGAATAATAAACCCGCCAAGGCGGCGGGTCGGTGCATTTACACTTTTGGGTGGTGCATTTGCACCTATACATTTTGAAGAGAGTTTTTTGCGGCGGCAAATTTGCCTTTGAGATTTCTTTCAGATAAACCTGAATAGCCTTGATAATGGTTTGATAAGTATTCAATTAAGGCGTTTTGGTTTTCAAATTTATCACTTTGTAAACTAGTTTCAAGTAATGCTCCAATGATGTTTAAGTAAGCGGTTTCGGATTTTTTAGCTATTTCATCTTTAGGCGATATTTGCTCTAAAGCATTAGCGTGCTGCTCTTTTATAATATCTATAGCATTCAATAATCCGTCTTTAGATATTAAAATCTCATCTCTTGGCAATAACAAGCCTTGTTCAAAATAAATGATTAAATTTTCAGTTTTAAAGGTATCTTCATCTTCTTCTATTAATTCATCTTCTATTAATTCCTTAATGGATTCAATGTGTAAAGAATTATCAGCTAAAACTTTCAAACCATATATTTTAAAATCCTCTGATATTTCCACAAGCTCTTTAGGTATTTGAAAATAACCATTTCCACTTATATTTTCTCTTGTTATATATAGATTATTTTCGTCATCTCCTATAATAGATAAAAAGGCATTATTTACTGGATTAGAAAATAAATCTATTGGGTGTGATTTTATTGATTTTTTGAAAGTAAATAAATCTATTTCTCTTTCATTTATATTTTTAACACGCAAGCAGAATCTGAAATAATCAGACAAATAGAAATCTATAATATCTCTTTGGGTAAAAGAGTTAGTTTTAAATAATTCATTTAATAAATGAACCGCATTTTCTATAGAATAGAAATCTTTAGAAAATATCATATAAACGCCCCTTTCGCATTTAGTCCTTATAGAGGGAATGCACCAACAAGATAAGGTTTCTTGCTTTCGGGGATCAGCCTAGGTGCATTATATTAGGTTATTCTTTGCCCTTAATTTGTAGATTAATACTAAAATCTTCTCCTTTCGGGGTTGTGTAAGTAATTTCTGCTTTGAGTGGATTATCTTTGGTTGGAATAGCCGCACGAATTACATCAAAAAAGCTGCTTATTACGCTTGAAAGTGTGCCGCTTTCCTCCTCTCTGTTCGGGAAGAGTGGATCGTAGTCTTTCATAAAACACCCCCTTAGTAGAAATAACCGTTTCCCTTATTTTGTGGGTGTTTTAGCATTTTTTCAAGCCTATTTTATGACATCTTTCATTTCTTTTTCAAAAGTGTTTTTTACCGTCCTTAAGGCTCTTTCCTCTGCTGCCTTTGCTCCTTTCTCAAAAAAGTGTGTGCCGGTCATCTTGCTTGTGCCTCGGTCAAGCATAAACCAGTAGAAAGGGTCGGTGCGGTCTCTCGTATTTTCACCTACTCTTGCCATACGTTTTCCACCAGCTCGTCTAATTCTGATTATGGTTGTTCCGCTTAATCCGTCTCGGGCTATATGCGTGCGGTGTCGGAGGTTGTTTTTTACCGTGCCTTTTTGTCTAAAATTGGTGCTTGAGCCTAAAACGGGAATATAAGGCTTCATAATGCTTTTCGCCTCTTTTGCTCCAGCATTAAGTGATTTTCTGATGGCTTTTTTCGCTTTGCTCTGAATTTCTTTCTCTTTCTTCTTCAAGGCTTGCTGTAGTTCTTTTAGTCCTGTGATTTTTACACTCATTTTAGCTTTCTCCGTTTCTCTAATAGGTTTTTAAGGGTTAGTTCAGTTTCTATAGTCGGTGTGGTTGAATGTAGCTCTTTTAGCTGCTTAATCCACACATCTAAACAGATTAATAGTTCATCTTTTGGGAATGGTTCTTCATCATTCCATAGGCTAACAAAAGTAAATAAGCCATTTTTATTTTTTAGGTAAAACTCCATCGCTTGCTTGATGATTAGCGGGTTAGTTTTCGCAAATTCGCATTTCATTAAATATCCACTCCTGTGAAGTTTTCTAGGGTTTTACGTTGTTCTTCTGTCATCTCGAAAGCAAGATCACCATATTCAAGTTGATAAGTGCCTAACGCCATTAAAAAGGCGATTGCCGGGTCGATTTTGTTCGCTGATTTCTTCTTATTCGGCTTAATGTTGGCATTGGCGTCTGATTCCATTACGACATTTGATAAAGCCCACGCTAAAATAGGGTCGCCATTGTGTTCTATCATTTGGCGATTAATGAGCACTTCGGCAGACTTCGCCACCGGGCTATAGCGTTGATAGGTTTGCGGAAAGGGTTCAACCTCCAACCCATAGCCTTGTAACTGCGTGCGTAGGTGTGTGGCGTTCCATACGTCAAAGCCGGTCATTTTGATTTCAAATTTTTCTGCGTCTTTGAAAATATCATCTCGGATTCGGTCGTAGTCGATACAGTCGCCCTTGGTAATGCGTAGCCAGCCCATACGCTCCCAGTTGCGATACATCGCTCTATTTTTGTTGGCCACATTCGCAAGTTGGTATTCGGGTATGTAGTGCCGGGTGATTATTCGTACTTTGTTTTGTTCCACCGGGAACACATAGCAAAGGCTTGTTAAGTCGTTTGTACTAGATAAATCAAGCCCCATATAGCACGCTTTACCCTGTAATTCTTCTTCGTTGTATTGCCGCTCGCACGCTTTCCAGCCCCCTTCGCCTAGCCACGGTGTAGAGCCGTTGCACCATACATTAAAGCGTTTGGTAAGCATTTCTACCCACTCGGACGGAATCCCCCTTGCTTTGGCTATGGTATTTTCAAAATCTTTGTAAGGGATGGATTTTCCTATGTTGGGATTTGCCTTGATCCAGTTTTTCGGGTCGTCAATATCGGTTTCATCGTCCAGCTCAAAAATCATTATAAAAATGCTGTCGTTCTGCTCTGAACCGTCTAAAATTTGGCAACAATAATCATAATGCTGTTTACAAGCTGAAATCGTGTTACTGCCGGCAGTGGTAATGGCAAATAGTAGCCCTTCCGGTCTTGCCCCTTGCCCTAACTCTAACGCACTATATACGCTGTTGTCGGGGTGTAAGTGGTATTCGTCCACAATCGCTAGACTTGGGTTTGTGCCTTCAATAGTAGAGGATTTAGCCGCAAGCGGTCGCATTAAGCTGTTTTTTTGCGTGTATAGCATTTTGTGCTGTTGGATAGTCAGCCGTTTATTCAGTGGCTTGCTTAAGGTTGCCATTTTCTTGGCATCATCAAAAACAATTCGGGCTTGATCTCGGCTCACTGCTGCGGTGTAAATATCCTGTTGCCCCTCTTCCATCACTAGCCACCAATTCGCCAGTATTGCCGCCACCGTGCTTTTTGCGTTCTTGCGTGCTACTTGTACATAGGCGGATCGGTATTTCCGCAAGCCACTATCTCGATATTTAAAGCCTAAAATGTTCGCAAAAATAAAGATTTGCCAGTCTGAAAGCTCAATTGATTTACCGTATAACGGACCTTTAACGTGAGGGCATAGGGCTGAAAACTTGATAAATTTCGTTACAATTTCTTCATCAAAATAGTATTCGGGGTTGTTTAGGTCTGAAAAATAACGCTCTACCGCTTGTTTTATGCGTTTACAAGCGATAATTTCGCCATTTTGTACTTGTTCTGCGTAAGTGTGCCACGGTGTCATAGTTGGTCTAGTTCGTCTGTTTCTTCGGTATCAATCGGGGTTTTACGTCTGCTTACCGGGTCAAAGCCTAATAATGAAGACATCTTGATAATGATTTTTTCAGCTTCGCTTTTAGCGGTAAGTGCCGGATTTCGGGCTTCTGTGCCTTGGCTGTTGGTAATGCTAAAGCCACGTTCTGCTATATTTTGAACCGCTTGCCGGTAAAGCGAATAATTCACGCAATAAAGTTCTAAATTGGTGTAGTCCTCGCCTGTAATATCGCCACGTTCTGCTAACATATTAATTTTACTTTTCCATTGGCTCTTAGCGATTTCGTCTAAATAATCGGGTGCTTTTGGTAACTTCTTTTTTGTCATTCGTTTAGTCCTTAAATTGTTGTGGTTGTAATCTCCTAAAATTTCAGGAGATTGAACGCTCCCCATTTTTCGGGAACGTTCCTAAAACTTCAGGAGCGTACTCGCCCATAATTTCGGGGATGTTCTCCTCAAAATTGAGGAGACTAACAAACGCAAAATTGCGTTCGCTCAATCTGCTGAATTTTCAGCTGGTTAATCTCTCCAAATTTGGGGAGATGGTAAACGCAAAACTGCGTCCACCTATATTTTCTAAAAAATTGCCGTGCGTAAAAATTTGATTAGGGGGGCGGTTCTTAGCCGTTGGCGGTTTCTTTTCAAAACTCCCCCCCCACCTGTTCGTTTTTTGTAACTCATTGATTTTAAAGCAAAGCTCAAAGTTGAGCTTCGTTCATTATTTCAACCAAACCAAAATTGGTTCGGTTACTTCTTCGCTCCATATCCTCGTTTGTCTATCTCTCTTGTCTTGTAGCTGTGGCAATCACGACATAAGGCTTGATGATTAGATTGCACCCAAAAGAGCGGATCGGCTTGTCCGTTTTCTACTGGTTTGATATGGTCTATAACCGTTGCGGGTGTATAAATTCCTTTTGCTAAGCACATCACACAAAGGGGATTTTGTGCTAAGTAGCCTTTGCGGTATTTCGTCCATCTGTGGTCGTAGCCTCGTTTAGCGGCACTCTCTCGGGTGTCTTTGGGTTTATGCTCTTCACATCGTCCAGCCTTCACACGATTACGACAACCAGGGAAAGTGCAACGCCTTAATGGTTGTAATGGCATAATCTCCCCTTAATAGATTGCCAGTTCTCTGTATGGATTCCATAAAGACTTCACCGCCATAGGTACTTCATATAATTGAACATCACTCACGGTTTCACGGTTAGCATATAAATGACCGATAAACATTAAGCAGCCCACCTTGATCCCCTGTGTGAATTTCACTGTATCGCTACTGTTATCGCTGCCAAACGTTTTCCCTATATGGTTCTCTGCCGCCTCCAGTGCTGCAGTAGAATAGAGCTCTAGTAGTTCATCATCTAAATTGTGATCTATGCGTAAGTGTTGCTTGATTTCTTCTAACTCGATTCTAGCCATTATGGGCTTCTCCCTCTTTACACATTATTTGAATTTCCTCGTGTCGTTCTTTGCTATCAATAACAGAATACACATCAAATAATTTATCGCCGTACTTAATCCGCATTTTGCGATCAACCTGTAAATCAGGCTGGTAACGTATGCGAATGCGTGTAATGTTTTCGCCTAATTGAAAAGGACCGCTAAAATATTCTCGCCCTTGTAAGGGTTCGATACTCGCCCGAATCGTTTTCACGTCTTGCCATTTACGCTTAACTGAACCAAAATTATTTGAGCCGGTAACCGCTTTCTGAATCGTTATAACTTTATCGAATTTCCCAGCTCTAACCATTCTCGCCATCTTCGCCCCCTTTTGAGTTGCCTTTCTTAACTTCAACGGTTTGCTTCCACGCTTGACTAAATTCATCACCGCCAACATAAGGCGGTAAGCCTTCACGCTTACGGGCTTCATTTGGGCTAAGGATTCCGCACTTGATCGCCACATCATAGCTACTGAAGCGTTCTTGCTGATTGGTTCGCAGTAGGTCGCTAGTATCAAATTCCACAACGTAACGCTTTTTACTGTTACTCGTTAAATCAATCATCAAGGCATCTTTTAGCTGCTGTTCAAAATTGACTAAGTGAGGGCGTAAGGTTTGCCCTAAGAACGCCCGGCTAGCTTCGCTAAAGTTCGCATAGGTTGAATGGCTGTAATCTTGAAGGAAGATAGGACTGATATTAAAAATGCGTGCTATATCTTCAATCGTGAATTTACGGCTGGCTAACCATTCCGCATCTTGGTTACTCATTCCAAGCTGTTTATATTCCATTCCACCTTCAAGAATTGGGGTTTTACCGGCATTCTTCGCACCTTGATAGCGTTTTAAGGCTTCCATCGCCTTTTGTCCTTTGCTTTGGTCGAACCATTCCGCCGTTGTAACAATACCGCCAGCCATCAAGCCGTTTTTCATTACGCTTGAACCGTGTTTCTGTTGAGCCAATCCCAGCCCCACCGCTTCACGGCAAACAGTAATAGGCGAACGCCCCATAAAGCCATCGTTTGAAGCGTGTCTCAAGTGTAGAATTTCATCTTGAAAGTAGTTTCTTACTTTGCCATTCAAGTCGGTAATTTGATAAAAATAATCGCCTGTAATGGCTCTTTGAACATTTACCGAATAAGGTGGGTAAGGGGTTAAAGTTTCAGGTTGCCCTTTGCTATTCCAGCCAATAACCGCATAAGCATTTCCATTCAAAAGAACGTGCCTCATCATCACTTCTTTGAATTGGTAAGGGGTTTGATTTCGGTTAGGCATTTCATTAAGCAAGTATTCAACGCTATGATTCTCAATGCGTTTACGCCCCTCCGCATTGACCTCAAACAGATAGCAAGGCATAGCCGCCACCGCTTGAGCAATCACATTCACGGCATTAAGGACGGCTGGCAATGATTCCGCATTGTAAGGGCTAACATATTCGCCCGCTCCTGTGTTAGCTACTCCCATATTGGCGATCAAGTCATCAATGGTCAGGCTTCGGGTCTCAGATTTCTTTTTAAATAGTCCGAACATTTAAGCCCCCAAAATATGAAGCCATTTATGGCGGTTATCATCTTGCCAATTTGAAGAATCTTTACCTTTTGCTACCGCTTGTGAACGTTTTAAAATTTCTAGGCTAGAATCAGGGTAAGCAGGAATGCTTGTAACTGTAATTTCAACCAGCTCCGCTTGTAATACTGTTCTAGTATTTGGCTCAACACTAAAATCCCATTCGTTCTTAATAGTACGGAATCCAAAAGACATTCCGCTAATATCGCCACGCTCTACACTAACTAATAAATCTCGCCCTGTTTGAGTATCAGGCGGTAATAATTCAAAACGTAAGCCAATATTATCTTCTTCAAGCGTAAGTGTACCGCTTGAGGTTCTGCCTAACAGTTTCGTGTGGTCGTGTTCAAATAACGCCCTTACATCTTTCCCACTTTTTAACGATTCAGCGAACGCATTTGGGGCGAACCGTTCTATATACTCTCCCCATAAAATTTCGCTATCTTTGTTCCATTGCACCACATAACCGACTAATTTTTGACTTTCTTTATCTGCGGAGAGTGTGGCGGATCGAATTTCTAAATCTGTCATTATTTCCACCTTTAAAACAACAAAAGGGGCGAATGCTGCCCCTTATGTTTTATTGCTTAGGCTTTCGCTTCAAGCACTTTGATAGCGTTAGAATCTACAACGCCACCGCCAAGGTATTTATCAGTGTGAACCTTATAGAAGCCCGGTTCGGTGATTGAATCCGGTTTGGTGCGTGTGCCTGTTGTATGATCTACAATGGTATAACCACGTTTGAAATCGCCCACCGCTAAGAATGGATTAGTTTCTGTCGCATTTGGCATTGTTTCTAAGTAGTAAACTGGTAAACCTAAAAGCGTGCTAGGACTGCCAGCTTGTAAACCATCACGCCAGATATAATCGCCATTTTTATTTTTGATTTTCTGTAGCGTTGCAGCCGTTTGAGAGTTCATTACCCACACCGCATTTTTACGGTATTTACTATGAAGAGAGAATAACAAGTCAATCAATACATCTGCGTCAAGTTTCGCTGGTTGCACTTCCATTTTTTGAAGTGTGCCGAATGCTCGGGCTTTGTCGTTGTCAGTTGCTCGTGGATAAGCTAAGAAGCCTCTAGCCTGTTTTGTGCCTGTACCGTTGGTTAAATCGGTTTCTTCAGTTTCCACAAAGGATTCTGAAATTTCTTCCGTCAGCCAGCCTAGAATATCAACGCCGCCAAAGTCTAAAATCTCTTGCGTTGTTTTCGGGTAAGCGTAAATATTATGAACGGCAATCGTTACTTCGTTCATTTTCGGGGTTGTGGTTTCGGTGCGTGCTTCGCCTTCACCGATATGATTTACTACCGCACCGCCTGCCGATACTAATTTTTTATATTCTTTGCCTTGAGTGAGTTTTACCACGTTAGCAATTTGTCGCATTACGGAATCATCTGTTAGGCGTTTCATCACTTGCTTATCAAGTTCAGGGATTACAGAATAGCCACCGTCTGCACCGCCATTCGTATTTGTAGCAAGTGAACGCAATTCACCTGTTTTAATCCAGTGGCGGAGTTCGTCATCACTGACTTTTACGGCTGCGGTTTCGACTTGTTGCCCCGGCTGGTTACGCTGTTCATCAGTAATCGCTTCATAGCGTGAAATTTCTTTCACTAGGTTTTCAGCTTGTGAGCGGAGTTCATCAAACTTAGCCCCTTCAGCTTCAGTAGTAGAACGTTTTTCTTCATCTGCTTTGGTTAAAATTGAACGCATTTCTGCTTCAATAGCCGCTTTTTGTTGGCGGAGTTCTAAAAGTTTTTTAAACATTGCTTTGTCCTTAATTCAAATAATTGATGTTGTAATGAATTGTGGCTGTTTTCCACGCTGATTCGTTAGCATCATAGTCATAGCTGTATTTAGCAAGCACACATTCGTCCATACTGCGGAATGTAGCTTCATTCATTACATCACTGATTTTTTGAGCCACTAAATCAAGGTCGTTTTCCGTTGAAAACATTGGTAGGTAAATGCCGATTTTCAAATAGGCGTTGCATTCGCCATCGCAAAGCGTGAGTTGGCTATATTCTGCTTCATCAATGAATACGGCGATAGCCGGTAATTCATTTTCTACATCGGTGAACACGGCTCTGCCGTTATGGAAATGTTGAATGCCTTGAATGTTACCTTGTAATAAGTCGATAACTTCTTGGCGGATTGCTTCGTTAGAAATCATAAAAAAGTCCTCTTAATTAAGAAGGCTACAATTAGCCATAGAACAATATAGGCATAATTTCAACGGAGTAAATAGGGTAAAATTTAATCGTTTAGCTACGTTTGAACACGTTAAGAGGATAATTTTTAAATGATTATTTTTTATTCAACAAAAGACAAAATGGAAGGAAATAAACGAATAATTTTATAGAAGTGATGACTGTGATGACTTAGTGATGACTTAAAAAGAAGTCATCACTATATTAATATATTGATATATAAGGGTTTATTTCAATTTAGTGATGAGGTGATGACTTGTTTTATAAAATAATTTCCTTTAAGCAAAAATAGATTGATATACTATTAAAACATATGAGAATTACACTATTTTCCTGATGTAACCAAAATTGTAACCACAATAAACAACACAATAACTAATACCTTTAAAAATCAATAAGTTAATCAATTATTCCAAGTCTCGCCCAGGCACCATTTAACTAAATTTAGCTCAACGCAGCTAAACTAAAAAGCCTTAGAAAGCCTGTAAAATCAACGTTTACAGGCTTTTTTGTTGTTTGCTCAATGGCACTAAACGTTTCATATCGCAAATTTTAAGTAGCCTAGCAAATTTTCCGCCAAATATGACCGCTTGTAATGCCGTTAGGTTATTGCCTGGCGGCCTTTTTGTTACAGCTCTTATATTTTTTACACCAAAGTTCAGAAAAAAGTCACTTTTATCACTAACATTAAGATGAAACCTTGATACAAAGCTTGGGCTTCGGTGATATTTAAAAAATATCACTTTTTTCAATAATTGTGACAAATCTCTCAGATTTTTTTATTTTTTTGTGCTTAAATCTTAATCATAAAATGCCGTTACAATTACTTGCTAGCTGGTATTTTATACATAAGATTGAACCATATAATATCTGTTCAGCTAAAAATTAGTTTTTGCACTTTATCCCCCTAATGGAGAAAATGATGAGAAAAATCAATCAGTTAATCATATCCCCATACTTTTTCCTAAGTATTTTGCCTGCTTCCGCTAACTCTGATTTTTGGAAAAGCGACCTTAATTTTAATCTCACAAATATTACCAAGCGTGTCGGAGTCGATAACTTTACCACTCCAGTAGCTGGCGAGCCTTGGGCTGGTATTGGTCCAAATGGTGAAGCTGCAGGTACTGCACCATTATATTATAGCCGTATTCCAGCTATGCAAGTTACCGAAGATAATAAATTAGTTGTTATGTTTGATTTACGCTGGAATCGTGCGTATGACCAAGATCGTATTGATCCTGGTATTGCGATTTCTTCCGATGGTGGCCATACTTGGACGAAGAAAACCGCTTGGTCTTTTGATAGAACTAATCACCCAGCACGTCGTTCAATGGATCCAACTTTATTACATAATCCTATTGATAATAGTTTATATGTCATGCACGGAACTTGGTCTATGTCGGATCAACAATGGTATGGTGGGCGTGTTCCTCACTTTAATAGTGGCAGCTGGGCAGCTACCATTTATAAATCTACTGATGGCGGTTTAAATTGGGAGAAAAATACTGAGTTTAGTAAATTCAGCAATTTAGACGTATTTTCTAAAGTCACCAAAAATGGAAAACCTACCTTAGGCTTTTTAGGCGGGGTCGGATCTGGAATTGTAATGCAAGATGGTACGTTGGTTTTCCCAATTCAAACCGCACATCAAAATGGTATTGCCACCACTATTATGTATTCTAAGGATAATGGGAAAACTTGGGATATGCCAGAAATTGACAACCCAGTTGCACCGAACCAAAGTTCTTTAGAAAATATGGTGTTTGAACTCGAACCCGGTAAGCTGGTGATGACTGGACGAGGAAACAGTCGCTGGGCATACTCTTCTACTGATATGGGTAAAACCTGGGAATTATTTACTCCAACTAATGGATTATTACCAACTAGCTCACAACCAACTCAAGGCTCTTCTATCTATGTAACACTACCAAATGGTCGAAAAGTGCTGCTAATCTCTAAACCAGATGGAAAGAATGACGGGTGGAAAAGGGGTGATATTACACTTTGGATGCTAGATGCAAAAGATCCATCGCACAAACACAAGGTGCATATTATTCGTCCAGGTTCAGGTAATGCCGCTGGTGCTGGTTATTCCTCTTTAGCCTATAAAGAAGGGAATTTATTTGTTGCTTTTGAAAACGATGGTGATATTTCAGTAAAAAATTTAACTGAACATATTGCTGAAATGGAAGCAAAAGCTATCGAATGGGGATTACCAGATGAACTTACTCCTGCTTTGGATAAAATCAATGCACTGCCTTATCTCAATAAAGCTCAAAAAGAGACACTAGTCGAAAAAATGCGTCGTGCTAATGATACTGCGATTGCACAATCTTTTGTGATTAACAAAGAAATGTATAATCTGAAAAACAATAGTGATGAGCTGGATAAATTGGCAAAAAATATTACTAAAGCACTGCCGTCTCAACAGAATATTTATCAAAGAGCCTTAGCTTATGTGAATAAAGTCACCAATACAGCGGATACCACTTATTTAAATTATAATGGTATTATGGATACGTATGCTAATTTATATGAAAGCTATTTGGCTTTAAATACTAAATTAGACTTCACTCGCTACATCCAAAAAGCGAGAAAGTTCAATGAATATAACACAGATATTTTATATCGTAGCTTTGATAATTTCTTTGCCCATTACGACACAGGTGTAAAACACAATAATCTATCCTTAGGCTTGAATACAAAATTAAGTGCGAATTTACGTGGTGGCTTATTCTTTGAATACAGTAATAAAAATCGTAATAGCGTACAAATTGGTGCAAGAGCTAAATATGAAATGGATAATCACCAACTTTCTGGCTTCTTACGCTATCGTGGCGTAAAACATAAAGATATGCTAGCACGTAATAACAATGTTGATGGCTACCTCAATTATGCTTATCGTATTCAATTAGATGATAAATTAAGCATTAGCCCATCAGTTGGTGCTTACGTTTCACGTTCTTCTCGCTCATTAATAGATGAAGATCTTGCGATTAATAGCCGCACGGTCTATGCAAGTGATGTAGGATTGAATATCCATTATAAGCTAAATGATATTGATGCTTATATTCGTCCAAGTATAGGGTTTGTCAATGGTGATATAACTTTATCTCAATCTAATGATATGACAAACACATACAAAATAAAGGATAAAAGTAACGTGTATTCTGTCACGACAGGGTTGAAAAAACGCTTTGCAAATGGTGTGGCATTAGGGGCTGATTTCAAATTACATCGTTATGGTTCTCAAACTACTGAAAGTAATTTCGGTCTAAATGTGAGTTATAACTGGTAATACCGTAAACTGATTACGATTTAAAAGTTAGACTAGCTCAAGACTGAGTTCTATATTCCATAGAGCTCAGTCTTTTAATTTTTCTTTCTCGATAAGAATATTTTATATTTCAACCTTAATCGAGAATGTAATTAGTCGTGAAAATCTAAGTAGTGATTGAGTTTTTTTATTCAATCACTACTTTAGCAATATAATCTAAATGACGATATTTTTGGGCATAATCAATCCCATAACCCACCACAAATTCATCGGGGATCTCAAATCCCACCCATTTTACGGGCACATCAACTTCGCGGCGGCAAGGTTTATCTAATAAAGTACAAATAGCAAGTGAATTTGGCTCACGTAATTTGAGAATCTCCCCTACCTTGCTTAAGGTGAAGCCAGTATCAATAATATCTTCTACAATCAATACATCTTTACCTTGAATTTCACCATCTAAATCTTTGAGAATTTTGACATCACGGCTAGATTCTGTACTGTTTCCATAACTTGAAGCGGTTAAAAAATCCACTTCTACAGGTAGATCTAACCGCCTAACTAAATCTGCCATAAACATAAATGAACCACGCAACAATCCAACAACAACCAAATTTTGACACTGTTTTTGTTGGTAGTGCTGGTTGATTTGTTTTGCCAGCTCATTGATTCTTGCTAGCACATCCTCTTTTGAATATAACGTTTCGATATGATGATTTTGCATTGATTTCTCCAAGTAAATTTGATTTGATGACAAGCGGTTATATTTTGTAAAAATTTTGCAAATTATTCGCCAGATACTGTCATTTTTTCCAATAAAATTGAACCTGTTTGGATATTTGAGCGATGCTCAATATCATCACCAACAGCAATCAAGTTCTTATACATATCTTGTAGCTGTCCTGCAATGGTAATTTCTGCCACAGGATATTGAATTTCACCATTTTCTACCCAAAAACCGGCAGCTCCGCGTGAGTATTCGCCAGTTACGTTATTAATTGCTGAGCCAAGCATTTCAGTAACCAATAAGCCAGTGTCCATCTCCTTTAACAAAGTCTTCAATCCACCTTGACGGTTTGGTTTAACCAGCCAATTATGAATGCCACCTGCGTGCCCTGTGCTTTTTAGCCCCATTTTTCTCCCTGAATAACTTGTCATTAAATAGGTTTGTAACACCCCTTCAGTAATGATTTCACGGTTTTGCGTAATGACTCCCTCGCTATCAAAAGCAGAAGAGGCTAACTGGCGTAATAAATGGGGGCGCTCTGAAATAGCAAACCATTCGGGTAGAATTTGCTCGCCTAATTTATCTAATAAAAAACTTGATTTACGGTATAATGCCCCGCCACTAATAGCACCCGCGAGGTGTCCGATTAAACCTGTAGCAACATCATTATAGAAAATCACTGGCATTTCTGCCGTTTTAATACGCTGAGGGTTAATTCTATCTACCGCCTTCATTGCTGCTTGTTTACCTACCCATTTTGCAGGCTGCAATTTATCAAACTCACGAGAAATAGTGTATTCATAATCACGCTCAAGTTGGTCTTCATAAGCTGAAATCAGACTACAAGAAAGCGAATAACGGCTAGATAGATAACTTTGCAACATTCCGTGCGTGTTGCCATAAACCCTCACACCGCTATGCGAATTAAACGCTGCTCCCTCGCTATTTACAATTTTATCATCGGCGTTTAAACCATAATGTTCCGCCTCAATCGCTAATGCTATTGCTTGATCAACGGAAATATCCGCTTGATGATAAAGTTCGAGATCAGGGGCTTCAAATGCTAACATTTCTTTATCTGCCAGCCCTGTGCAATCATCTTCGGAGGTATATTTTGCAATAGCTAATGCTGCTTCTACGGTTTTTTGGATAGAGGCGTATTGTAAATCAGAGGTTGAGGCATTGCCTTTTCGTTTTCCTAAATATACAGAAATACCAAGAGATCCATCATTATTAAATTCTATATTTTCAACCTGCTCTAATCGGCTTGAAACCGAAAGCCCCATCACTTTAGTCACGCCAACTTCCGCTTCTGCTCCTGCCTTTTTTGCAAAATTTAATGCAAATTCAACCGCTTGTCGTAGTTCTTGCTCTTGCTGTTGTAAAATTTGTTTATCTGTAATCGACATTCTTGTTCCATCTTATTGATTTCAACGATTCATATATTCTAACCCAAATTTCTGTTAGAATACGGCATTTTTTATAGTTTGCACGAAAAAGGACGCACAATGGCTAGAAAACGTAGCAAAAATGAGATTGATTGGACAGATGACGAAGAAGAGATTATCTGGGTCAGTAAAAGTGAAATTAAACGAGATTCCGAGCATTTAAAAAAAATTGGGGCAGAATTAATTGAATTAACACCACAAAATCTAGAAAAAATCCCGCTTGATGACACACTTAAAGAAGCCATTCGCCAAGCTCAAAGCTTTAAAATGGAAGCACGCCGTCGTCAAATTCAATTTATTGGAAAGTTATTGCGAAATCAAGATCCTAATCCCATTCAAGAAGCATTAGACAAAGTAAAAAATCGCCATAACCAGCAACAGGCATTGTTGCATAAATTAGAACTGGTGCGTGATCAGCTAATTGCAATGGGCGATCCTTCGCTAGATAATCTGTTAAATGAATACCCTCATTTAGATCGCCAACATTTACGTAATTTAATTCGTGGCGCAATTAAAGAGCGTGAAGCGAATAAACCAGCAAAAAATTATCGTGAAATTTATCAATATTTAAAAGCTGAAATTGCGGAGTAATTAAAATGGAATATCTATCAATAATACTTAAAGCTCACTTTGGATTAGCCTACATTAGCTTAGTGCTCTTATTAGTGCGTGGTTTTTTAGCAGCAAAGGCGGTTAATTGGAGACAATACACAATATTACGTATTGCACCACATATTGTAGATACAATTTTATTAATAACGGGGATTGCAGCGGTTATTATTTTCCTCTCGTATGAATTTTTTACCTTAGCCCAATTTAGCTGGTTGTTGCCTAAAATATTATTTTTAGTGTTATACATTATTTTTGCAACCAAAGCCTTCAAAAAAGGGCATCCATTTTCATTAAAGTTCTATTTGCTTTCAGTTTTCTCATTTATGATGATTATGCTTATCGCAAGCTTTAAATAGAATGATGATCATTTAAGGTAGCACAACAATTTTAGGTAAGTTAATGATGAAAAAACGTATTATTGTTGGTATTAGTGGTGCAAGTGGTTTTCAATATGGTTATAAAGTGCTTGAGTTACTCCACCCTTTTGAAGACATAGAAACCCACTTAGTCATCACAAAAGGGGCAGAGCTTACTCGAACACTTGAAACAAATTATGAGCGAGAAGCTCTACACCACTTAGCTGATGAAATACACGCCATTCAAAACGTGGGGGCGAGTATTGCAAGTGGTTCGTTTAAAACCATAGGAATGATTGTTGCACCTTGCTCAATGCGAACGCTGGCCTCTATTGCCAATGGGTTTAGCGATAATCTTCTTACTCGAGCCGCTGATGTGGTATTAAAAGAACGCCGAAAATTGGTACTGATGGTAAGAGAAGCCCCTTTTAATCTTGTACACATTGATAATATGCGGAAAGTAACTGAAATGGGCGGCATTATTTTCCCCCCGATTCCCGCTTTTTATCAAAAACCAACCAGCCTTGATGAAATGGTAACCCATAGCGTTGCTCACGCCCTTTCATTACTGGATATTGAAATTCCCAATATACCTCATTGGGGCGAATAAGTTATAAAAATGAATTCGCTAATTCCCCAAGAGATCGCCGATTTTATCCGCTCAAATCACGTTGTGAGTTTTGCTACTCATACTCAAGATGATTTCTGGGCAGCAAATTGTTTTTATGCCTTTGATGAAGAAAATGCTCGTTTAATTATCTTAACCGCAAAAAAAACCAGACACGCACAAATTATGCTAGAAAATCCATACATTGTTGGCACAATTTGCGGGCAAACTGAAAAAATAAAAGATATTGAGGGCGTGCAATTTTCTGCAACTACGAAATGTTTAGAAGACAAAGCAGCCAAAAAAATCGCTTTGCAAATTTATTATGAAAAACACCCGCTTGCACGGTTTAAACCGAGTGATGTATGGGAAATAGGCTTTAGCACAATCAAGCACACAGGCAATAAAGTAATCTTTGCGAAAAAGACTATTTGGGAAAAAGAATAAATCAAACTTATTTGGTAAAATTTACTCGGTTTTCGACCGCTTGCTCAATAATCTCTACAATCCAACTTTGCTCCTGGGCAAGCAGTTCAAAATCAGCAAGACTACTCTGCTTGTTGAGTAAAATTGTTAAGTAATCGCCCTTTTTAAGATCGGTCATCGCTTTTTTAGCCATAAACAAAGGTAACGGGCAGCTATAGCCTGTTAAATCTAAAGAATATTTCATTGCATTGATACACAAAAGGCGAACTTAAAGTTCGCCTTATTCGTTGAAATTATAATTTACGGCGATCCGCCATAATCTTACCCATTGCTGATAGCTTTTCTTCTGCTAAATGCTCTCGCCCTAACTCAAAAAGCGGCTCTTCAATGGCAATATGCACATCATAGCCTGCCACAAAAGCCTTAATAAGATCTCTATCAACATTCTCTCGTTTGCCTTTAAGTAAATCTTCTAGCTGTACAGATAAATCGTCCCAATTCTTATGCAAATGAACGTGCTGGCTCTCTAGTTCATCAACATTAGCTTGTGCTTGCGGCTGCACTTTAATCAACTCTGGAAAGAAATCATCTTCTTCATCTTGGTGATGAAGCGGAGCTGAAATATTGAAATAATTTAAAATCTGCTGAACATCATTTTTTACTGCCTGATTGATACCATTCTTTTCAAGGTAATCTGGCAAAATTTGTAACTGTTTGCAAAAGTTTTTCACTTTTCTATGGCAGGCATATAACATATCAATAGGTTCAGCCCAGCTTGCAAACTCTTGTGGTTCAAGTTGTTGCATATAAAACTCCTGATTATTTCTGATTGTTTACTTCAGATTGTAAAGGGGGTACTTCTTTACCTATTCGAGCATAAAATTCAATCACAAAATCATCAAAGCGATCATCTTCAATCGCTTGGCGAATTTCCGCCATTAAACGTTGATAATAACGTAAATTATGAATGGTATTTAATCTTGCACCTAAAATTTCACCACATTTATCTAAATGATATAAATAGGCTTTAGTATAATTCTTACAAGTGTAGCAATCACATTCAGCGTCAAGTGGTGTAGTATCTTCACGATATTTCGCATTACGGATTTTCACAATACCATTCGTTACAAATAAATGACCATTACGAGCATTACGGGTTGGCATTACGCAATCAAACATATCAATACCACGGCGAACGCCTTCTACTAAATCTTCAGGCTTTCCCACCCCCATTAAATAGCGGGGTTTATCTGCAGGAATTTGTGGGCAAACATATTCTAAAATGCGGTGCATATCTTCTTTTGGCTCACCAACTGCCAACCCACCTACTGCATAACCATCAAAACCGATTTCGACTAATTTTTCCACTGAGACTTTACGCAATTCCTCATACACACCACCTTGAATAATACCAAAGAGTGCATTTGGATTTTCTAATTCATCGAAACGATTACGACTGCGTTTTGCCCAACGTAGCGACATTTCCATTGATTGCTTTGCGTAATCAAAGGTCGCCGGGTAAGGCGTACACTCATCAAAAATCATAACAATATCCGAGCCAAGATCGTATTGAATCTCCATTGATTTCTCTGGAGAAAGAAAAATTTTCTCGCCACTAATTGGATTTTGGAAAGTCACGCCTTCTTCTTTTATTTTACGCAATTTACCTAAACTAAATACTTGGAACCCCCCTGAATCGGTTAGAATCGGTCCGTGCCATTGCATAAAGTCGTGTAAATCACCATGCATTTTCATAATTTCTTGACCTGGACGCAGCCAAAGGTGAAAAGTGTTACCCAACAGAATTTGAGCACCAGTTGCAGCCACTTCTTCAGGCGTCATTCCTTTTACTGTGCCGTATGTTCCTACAGGCATAAATGCAGGGGTTTCAACGTGAAACTCCCCTTTCGGGCGATTGAATGTTAAACGCCCACGACGTGCGTTACCGCTGGTTTTCTTTAATTCGTACTTCATTTCTATCCACAAATAAACAGTTCGTGAAAGCGGTCAAAAACCGCTAAAAATTTACAATTTAAATATTAGAATCTCAGACCTGTGCCAACGCCCAAGCCGATTCCAACTCCATTTGAGCCACCGCCAGCTCCTATGCTTCCATCAACACCTGTTGATGAACAAGCCACTATTGTTAAAATGCTAAAGCATAATAAGAATTTTTTCATTTTTTATATGTCCTAAATGGAAAGTGGATGATAGTCCGAGTGCATTTTACCTTGTTTAAACGATTAAACCTAATTTAAAAGAGCAAATTATGAAAATTTTACGCCAATTTACCGCTTTATTTGTTGCTTCAACAGCAATGTTTTCAGCGAATGCGAATATGCTTCGCATTAGTGAAAAGGAAATTAACGATTATTTATCGACTAAATTAAATGAAAAAGTGCCACTACAAGATAAAGTCGGCATTCCTCAGTTATTTGAATTGGATTATCGCCTTCATTCACTGACTAGCAAAATTGGCAGAACCGAAGACAAAAAAGTTGCCATTTCAGGTGCAGTTGACGGCATTTTAAAAGCCAGAGGCAAAAAATATGATGCTTCAGTCCATTTAAATATGGATACTACACCCTATTACGATCCCAAAAAAGGCGCATTGTTCCTCAAAAATGTGCGATTACTAAGTTGGTCTGCTACACCAACAAAATATCAATCTGAACTTCAGATGTTCTTACCGATGCTTGCAGAAGGGTTAGCCAGCTTTTTAAACAATACGCCAGTTTACACTTTAGATGAAAATAAAACGAAAGAAGCAATGATAAAAAAATTTGGTAAAGCAATAGTAGTTGAAGAGGGTAACATCCGATTAGAAACCTCCATTTTTTAAAAATTTTGTGATCTCTGTCTAATTTCTACACTTTGGCAGTTGAGCTTTTAAACATTTTATTTACAATCCGAATATTATTTAATTATTGGGGAGATTTAAATGGAAATCGGTGTTGTTAAATGGTTTAACAATGTAAAAGGATTTGGTTTTATTACATCGGATGTATGCGAGGGTGATATTTTTGTGCACTTCTCTGAAATCAAAACAGAAGGCTATCGCTTATTAAAAGTAGGGCAAAAAGTACAATTTGAATTAGTACAAAGCGATCGAGGAGCATCCGCTACCAACATTGCCCCACTTGATGATAAAACCTCATAATCTACTGTAAAATAATAACTTTTCTTGCTATTCCACACATTCTTTATGCTTTGCTCGGTTTTAAACCGAGCTATATGTATTTTTATGCCTCTTTCTCATCAGCTAATTCTCACTCATTTGCTCTATGTTTTATTGGTTTAAACATTGTATTATTACGATTTTTGAGCCTACATTTCGATCCGCTCAATAATAATAGCTTGAGATTTCTCGTAGGTGGCTTAGCCTTTGTTTGAATTGGTAAAAATTAAGAGAAAATAGACCGCTTGTAATAAAAAACCTTTGGCTGATCAAATTAACCAAAGGTTTTTTCTTGCTCGAACTATCTAGCTTTTAATTCTTTGCTCTAAAATCACATTCAGCGTTTTTTGTTTCTGTTTTAACGCATTTTCAGGCTCAGCTTTTACTAACAAGGTGTAAATTAAATCTAGTACAAAAAGTTGCGACATTTTCGTACCAATAGAATCCCCTTGCATATGACCTTGCCGATTACCATTAATTAACACATAATTCGCTTCTTCCGTGACAGGAGATCGTAAATTATGGGTAATAGCAACAGTTTTCGCTTTATTTGCTCGAGAAAAACGAAGGGATTTTACCACCTCTTCAGAATAGCCAGAATGGCTAATGCCAATAACTAAATCACCTTCTTGTACAAGAGCTGCTTGCATATACATAAAGTGGTTATTGGTTACAGAATCGGTTTGTAGCCCAATACGCATCAATTTATGTTTTGCATCTTCTGCCGTTAAACCCGAAGAGCCCACACCAAATAAAAATATTCTTTTTGCTTGCCTTAACTCCTGCACCACTTTTTCTAACACATCAAAATCCAGTAAGTTAATCGTTTCGCTAATCACGCTGTCTAAGCTATTTTTCAGCTTATTGGCAATATCTTTAGATGTATCCGCTTCAGATACATCTGTATCCAATAGCACTTGTTTATCTTGATGTTGAGTAGCCAATTCTATCGCTAATTCCAACTTGAAATCAGTATAGCCTTTAAAGCCTAATGTTCGACAAAAACGAATAAACGTTGCCTCGCCAACATCTAAATATTTTGCTACATCAGATAAAGAACATTGGCTAAGTAATTCTGGTTGAGACAAAATAACAGTTGCTATTTTTTTTTCTGTTTTTGTCAAACTATTTTGTAGAGAGCTAATTGTATTGAGAATTTTTCCTCTAGCAGACATTCCCGCCTCCTATAGTAATTCCACAGGTACTTTTACTACTAATTTTTTTAATGTTTTGTTCTCATTCACTGTATTACCTGGCTTATGTGGTTCATAAGGTAAGAAAATAGCAAACATATTGGGTTTAAGTATGACTTCATTTTTATCATCAATCTCATCAGTTAATTGATAGTCATCTTCATCTCTGTATTCATCATATTTTGATAAATTAGGCTGACTTAAACCATATTCGATCATTTCTTCGCCTTCAATAAGTAGTTGAATATCTACAAATTTGCGGTGCATTTCTGCTTTTTTACCTTCAGCTGGACTAGTTTCAAATGACATCACATTCATACGAATACCCTCTTCTAAATCTTGCCAGCCTAATGCTAAATTTGCTAAATCTAATGCCTTTAATTTCCCACAAAGGCGTGCAAATACAGGAGGGAGAGATTTTGCATAATCGTCTCTTGATAAATCTGCTAATAACATAGATGTTTCCTTAATTTAATCAACAATATAATTTGATGTATCACTCCATAAATATATATTTATGAAGATATACTCCAATGGAAGAAGAATAATAGTTTAAAAATATAATCTCAATAAGAAAATTCCAAAAATGCGAAGTAGATCAAACTTTAAAGCTGAAGAAATCATTAATGCCTCTCATAGCGTTAATGAAAACGAAGAGAAATGTGTATACGTTAAGAAACCATTAAGCGAAAACCCGCCTTAGACAACGTCTTTTGCTCCTCTTGTAAATCTGCTAACACTAATGGATTTTGGCTTAAAAAGCCCCCATTAAATACTAAATGCCAATCATTATTTTCAATAGTTAGCGTGACATTCTTTGGCTCAATAGTCGCTTGACGGGAACGATTAAGCAATACGGCTAATCTAAATAAGCGGACTAAAGTTAATATATCGCGATATTGATAGCGATTAATACTGCGAATATCTGATCGTTTAAATCCTTTGAGGTGGTATCGAATTAACACTGTTAGCAATGTCTGTTGTTCAAAATCAAACCCTGGTAAATCTCGGTTTGAAATCAAATATGCCGAATGACGATGAACATCATGATGATTCACCACGATACCAATTTCGTGTAATAAACTTGCCCATTTCAACATAGAATGCAAATCTTCAACGTGACGGCGATTTTTCCAAATATTCACTTGTTCAAAAAGCATAAAAGCTGTTTTTTCTACTCTTGCAGATTGTTTCTTATCTAAATCAAACTGCTCCACTAATGCTTGTGCTGTGCGTTGACGAATATCACTCACCTGAAAACTTTTTTCTAAGCCATACATCACGCCCTCTCGCAATGCACCGTTAGAATAGCGTAGCGTTTCAATTTTGAACGTATGGAAAAGGGCTAATAAAATGGCTAAACCAGGCACTAATACATCTGCCCGATCTTCTAATAGTCCCCTCATTTTTATATCTTGCAACGATTTAAATTCTAAGCACAAATCAATAATTTTTTGTAGTCGGGGTTCAGTAATCAAGCCATCTCGATAGCCATTAGCAATTAGCACTCTATGAACGGTTTTTATTGTGCCTGACGAACCGAGTGCTTGCTCCCAGCCTAATTCTTGGTATTCCCACATCAGATCTTCAATTTTTTCCATTGCAAGCTGATAAGCTCTATCAAAATTTTCGAGAGTTAATTCCCCTTTTGGGAAAAAACGCTTCGCAAAACTTACACAGCCCATATGACGGCTTTCTGCTCGAATGGGATTAAAATTCTCGCCAATCGTAATTTCAGTTGACCCCCCACCAATATCCAATACTAACTTTCTACCTGTTTCGGGTTGAGTATGACTAACACCCGAATAAATTAATTTGGCTTCTTCCTGTCCAGAAATAATTGAAATCGGATAAGGAAAAACTGCTTTTGCTTGATGAAGAAAATCCTGCTTATTCACAGCTCTGCGTAGCGTATAAGTGCCTACAACTTTTACATCATCAGCTGAGAAACCGTGCAAACGCTTAGCAAATAATGCTAAGCAATCAACGCCTCTATCAATAGCCTCTTGGCTTAATACTAAGTTTTCATCAAGCCCATCAGCTAAACGTACACGGCGTTTAAGACGAGAAAGGATTTGAATTGAGCCATTCACAATACGGGCTACGATCATATGAAAGCTGTTTGACCCTAAATCAATCGCAGCAAATTCACGAGGAGCAATATTTGATGACATTATTAAACCCTGTACTATATAAACTAAAATGATGAGATATTACCATTTTAAACTAAATAGCACGACAAATTTAATGATCTTTTTAATTACCGATTTAAATCATAGAATTCACACAAAAATTTTTGACGAATCGTTCGAAAAAGAATAGGATTTATCTACTTACTTTTAATCAACTCAACCAAGAGGCTTTGTCTATGTCTGAAGTAAATAAATCATTCCACGATATGTTAGAGTATGTACATCTTTATCGTTTAAAAAATAAATTACATCGAGAAACTGCTGATAATGATCGCAAGATTCGTGATAACCAAAAACGAGTACTCCTACTAGATAACTTAACACAATACATCTCAGATGAAATGTCGATAGACGATGTCCGAGCAATTATAGCGAATATGCGTGATGACTACGAAAACCGCGTTGATGATTATATGATCCGCAATGCTGAACTTTCTAAGCAACGCCGTGAGATTCGTCAAAAAATGGCTTCTCACAAACAGGCGCCAACCAATAAGAAAGCCTAATACAAAAATTAAAAACAAGCGGTCATATTTTGCAAAAATTTTACAGAATATGACCGCTTGTTTATTTTATCAGAACACTTTAATAGCTGATTTAAAGTTTCTTCATTGCATCAGCAACAAATTCAGCTTCAGGTCCAAGAATAACTTGGTAGCCGTTATTGCCTAATTTGATATTACCTTTTGAGCCTAATACTTTTAATTTTGCCTCATTTACTTTGTTCGTATCGTTTAAGGTTAAACGTAAGCGTGTGATACAGGCATCAATGCTGGTAATATTCCCTTTACCACCTAATGCTTCAATAAATTTTGAGGCTTGTTCACTACGAGAAGTTGCATTGATTGTTTGTGCATCCACCTCATCTTCACGACCTGGCGTTTTTAAGTTGAAAACACGAATGACAATACGGAATAACGCATAGTAAATCACTGCAAAAACTAGGCCTTGTACGATAAGCATATACCATTGAACCGCAAGTGGGTTTCGACTAGACAAGACTAAATCCACTAAGCCAGCACTAAAACCGAAACCTGCAATCCACTCCATTGAAGCTGCAATATAAACAGAAAGCCCCGTTAATAATGCGTGTACAACATAAAGTACGGGTGCGACAAACATAAATGCAAATTCAAGTGGTTCTGTAATACCCGTAAAGAATGAAGCCAAGCTAGCAGCAAACATAATTGATGCAACTTGTGCTTTCTTAGCTGGTTTTGCACTATGATAAATCGCTAATGCTGCGGCTGGTAAACCGAACATCATTACTGGGAAAAAGCCTGCTTGATACATACCTGTCACGCCAACAACTGCGTTGCCTTCAGCCAATGATTTCGCACCACCTAAGAAGTTTGGAATATCATTAATACCTGCCACATCAAACCAGAATACTGAGTTTAATGCGTGGTGTAAACCAACAGGAATGAGTAAGCGGTTGAAGAAAGCATAAATACCTGCACCGATTGAGCCCATATCTTTAATTGATTCACCAAAAGAGACTAAACCACCGAAAATAACAGGCCATACATAAAGTAAGATAAATGCGACCACAATCATCACAACAGAAACAACAATCGGTACTAAACGTTTACCACTAAAAAATGATAATGCTTTCGATAATTCCACTTGATAGAAGCGGTTATAAAGCTCTGCAGAAATAACACCGACTAAAATACCAATAAATTGATTATTGATTTTACCAAACGCCGCGGGCACTTGATCTGCCGCTACACCTAATAATTGAGCCACTGCCCCTGGAGCAAGTAAGGTTGTTAGGACTAAATACCCCACTAGACCTGATAATGCTGCTGCACCATCTTTTTCTTTTGACATTCCAAATGCAACCCCTACTGCAAATAGAATAGACATATTATCAATAATTGCCGCACCCGATTTGATGAGTAATGCCGCAAACTGACTATTTGCCCCCCAACCCTCTGGGTCAACCCAATAACCAATACCCATTAGTAACGCTGCTGCTGGTAATGCAGCAACAGGCACCATTAAGGCACGCCCGATTTTTTGTAAATATGTTAATGCACTCATAATATATGATCTCCAAAGTTACCTTATGAGGAAATGAGAATAAAATTAACTCAAGAAAACTACAACTAGATAAATTGAGTTTTGTGATCCATTTCAAAAAATATCTTTGAAATTTTATTTCAATACGGCACCCAAGCCCTAGATAACAAATATTCATTGACAAAACTATGATAAAAAGGTATTTCTATACCGTTTTTCCATTGTGCTGGAAAAATAACAATGGCTTTACCATTGTGGGAGAGGTGCAACACTCAGGCAACTTAATTTGAGGTAACTAGGACCGTTTGAAAATTAAGTGATGGGAGTGCTTGCCGAGGTGTGAATTCACTAGAATGGAATTAACATCGGCTGCATAGGTTGAATCCTATCAGCTGTCATTTAATATCATATATTAAATGGAGTGCTCTGATTACTTGGTTCAATCAATCAAACCGTATAATCTGCTCAAATTTCCTTTCCGAATATCCCCTAACACAATATTATCTCAATCTATTTAAGGAAATTTTTATGTCTCATCTTTCTGTGGCTAAATTCGGTGGTACAAGTGTTGCCAATTTTGATGCAATGACTTTGTCTGCTAATATCGTGATTGCTGATGCAAACACTCGGGTGGTCGTTCTTTCTGCTTCTGCGGGAGTTACAAACTATTTAGTTGAACTCGCAAATGGTTGTGAAAAAGAAAAACGTGATGAAATCATAAAAGCAGTACGCCAAATTCAATACAATATTATTGAAAAATTACAACAGCAAGATAACGTACGTGCTGAAATTAACGAGTTATTAGAGCATATAGAAGCATTAGCCGAATCAGCAAGCCTTGCTACTTCTGCCGCATTAAGTGATGAATTAATTAGTCACGGTGAGATGATGTCCACAAAAATATTCACTCAATTATTAATTGAACGTGGACACCCAGCATTATGGGTAGATGTGCGTGACGTTGTGGCGACAAATAATTTCTACGGCAAAGCCACACCAAATGACGAAAAAACCCAACAGCAATCTGACAAGATAATCAAACCGCTTATCGAATCTGGCAAAATTGTAATTACACAAGGCTTTATTGGCCGTGATGATGAAGGTAAAACCACTACTTTAGGGCGTGGAGGCTCAGACTACTCTGCCGCATTATTAGCTGAGGTATTAAATGCAAATGATGTTTTAATTTGGACAGACGTTCCCGGCATCTATACTACTGATCCACGTGTTGTACCAAATGCACAACGTATTGATACTATGGCATTTAACGAAGCAGCAGAAATGGCAACCTTTGGAGCAAAAGTACTTCACCCAGCCACATTACTACCAGCCGTACGTAGCAATATTCCTGTTTACGTGGGGTCAAGCAAAGCCCCTGAACAAAATGGGACTTGGGTAACACGTGATCCTCAACCCCGCCCGACTTTCCGAGCAATAGCGCTACGTCGTAACCAAACTTTATTAACACTTTCAAGCCTTTCAATGCTACACGCACAAGGTTTCTTAGCAAATCTATTTACTATTTTAACAAAACATAAAATTTCGGTTGATGTCATTACTACTTCAGAAGTAAGCGTATCTCTCACACTAGACAAAACAGGATCAGCCTCTTCTGGCACAGAAATGTTATCTGCCGAATTACTTGATGAGCTCAATGCTTATTGCAATGTTCAAGTTGAAAATGATTTAGCATTAGTCGCCATTATTGGTAATAACTTACACCACCAATCAGGCGTAGCAAAAAAATTATTCCATACTCTTGAGAATTATAATATTCGCTTAATCAGCTATGGTGCAAGCAGTAACAATATCTGTATGCTTATCAAAAATAGTGAAGCTGACGATGCTGTTCGTGCATTACACAAAAACTTGTTTGAGTAATCAATCTACACTGCAAGCGGTTATTTTTAGTAAATTTTTTGCTAAAAACGACCGCTTGTTCGCCTATCCTTTCTAAAATACATTTAAATTTAAAGATGAATAAATATACTCTATTAGCCATAATTTGGCTTGTTGTTAGTATCTATGCGCTGATTTTTCGTGAAAATGGGGGCAACCCACCACCTTTTCCACATATTGAAAAAATAGGGCATTTCGCTATTTTCTTTATACAAATTTGGTTGGCGGCGAGAGCATTTATTCAATCCAGTAAAGCCGTACCCTATTTAGGGTTGATAATTTTTGCATTCATTTACGCTTTTGGAACAGAATGGGGACAAGCTAATTTTACTGAAACCCGACAAGGCTCTTGGTTAGATGGAGTGGCTGATCTGATTGGTGCAGGAACAGCATTATTAATTGTAAAATATATCTATAAAAAATAACTTCAAATTGCAATAAAAAAAGGCAGGAAACCCTGCCCTTTTTTGAAAACGAAAATATAATTAACGTTTTGAGTATTGTGGACGACGACGTGCTTTGTGTAAACCCACTTTTTTACGTTCAACGCGACGAGCATCACGAGTAACAAAGCCTGCTGCTCGAAGTGCTGGGCGTAAAGTTTCATCATATTCCATTAATGCACGGGTGATACCGTGACGGATAGCACCTGCTTGACCAGAAATACCACCACCAGTTACTGTGATGTATAGGTCTAATTTATCTGTTAATTCAACTAATTCTAATGGTTGACGAACGATCATTCGTGAAGTTTCACGACCGAAGTAAACCTCTAAAGAACGTTGGTTAATGGTAATGTTACCATTGCCCGGTTTGATAAATACACGAGCTGAAGAGCTTTTGCGGCGACCTGTGCCATAGTTTTGATTTGCTACTGTCATTTTTCTGCTCCGTGATTAGATGTCTAAAACTTGTGGTTGTTGTGCAGCGTGGTTATGTTCGTTGCCTGCGTAAACTTTTAATTTACGGAACATTTCACGACCTAAAGGACCTTTAGGTAACATACCTTTAACTGCGATCTCGATCACTGCTTCTGGACGACGTGCAATCATTTCTTTGAAGGTTGCATCTTTGATACCACCTACGTAGCCAGTGTGCCAGTAGTAGATTTTATCAGTTTCTTTTTTGCCAGTTACTGCTACTTTCTCTGCGTTAATCACGATGATGTAATCACCTGTATCTACGTGCGGAGTATATTCAGCTTTATGTTTACCGCGTAAACGGCGTGCTAATTCAGTAGCTAAACGACCTAAAGTTTTACCTGTCGCATCTACTACATACCAGTCACGTTGAACGGCTTCTGGTTTTGCTACAAAAGTTTTCATTAATTAAATACCAAAATTTAAAGTTTATAACCCAATTCCTAAAAAGGAATTACCTATGACGGTAGAATCTAACCCCTTCGAGTCAGTTCTGACCAAACTACTTGGCGGGAAAACCAAGCAAAACAGGGTGGCACGATTATACAGATTTTTTATACCAAAATCTAATATTTTTTAGACTTATTCGTTAAAATTAAGCCTATATCACATTTTAATCATTTGCTGCTTTTCAAATAAAATCTGAAGTGTTAAAAAGACAGTCATAAATTTTACTACTTAAAATATGAGGAGCTTATGATGGAACAATGGACAAGCGATATTTGGATAGCGATTGCTGCTGCATTTATTGTTGGTGCTGTACTAGGTGCTATTCTAGTACGTGCATTTAATAGTAATGTTAAGAAACAACACGAATTAGAGCAAACACTTAAACTGGCAAAAGCAGATATTAATGAAAAAAATCAACAACTTGAGAAACATTTTGAACAATCCGCTCAGTTACTTTCCACTTTAGCAACAGATTATAAAAAACTTTATGCACACTTAGCCCAAAGTTCTGAAAAACTATTGCCTGAAAATGCCAAAAACATTCCCTTTTTCCAACAAACCCAATTGCCTACTCAGCCTAAAAAGACAGGCGAAGATCAGCCACGAGATTATTCTGAAGGCTCATCTGGTTTACTTAAATCGTAAAATTTATCGAAAAAATGACCGCTTGTAGTTATTAACGGCAAGCGGTTTTTCTATTCACTCTCTAATTCGCTGATTATTGTTTCTTGAAGTGCAAATTGCTCTTGCTCGGATAACGCCTGCCCTTTAGCATTATTTACGACAAAGAAATCTTCTACTCTCTCTCCAATTGTAGTAATTTTCGCATTTAGCAAATTCAAATTAAGGCGATTAAAAATATAACCAATTTGTGCTAATAAGCCTTCTCTATCAAGCGTAAATAGTTCAAATTCAGTTTGTTTTTTTGATGTTGCTGGAAGAAAACGTAGTCTAGTTTTGCGTTTAAATGATGAATGTTTAACGGGCTTTTTAATAAATTTAACGTGATTATTCGGCATTCCTAACATTTTAATGAGCGATCGCTGAATTTGCAGACTTCTTTCATTCGTTAAGTCCGCTCCATTACGCTCGGTGACAATAAAGCTATCCAACACTAATCCATTTTCGCTAGTAATAATTTGTGCATCGTGAATACTGATTTTCTTTTGGCTTAATAACTGTGCTATACGAGCAAAAAGCTGGGGTTGATCTTGGCAACACACAAAAATTTCTGTCCCCCCTCTTGCACATTCATTACTTATCAATGCCATTGGCAATTTTTGATTTTTGATATAACTTAAGGTATGCCAGACCAACTGAGTCGGGGTATGGCGTAAAAAATAGCTTTGTGGGCAAGGCTGCCAAAATTCAGCTAAGATTTTACGCTCATTCGGCGAAAGCATAAACTTCATTAGCTCTAAAGCTTGTAAGCGATGCTCGTTCGCTACTGCTTCGTAGTCTAAATTTTCAGCGAGTTGTTTTAAGGTGAATTGGTATAGTTGCGTAAAGAGTGAGGCTTTCCAATCATTCCATAAACTTCCACTCGTTGCACAAATATCAGCAACGGTCAAACAAAGTAGTGAAGATAAAGCGGTCTGATTTTTCACTTTTTTTGCAAATGTACGCACAACTTCAGGGTCGTGAATATCACGCCGTTGAGCAGTAATCGACATTGTTAAATGCTCTTCCACCAGCCATACCATATAGTCGGTTTGCTCTTGATTAAAGTGATGTAATTCGGCAAACGCACTCATATCACCAGCCCCTACCTTAGCGTGATCACCCTCTCTTCCCTTCGCAATATCGTGGAAAAGTGCGGCAATATAAATCAATGCGTGGTTATTCGATAACTGTGAAAATAATGTATGGCAGAGCGGAAAAGCCGAATTTTTAGCATTTTCAGTAAAATGCTCCAAATTCAGCATAACTCGAATGGTGTGTTCATCTACCGTGTAAATATGGAAAAGATCGAACTGCATCAATCCTTCAATCCCTTTCCATTGTGGCAAATAGGCCGCCAAGAAACCTAATTGGTGCATAGGTAAAATAGCTCTAGATACCACTTTAGGCTGATTAAAAAGCTGAACAAACTTTTCTCGCATTTCCCGATCTTCACAAAGTGGTTGCTCTTGCTGCTGGAGAGATAAACGTAATTGTCTTAACGTATCAGCACTCGCATTTAATTGCGGAAAATGCGTCATATGGAAAAAAAGATCCAATATGGTCGTTGGCTGATTTCTGAAAATGCGGCGATCTTCAACAAACAACATCTGATTTTGTTGATAAAAATGCCGATCAAGCGGTTGTTTTTGCCCCATTTTTTGCAAATTCAATAAATGGGCTTGCTCAAAACTATTAAGCAGTAATTGGCTAAGTTGAGAAATGGATTTTGTCGATTGGAAATAATCTCTCATCATCATTTCAACCGCTTGGTTTCCCTCACCTTGATAGCCTAAAAATGCACTTAATTGGAGCTGTCTATCAAATCTCAGGCGGTTATCATAACGTTTGAGTTGTAAATGAAGTGCAAAACGCATCCGAAAAAGCACCGCTTGTGCTGCGGTTAATTCCTTATATTCTTCGTAATAGAGCAAGCCTTTATTGAGCAAATCTAAAAATGAATGCACGCCGTATTGGCGTAACATAATCCACGAGATCAAATTGAGATCTCTTAACCCGCCAGGGCTATGTTTTAAGTCAGGCTCAAGATTGTAGCTGGTATTATGATAGCGGACATAACGAGCGTTTTTTTCGTCCATTTTAGCTTTAAAAAATGCCTGAATGTCCCAAAAATCGGGTTGGTATATTGCTTCTTTTAAATTGAGCCAGAGCTGATGATTGCCGAATAAAAAACGGCCCTCAAGCATATTAGTCGCAACCGAAATTTCAGCCCTGCCAATTTCAATACATTCCTCAATAGTTCGGATACTTGAGCCAAGTTGTAATTTGCTATCCCAAAGTACATTAAATAATTCATTCAACACGTGTTGAGTGCTTTCATCTAACGGCTTTTCAGTTAGCACTAAAATATCCAGATCAGAGAGCGGAAACATTTCTTCCCGCCCATATCCGCCAACGGCTAATAAAGCAAGATCTTCACGTTTTTCTAATCCATATTCTTGCCAAAGTGTATGCAAAATTTCATCATAAAAGCGACTACGTTCGGCAATTAATTCTAGTACATCCGTGTTTGAAAATGCAGCTTTCTGCTGTTGCGTAAATTCAGCTAAAAGCGTTTTTAATTCGTTATCTTTCATTGTTTATTTGTCCAAGTTTTTCAAAATAATAGGCGATTTATTTTGCTTTGCCTATATTTATTTTTAGGCAACAAGCTATAATGCCATTTCTTTGTACATAGAAGGATAATTTATGACTTTTGCTCTTATAGCCATTATTGGCGGCTTACTTGTGCTAGTTTGGAGTGCCGATCGATTTGTTGATGGTGCTGCCTCAGTAGCTCGCCATTTTGGTATGGCTCCGTTACTCATCGGGATTGTCGTAATTGGCTTTGGTACATCCGCACCCGAGATGATTGTTTCAGCTTCATCGGCGTTAAATGGCGTACCTGGTATTGCTCTCGGTAATGCGTATGGCTCAAATATTACTAATATTGCCCTTATTTTAGGTTTAACCGCCATAATTAAACCGCTACGGGTAAACTCTGACGTGTTGAAAAAAGAGTTACCCATTTTAATGGCAGTGACTCTACTTTCTGCTTATTTACTTTACGATGCGAATGTTACTCTCTTAGATGCGATTATTTTACTTGCTATATTTTTGGCTTATATGGTCTGGACAATTATTATCTCTATGAGAAATAAAAATGATGCGTTAGCAATAGATGTTGATGCACAATTAGCTGATAGTTCAGCAATGAGCTTAAAAAAATCGATTCTATGGCTCATTATTGGGTTAGTACTTTTAGTGGTGAGTTCTCAATTTTTAGTTTGGGGAGCGGTTGAAGTAGCCAAATTCTTCGGTGTAAGCGACTTAGTTATCGGGTTAACCATTGTCGCTATAGGCACCTCTTTACCAGAGCTTGCCTCATCAATTGCTGCAGCCCGTAAAGGCGAAGTAGATTTAGCATTAGGTAATATTATCGGTTCTAATTTATTCAATACCCTTGCCGTTGTAGGGATTGCAGGGACAATTGAGTCAATGCAAGTCACAGCAGAAATATTCTATCGTGATATTATTACGATGTCCGCTTTAACTTTCTTACTCTTTATTTATGGTATCAATATTTATCGCCGACCAGAAGGTGGGAGAATTAACCGCATAGAAGGTCTGTTACTTTTCTCCGCGTATATTGGCTATAACCTCTATCTGTTTAAAACAGCTATCTGATTCTAATATAAATGAAAATCCCCTGTGCTTAAGTTGCAAAATATTTGCCGTTTTTGACCGCTTGTATGACAAGTAATTTAAGTTCAGGAGAGCAAGTTTGCCTCTTACCAAGAACAGTACCGATTGATTTCATTATGATTATTGGTTGATCCCACATTAAAAATCTGCACCTTAATCAGTTGGTTAACTTCAACTTTTGGGGTGCAGACAAAACGTGGTACTTTTATGCAATCAATTAAGCTTTCGTATATTTAGGCTCTTTAAAGACCGTTACTTCTGGTGCTTGTCCTGTAAATTTCTCAACTTGTACTATTGCCGTGTTTGGTGAGTTACCTTGTGCTAATTTTGATGTGCCTTCATCACGTGTTAACACATTCGGGCAACCAAATTTACACAGTGGTTTTTCACTTTGACCTGCATCTGCTGGATCATACCAAGCCCCCTCGTGAATAGCGACCGTGCCTTTAATAATACCCTCTGTAACAACTGCACCTGCTAGAATTTGACCACGGGTATTAAACACGCGAACAATGTCACCATCAGCAATACCACGAGCAGCGGCATCATCTTTGTGAATTAACATAGGTTCACGATCTTTTACGGTATATTTGTTACGCAATGAAGTATGTGCTAACTGGCTATGTAAGCGATAGTAAGGATGAGGGGTAACTAAAGCCAATGGTGCTTCAGCCGTTGCATTACCCGCATACTCTTCTGGTTCCATCCAACTTGGATAGCCTTGACAGTCATCATAATTCATTTTAGCAATCACATCTGAGAATATTTCAATTTTTCCCGATGGCGTACCTAATGGATTGAGCAATGGATCATTACGGAACTCTTCATAACGCACCCATTTTTTCGCTTTATCACTTACTTTAAATGTAATTGGTTTATTTTCTGCCCAGAACTTATCGAAATTCGGCATAATAACTCTGTTTTTACGTGCTGCATCAAAAGCGGATTGATAGAAGCCCTTGAGCCAATCCATTTCTGATTTCCCCTCAGTAAACTTATCTTCTACGCCAGCACGTTTAGAAAGCTCAGCAAAAATATCGTAATCGCTTTTCGCTTCAAATTGTGGCTCAACAACTTGTTTCATTGGGAAAATATTCATCATTGAATAATCACCCGACATTGTTAAGTCATTACGCTCATAACTGGTTGTTGCTGGTAATAATATATCTGCCATACGAGCGGTTGGCGTCCAATAACATTCGTTCACCACAATTAAATCTGGTTTTTGCCAGGCTTTTACCATTGTGTTAGTATCTTGATGATGCACTAATGGATTACCGCCTGCCCAATAAATCACTTTGATATCTGGATAGGTAATTTCTGTTCCGTTATATTGAATAGTTTTACCTGGATTGAGTAACGCATCTGAAATACGGGCTAATGGGAATGACGCTTTTGACGTATCATCTAACCACGTTTTTTCGCCTACATCACCACTTATATTTGCCGATATTGCACCAACAATCCCGCCAGTTGCAGTTGGTGCACCACCATTTGCATAATGATAACTTAACCCAAACCCTCCACCTGGCAATCCAATTTGACCTAACATTGAAGCAAGGGTAACTAACATCCAGTGAGTTTGTTCACCGTGGCGTTGGCGTTGCATACCCCAGCCCCCCATTAACATCGTGCGTTTTGATGAAAAATCAGCGGCTAATTGCTTAATTTTTTCTGCTGGCACACCACAAATTTTCGCTGCCCACGCGGCATCTTTTGGCTGATTATCCGTTTTGCCTAATAGGTATTCTTCAAATTTATCATAGCCTGCCGTATATTTTTTCAAAAACGCTTTATCGTGCTTATCTTCACTCACTAAAGTATGTGCGATACCTAACATTAATGCCACATCTGTCCCAGTATTCACAGGCACCCATTCTGCATTGAGATATTCCGCTGACTCATTACGTTCAGGCGTAATACAAATAATACGTTTACCTGTTTCTTTGAATTTTTTGAAATATTCAATACCTTGTTGATCGGTTGATGTCCAAGCATTACGTAAAGTCGTTAATGGATTTGCTGACCAAAGCACGATAATATCGCTACTTTCAAGTAAAACCTCCCAACTGGTTTGTTGTTCATAAACCTCAATAGTACCCAGCACGTGCGGCATAATAACTTGAGCCGCACCAGTCGAATAATCACCTTTTACCCCAACAAATCCACCCGTTAAGTTCATATAGCGGTGTAATAATGTACGGGCAGCGTGTAATGAGCCTGAGCTATACCAACCATAAGAGCCTGCAAAAATACTGGTTGCACCGTATGTATCACGAGCAGATTTTATCCCTGCGTGAACCAATTCAAAGGCTTTTTCCCAAGAAACTTGAACCCATTCATCACGCCCACGTAAGGTGGTATCTTTATTACCTTCTAAGTAGCCTTTACGCACCATTGGATATTTCACACGAGCTTCACCGTGAACTTGATCAGCCACAACGTGCTGTAATTCATTTGGCACAGAAATATCAATAGCAGAATCGGATTTCACAACTTTACCGTTTTCAACCACAACGGCTAATGGCCCCCAATGGGCGGCCGTTAGCACCGCATTCATTTCGGCCGCTTTTGCACTCGTTGATGCTAATGCACCTACTACGCCAGTAGTACTGGTTACGAAACCTGCACCCGCAGCTAAGCTAAGTGATGATTTTTTTAGAAAACCACGACGACTTACGTCAATATTGTCTTGCTTTTTCATAATAAACCTCATTTGAAGTTAAGTTAAAAATAGACACCTTTCTGAAGTCGAGTGGATAAACCATTTCTCGCTTATCCATTGGTAAAGTTGCTAGATCTTTTTGCAAAATTTTCGCAAAAAACGACCGCTTGTTTCGCATCTTTACGGCTTGCTACCATATCCCACATAGAGACTTAGGTTCACAAGCTCGGTATCCTCTAAGTTAAAAATTAATGTGAACTACCTGCAATATCTTTAGCGTTACGTTGTAAATAAATAGTGACCGCTCTGACATCATCTGCAGACATTGATGTTCGATCTTTCATTGAATTTACTACCCCAATCCACTGATTAGCCGTGTAATGATCTGCTCCGATTGGTGCATGGCAACCACTACAATGGGTTTGGTTCAAATTATCTCCAAATTGATTTAATGCCATAATATTTGCGGTTACTGCAGTTTTAGGCGCAATAATCTCAACATTAATTTCTTTCCAATTCGAGTTAGTCACATTATCAAAAACCGTGTTTACGATATTCACTTTACTTTGAGCCTCATCAGGTAATAACGCCACCATAATGCGTTTACCTAAATCCATATATACAACAGATTCAGCTCCTTCTTGTTGCCAGCCCTTAATTGTCGCTTTTACTTGCTCCCCTTCTTCTTTCCACTGATGTAATTCAGCATAAGGCAATAACCGAACTTCTCCTCCTTGTGGAAGTTGAGCCGTGGTCATCGCAAGCGTGTAAAGCGTTTTATCACTGGTAGTAAATTCTGCACCGTGTTTTGATAATTCTCCTGCTGCGACATTATCTAATTGAATATCTGGCATAAAATGAGCAACACCTTTATGGCAATCAATACAAGTTTGGTTAGTTTCTTGTGCAAGTTTGTGCATCTTCTGAGCAGATTCTTTTTGATCTGACAACACCATAGCATCAAAACTATGGCAACTTCTGCAAGTCATAGAATCATTTGCTTTCATCTCTTTCCACACTCGTTGAGCCATTTCAAGACGATGAGCTTCATACGCTTCCTGATCGGGTAATTTGTTAGTCACAAAAGTGTGCCACACATCTTTTAATGCTATTACTTTTGCTTTTACATAATGCAAGGTATCTTGCGGAACGTGGCAATCCGAACATTCTGCTCGAATGCCTTTACGGTTAGAAAAATGTACGCTCCCTTCCCACTCTGCTTGAGGGTGACTCATTGAATGGCAACTTACGCAAAATTCTGTTGAATTAGTGGCTTTCATTGCATATTGAGAACCACCTAACAAAATGGCTCCTAACCCCATCACACCAATAAAAGCCACTATTTTTTTCGCTTTAGACATAACTCTCCCACTAACTAAAAATTAAAGACGGGCATATTTTATTAACTCATTAGAGGTATCTGCAATAAGTAAAAATACGTATTAACTCAAAAGAGTTAATAAAGTTTGATCTAAGGCAAAAATAGTAAATAAAAATGAGAAAATGCTTCCTCAATCATATTTATTTATAAGAAAACCAGTTTGGTAATATGAACTGTGAATCAGCAAATAGGGCTGGAGCAATAACAGCACTTCTACCTTGCTGAATTTGATAAATTAATTGTGGCAAGCTAATAGATAAATCTTTCGTTTCTGGATAAGTTAAACCAATTTGACTATCGGTATTAAAATAATAGGTGCCATTCACGCCATAATGTGGTTGCTGGCGAATAATATTCGAAACCGCTTTAAAATGACGAGGGGAAACGCTTTGTTTCCAAGCATTTACTAAAATATTTGCTTGATCATAGGCAATGCTTGCCTGCGAATAGGTGGGTTTTCGTTCGAATAGTTGTTCATAGGATTGGCAGAACTGTCTGCCTAAATAGTTATCGCTTAATCCACTGTTAGTGCTCCATAATACCCCTTCACAAGGTTGCTCGTGAGGTAAAAAAGCAGAAGGTGCATAAATACTGTAAATAATTGCATTAGTCGGATTTTCAATAAAGGCTTGATGAAAATGGACAATATCTTCTGCAAAATAGGAAGCAAGCACAATCATAGATGGAGCCGCATCGTGAATTTTCTTCATCAAATCTTGATAAGCCGTATTAGCCTGTTCTAACTCCACATATTCAATATGCCAGCCTTGTTTACGTAAATTGATTGATAAATTATCTATACCAATATCGACTTTTTGCCATTTTACACTAACAACTATGACGGTTTTGTTTTGAATAAAATCTGCATAATAATAACGGTAATATTGCAGAAAATTTAGAATACCCAAGCTATAAGTGACATCGCTTGCACAAACTTGGAACATATTCTCAATTCGTTTATTCGGCAAATTCTGAGCAAGTTTATTAGAGCCACTATGCGTTGCAATATGCAAATAGGGAATACCTTCCGTTGCAATAAGTTCGTGAACTTCGGGCAAATAACAAGCATAGGCGGTAGAAATTGCATCAACGTCTTGTTCCAACAACGTGTTATAAGCATTAAGAATGCTGGATTTATTCTCTACACAAAAACCAGCAGTAGCAATCTGTACTTCTCGCCCATTAATCCCCCCTTGTCGGTTGATATTTTCTACCGCAAGTTGTGTGCCATTTAGTAATTCTCTTGTATCAATTTGACCAATACCTTGCTCTACGTAAGGTACGCCAAGCATAATTGGGCGATGACTGTAGCAATTAATCGAAAAAGCGGCAGGCTCATTTATTACAAGCGGTCGTTTTTTGCTTTTAAATTGCAAAGCTAGTTGTTCAATTTTAAAGGTAGCAAGAATAGACTTTTCTAGATTACCTGGGGTTGGCAAGCAAATTAAATGCTCGGTAATGGCAAACACCGCTAATAGTGTTCGGCTCTCGGTATTTGTTTTAGCAAAAATATGTTCAATATGTTTACCCACAGTACGCTTACTGATGTTCAATGTATGTGCAATTTCTTCATTGCTAAGCCCACTGCTAATTAAAGTTAATAGTTCAATTTCCCTTTTACTGATGTCAAAAGGCAATTCAGTTTGCTCTGCTTGTATTAACGTAAAATCTTGATGGCGATTCAACAACACTTTAAGCCAATATTGATTTGGCAGACAATAAAAGAAAGACAGCGAAGTTTGATTAGAATAAAGTAACGCTTGAGCATAGCGGCAGAGTTGTTCTAACTGCGTAAAATATTGCACCCCTGCTTTATTTTCCCACTCTAAAACATCACCCTGCTTATTAATCAAGCAAGACCATCGATTATTTTCACTCATTCCGTTTCCTAAATAAAAAATTGCAACACTAAAATAACAAAATTACCTATTCAAAAAAATGATATAAATCAAACCAACCTGATTTAGTTATAGCTACTTATCAAAATATAACGTGATATACGCTTGCTTAATCCGCATTCTCCCCCTACAATAAAACCAATTTTATTTAAGACTCCGAGCATTATTTCCTAACTCTAAAAATTAAAGCACATTTTTTGATATGGAATTTATGCCAGTAACAGCTTAGCTGTTCAAAGGATAACTTAGAAATGAGTTGTCCTCTCGTATTTAGAAAGGTGTCAAATGCAATCTATTATTCCAATTAAAAACGTGGGTAATGATATTTCTGGGCTTGTTGATCGTTTTCAGCGTCAATATACTTACTTACGACTTTCTATTACTGATGTCTGTAACTTCCGTTGTAACTACTGTTTACCTAATGGCTATAGACCACCTTCGCATAAACAAACATTTCTCACCGTTGATGAAATTCAACGAATCGCTAAAACCTTTGCTAATCTAGGTACAGAGAAAATCCGTATCACTGGTGGCGAGCCGACTTTACGCAAAGATTTTGCCGAAATTGCTCATACTCTTTCACAAACTGCTGGCATCCACAAAGTCGCCTTAACCACCAACGGCTACCGAATGGAGCGTGACGTTGCTCTTTGGCAACAAGCTGGTATTACGGATATTAATGTGAGCGTAGATAGTTTAGATACACGACAATTTCAACTAATCACGGGCGAAAATAAATTACAATCGATTTTAAACGGCATTAATAAAGCCTTTGAAATTGGCTACAAAAAAATCAAGGTCAATGCCGTTTTAATGAAGCAGTACACCGCGCACGAGTTAGATAATTTCCTTGCTTGGATCAAAGATAAGCCTATTCAAATGCGTTTTATTGAGCTAATGGAAACAGGGGAAATGGATAGTTTTTTCAAACAGCAGCACCTTTCTGGCCAGTTTGTTATAAATCGCTTGCTAAATGAAGGCTGGCAATTACAACCGAAAGCAATATCAGACGGGCCAGCAAAAGTGCTATTCCACCCCGATTACCAAGGGGAAATCGGTTTAATTATGCCTTATGAAAAGAATTTCTGTGCCTCTTGTAATCGCTTGCGTGTTTCCGCACTTGGTAAACTTCATCTCTGTTTATTTGGCGAAGAAGGAATAGATCTTCGTGATTTACTTGAACGAGACGAACAGCAATTACAACTAGAAACTCGTTTAAAATCAGCATTACAAGGCAAGAGAGAACACCACTATTTACATATTGGGGATAGTGGCGTAAGGAATAATTTATCAAGCATAGGCGGTTAAATCACCATCTAGAATTTACTTTTTGGCACAAATAAAGAAAGAGATAAAATAAATGACAACCTTCACTCATATCAACCAACGCGGCGAAGCGAATATGGTCGATGTTTCGATGAAACAAGAAACGGTACGCATTGCTCGTGCCGAAGCCTTTGTACGAATGAATGCGGAAACGCTACAAATGATTGTCAGCGGTAATCATCATAAAGGCGATGTTTTTGCCACCGCTCGCATTGCAGGTATTCAGGCAGCAAAAAGAACTTGGGAGCTTATTCCACTATGCCACCCATTACTACTTTCTAAAATAGAAGTACAGCTTGAAGCCTTGCCTGAGACTAACCAAGTTCGTATTGAATCTCTTTGCAAACTCACAGGTAAAACAGGTGTAGAAATGGAAGCCCTCACGGCTGCAAGTGTTGCTGCACTAACAATTTACGATATGTGCAAAGCGGTGCAAAAAGATATGATTATTGAAAATGTCCGCCTGCTACACAAAAGTGGCGGAAAATCAGGAGACTTCAACATTGATTAAAGTGCTTTTTTTCGCCCAAGTACGTGAACTTGTGGCAACAGATATGTTAGAAATTGACCCCACATTTAATACCGCAGAAGAGCTGCGTGAGCATTTAAGCCAACAAGGGAAAAAATGGCAGTTAGCGTTAGAAAAAGGCAAACTTTTAGTAGCAATTAACCAAACCATCTGTCCGTTTGAGACAGCCATCAAAGATGGTGATGAAGTCGCATTTTTCCCACCAGTAACAGGGGGTTAAAATGCACGCTACATTGATTGAAGTACAAGAAGCTGAATTTGACCAAAACAAAATCTATCGTTGGCTCAGTGAATACAATAGTGTTGGGGCAACTACGCTTTTTATCGGCAAAGTGCGTGAAATGAATTTAGGCGATAATGTGTCGGGTTTATTTCTTGAGCACTACCCTGCAATGACGAAAAAAGCCCTGCAAGAAATTGTTGATGAAGCACGCCAACGTTGGGATTTACAACGCGTTGCCGTTGTTCATCGAATTGGGCAGCTTCACACAGGCGATGAAATTGTATTAGTTGGAGTCAGTTCAGCTCATCGAGGCGATGCCTACCATGCCAATGAATTTATTATGGATTACCTCAAAACCAAAGCCCCTTTTTGGAAGCGTGAGCAAACTCAAGAAGGAGAACGTTGGATTGAAGGGCGTGAGAGCGATCAACAAGCGGTCGAAAAATGGCTATAATTTGCAAAGGTAATACGAATGGAAAATTTATATATTGATTTACAGATCGCCTGTGAAAATACCGAAAACTTACCAAGCGAACAACAATTTTACACCTGGGTTCACAAAGCTTTATCCATTGAAGCAAAAACGGAAAATTTCCCCGAAAGTGAAATCACTATTCGAATTGTGGATGAAGCCGAAAGCCACGAACTCAATCTCACTTATCGAGGCAAAGATAAACCGACCAACGTGCTTTCTTTCCCATTTGAAGTACCAGAAGGCATTGAAATGCCGCTATTGGGAGATTTAGTTATCTGCCGTCAAGTGATGGAAAAAGAAGCCAAGGAACAGCAAATCAGCGAAGAAAGCCATTGGGCTCATTTAAGCGTTCACGGCACACTCCATCTGCTTGGCTACGACCACATCGAAGAAAAGGATGCAGAGGAAATGGAAAGTCTGGAAACGGAAATTATGCAAAGTTTAGGCTATGACGATCCGTATTTGAGTGAGAAAATGTAAATAAAACAATGCGTTCGCTAGTCATTATAACAAATCAAAATACCTTTAGCCTTGCTAAGCAAGGCTATTTTTACATTTCTGAAAACCATACCCTCAAGGCTATTCCTTTTTCCAACGCCAAAACTATTTTAGGGCAAGAACATCCTTTTGCGCTCTATAATATGCAAGCAGAAAATGGTATAAATTTTCATCTTGAGGCATTTTCTATTCTTGCTGGCACTATTCAAGAAAACGGTACTCTATTTTTGCTTTGTCCTCAGTGGCATAATTTAGAAAACGAATTAGATTATGATGCGTTACGTTGGAACGCTAATCACGCAATTGCCTGTCCTAATTTTTATCAGCATTTCAAGCAATTAGTCGCCAAATTTGGTTTTGAAATCAAGCCAGATCTGCCTAAACTCCCTGTAACAAGCGGTCAAATTTCAACAAAATTTTGCAATTTAACCGAGCAACAGCAAAAAATTCTACAAAATCTACCGCTTGATAATGCTGATATTCATTTAATTACTGCCCCTCGTGGACGAGGGAAATCCACCCTTGCAGGCAAATTAGCGGAAACCATTTCTCAAGAAAATCCTGTTGTAATTACCGCTCGTTCCCACTCTGCTCTGCCGAATTTTTGGAAGCAGGTGGAGGGTGAGAAAGTCCGTTTTTTTGCTCCAGATCGGTTGATACAAGCGGTGGGAAATGGTGAAAATTTTGCAAAAACGTGGCTGTTTATTGATGAAGCAGCGAGCTTGCCGTTGCCGATGTTGCAGCAATGTTGTGAGCATTTTGACAAAGTGGTTTTAACCACCACCACGCAAAATTACGAAGGCACGGGGCGAGGGTTTGAGCTGAAATTACCGAAGATGTTAAATAAGCCATTCAAACATTGGACGTTATCTGAACCGTTACGCTGGGGGGAGAATGATCCCCTTGAGAGATTTATTACAGATTTGCTTTTACTTTCCGAAGAAAAAGCCCCCCTCTTTAACAAAGAGGGGCAGGGGGAGATTTGGCAGAAGCAATTATCGAAGAATATAATTTATTCAAACAAGCATTTACAGGAAAAAAGTTCCTTCTATCATCTGCTTGCCTCCGCCCATTACAAAACCACGCCAACCGATTTACGCCGCTTGTTTGACGGCGAGAGGCAAATTTTTCTACATAAAACAGAGAATGAAAAACTAATTGGCGGTATTTGGGCAATGTTAGAAGGTGGCTTTAGTGACGAATTAACTCAAGCAATTTGGCGTGGCGAACGCCGCCCGCAGGGTAATTTAGTGGCTCAATATCTCTGCTTTCAAGGCAATTTACCAGAAGCTTGTAAATTGCATTCGGTTCGTATTTCTCGCATTGCGGTTCTGCCTGAAAAGCAAAATCAAGGTATTGGCAAGCGGTTAATTTCTCAATTTATTTTGCAAAATATTCAACAAAAACAACCGCTTGATTTTATTTCTGTCAGCTTTGGGCTCACAGCTCCGCTCTATCAATTTTGGGCAAATTGCGGTTTTGAACTGGTGCAAATTACCCCCAACAAAGAAGCCAGTAGCGGCTACCGCAGTGCGATGATGATTTACCCAATTTCAGAACAAGGTAAACAATTTAGCCAACAAGCTACCCAAGCTTTTGTCAGAGATTTCGCTCTTCAACCGTTTTTCACGGAAATTTGTGAGGAATTGCAAAATTTCGAGCAATTTCAACCGCTTGTAGAAATCTCTTTAGATGAGCGTGATTGGCAAAATTTAACCGCATTTGCAAATGGAAAGCGAGCCTTGCCTGCTGTTTATATTAGTTTAAAACGTTTATATTTATCTGCTCCGCAAACGCTGAACTCACTTGCTGTTTTTAACGAACATCAGCAAAAATATTCAAAAGTAGAAATTGAAAAGTATCGGGAAATTGTGAAAACATACTTAAAAAGTGTAAATCATTAAAATAATTTATGGATTAACTTAATTTTTTTATGCTTTCCCTCTTGCTAAATTTTCCATTTAGCCGTATAAATTCAACGTTTATTTTTTAAATTTTAGGAGTATTTCTTATGCCAATGTTTAGCCATATTCAAGCCGCCCCTGCCGACCCGATTTTAGGTTTAGGCGAAGCGTTCAAAGCCGATACCCGTGAAGGTAAAATTAATCTTGGTATTGGCGTTTATATGACAGATGAGGGCAAAACCCCTATCGTTAAAGCGGTAAAAGAAGCAGAAAAACGCTTACTAGATACCGAAACCAGTAAAAACTACCTCACTATTGATGGTGTTCAAGCCTTCAATGCAGCAACTCAAGCTTTATTATTTGGCGAAGGGGCTGAAGTGATTACCTCAGGGCGTGCAAAAACGGCTCAAAGCTTAGGTGGCACAGGGGCGTTGCGTATTGCAGCAGAATTTATTAAACGCCATACTAATGCGAAAAATGTGTGGATTTCTACCCCAACTTGGCCAAACCACAACGGTATTTTTGATGCGGTTGGTGTGAATGTAAAAGGTTATCGCTACTATAATAAAGACACCAATGGTTTAGATTGGGACAATTTAATTGCAGACCTAAGCCAAGCTGAGGCTGGCGATGTGGTGTTACTCCACGGTTGCTGTCATAACCCAACAGGGATTGACCCAACGCCATCACAGTGGGAACAACTTGCAGCATTATCCGCAGAAAAAGGCTGGTTACCGTTATTCGATTTTGCTTATCAAGGTTTCGCGAACGGTTTAGAAGAAGATGCTTACGGTTTACGTACTTTCGCTAAAAACAACCGTGAATTATTAGTTGCCAGCTCATTCTCGAAAAACTTCGGTTTATATAATGAGCGTGTTGGGGCATTTACGTTAATTGCCGATAACGCAGAGGATGCAAACCGTGCATTCACACAAATTAAATCGATTATTCGTGTGCTTTATTCTAACCCATCTGCCCACGGTGCAAGTGCGGTAGCAGTGGCATTAGCTGATCCTGAACTGAAAGCATTATGGATTGACGAATTAGACGAAATGCGTAACCGCATTAAAGATATGCGTACTCAATTAGTACAAAAATTAAAAGAAAAAGGGGCAAATAAAGACTTCTCTTTCATTACTGAGCAAAATGGTATGTTCTCATTTAGTGGCTTAACGCCTGAGCAAGTCGATAAATTAAAAGATGATTTCGCCATTTATGCGGTGCGTTCAGGCCGAATTAATGTTGCAGGAATTACCAGCAAAAACATTGATGTACTTGCTGATGCCATTGTCAACGTGCTTTAATTAAAATGTAGATGGCGTAGCATATACTGCTTTCGCCATCATTTTCTGCTATTTTTCCAACCAAAGCATAAAATCTGCTACAGTATGGAATGAACCAAACACCAACACAATATCTTGTGCTGTGGCTTTTTTGAATAATGCTAGGCTTGCTTGACCAACCGTCTCATAACTAAAAGCGATCGAATTCGGTAACACGTTTACCAGTTTACTCAACACAGCTTCACCACTTTGCCCTCGCCAGCAATCTAAACTGGCACAATACCATTCATCAATCAAATGTTCTAACGGCTCAACAATACCCGATAAGTCTTTATCTTCCAATGCACTAAATACCGCATAGATTTTTTGATTTGCTTGTTTTAACTCTGCAAGTTTATCTGCCAAATAACGAGCAGCGTGTGGATTATGCCCTACATCAATAATCACTTTTGCAACTGGTTTTCGTCCTGAGAATTTCTCAAAATCCTTATCCGTCAGCATTTGGAAACGCCCTGTCATTTGAGCTTCAAGAACGGCTTCGCGAATAATTTGCTCATCAATTTCAAAGGGTAATTGCATTAATGCCGCAAGTGCCGTACCTGCATTTGGGATAGGAATTAATGGCAAAGGTAAATCTTTAAAGGATTTTTCTTTAGAAGTCCAATGAAATAGATTGTTTTTAATGTCAAACTGCCAATCCTTATCTCGATAAAAAGCGTGACAACTTAACGATTTTGCAATTTCTTTAATCGAGTTCGGGCAATCTGGCTCGCCAATAATCACTGGAATATTTTCACGGAAAATTCCCGCTTTTTCACGCCCAATATCTTCTCGATTATCACCCAAAAATGTGACGTGGTCGATATCAATAGACGTAATAATCGCAAGGTTCGGATCAACAATATTCGTTGCATCTAACCGCCCGCCTAAACCGACTTCTAAAATCACAATATCTAGTTTATGTTGCTTAAATAATTCAAAAGCCGAGAGTGTGCTGAACTCAAAATAAGTGAGTGAAGCGGTCTTTTTTTCATTAATTTTTGCAAATGCACGAACGTGATCGTCATCGACTAAAACCTCACCATTAATCCTTACTCGTTCATTGTAATGAATTAAATGCGGTGAAGAGTAAACCCCTACACGAAACCCCACTTTTAATAATGTTACTTCTAACAGTCGACAAGTAGATCCTTTGCCATTTGTACCAGCAACGGTAATCACATAAGGAGCAGGATTCAGTAAATCCAACTCTTTTGCCACAGTTGTAATACGCTCTAAGCCCATATCAATCGCTTTTGTATGAGCTTGTTCTAAATAGGAAAGCCACGTTTCCAAAGAATCCGTGGCTTTAGGAGTCATTAATCTATTCATTTATTCTATGTTTTCAACAATCAATTCAGCCACTTTAAATGGCGTTGGTTGATTGGTTAATTTAGCACAAAGTCGGGCAAGCGTATCACGCATCTCTTTACGGGGAACGATCATATCAATAGCACCGTGTTCTAATAAAAACTCTGCTCGTTGGAAACCTTCTGGTAATTTTTCACGCACCGTTTGCTCAATAACTCGAGGGCCTGCAAAGCCTATCAATGCTTTTGGTTCAGCAATATTGACATCACCTAACATTGCAAGGCTGGCTGAAACACCGCCTAAAGTTGGATCAGTTAATACCGAAATAAATGGCACGCCCTGCTCTTTCATTCTTGCTAAAATAGCACTGGTTTTCGCCATTTGCATTAATGAGAATAATGCCTCTTGCATACGTGCACCGCCCGATGCAGAGAAACAGATAAACGGAATGCTTTCTGCTAAGGCTTTCTCTGCCGCTTTTACAAATTTTGCCCCTACCACAGATCCCATTGAACCGCCCATAAACTCAAAGTTAAATGAAGCGGTCACTACTGGCATACCATAAAGTTTACCCGATAACACGATGAAGGAATCTTTTTCGCCCGTTTGCTTTTGTGCAGCGGTCAAACGATCTTTATATTTCTTTAAATCTTTAAATTTCAGCACATCTTGAGGCTCTAGGTCTGCGGCAATTTCAACTGCTGAATCATTGTCTAATAAGTTGAGTAAACGAGTACGAGCATCAATACGCATATGGTGCTCACATTTAGGGCAAACGTGTTGATTGCGTTGCAATTCTTCGCTATAGAGCACCTGTTCACAGCTTGTACATTTTGTCCAAACGCCTTCTGGGATTTTTGATTTTGCTGCACTTGATGATGAGTCTCTACCTAAAATTCTTTCTAACCAGCTCATTATTATTCCTTTTGGATTGAGTTTTGGGATATAAACAAATTTTTGCTATTAAAGCACAATTTACGCTTTTGTGATATGTTTTATTGACATATCAGATCACTAAGCGTGCGTATAAGTTCGATAAAAAAACGCAATCAGAAGAATGACTAACATAATCACAATTTGAATTAAACGTTGTTTAGTTAATTTTTCTGCTGCCATTTTCTCTCCTGTTTTGCTAAGAATGCCGTATTATAAGCGAAAAGAGTATTATTATGCTAGAATTTGCAAAATTTTAAGCAAAAACAACCGCTTGTCGTGAGGGAAAATATGGCAACTATTGAACAATTTCTTGAAGTGGTAAATCAACTTCGTCATCCAGAACACGGCTGCCCGTGGGATTTAAAACAAAACTTTAACACTATGCTCCCCCATTTACTAGAAGAAACCTACGAAGTTGCAGAAGCAATTCACACCAATGATCGCACAGCACTCCGGGAGGAGCTGGGCGATTTATTACTTCAGGTTGTGTTTTTAAGCCAATTAGCAAAAGAAGAAGGGGCTTTTACTTTTGATGATGTTGTCAGCGACATTCACGATAAGCTAATTTACCGACACCCTCACGTTTTTGGTGATGAAAAAGCAGGAAATAGTGAAGAGGCATTAAAAAATTGGGAAACACAAAAAGCCAATGATGCTAAGCATAAAAAGCAAAAATCTATTTTAGATGATTTACCCTTTGCTTTACCCGCACTGACTCGTGCTAATAAATTGCAAAAACGTTGTTCGAAAGTTGGTTTTGATTGGGATGATCCTAAAGATGTGCTTGCAAAAGTAGAAGAAGAGCTTCACGAAGTAAAAGTCGAAATTGCCGAATACCCTAATCGCTCTGCAGAGCTGGCCGAAGAATTAGGTGACTTATTATTTGCCACGGTGAATTTATGTCGTCATTATCATACCGATGCTGAAGAAAATTTACGGAATGCAAATCTTAAATTTGAACAACGCTTTAGAAAAGTAGAACAAGCGGTTAAAAATGCAGGAAAATCTGTAAAAGCCTGTAGTTTAGCTGAATTAGATGCTATTTGGCACGAAATAAAAAGGGTAGAATAATTCATCTTGCTTGTTATAATAAGGCAAATTTAATATTTTAGCCCCCCTATTTTTAGCTATAAAAATATAGCATTCATATTTTATAGGAAATATCTTATGTCAAAAATCTTATTAATAGATGATGATATTGAATTGACCGAATTATTAACTGAACTGCTTGTATTAGAAGGGTTTCAAGTCACTGTCGCTCATAATGGTCAAGAAGGCTTAAATGAATTAGAAGCTAATCAATATGATTTAATACTACTTGATGTGATGATGCCTGTATTAAATGGCACAGAAACATTAAAACGAATAAGGCAAAAATATGTATTGCCTGTTTTAATGTTGAGTGCAAGAGATGATGAAATTGATCGTATTTTAGGGTTAGAATTAGGGGCTGATGATTATCTCCCAAAACCTTTTAATGACCGAGAATTAGTCGCTAGAATGAGAGCTATTTTAAGACGTACTGCTCCCGTGTCATTACCAGAACAAGAAAAAAATGCTCCAGTTGAAATACATAATAGCAAATTATTTCAATTTACAGGTATAGAATTACATTCAGGTCGCCAACAAGCATTTTACCAAGGCAACAATTTAGATTTAACAGCCACTGAATTTGCACTATTACAATTGTTCGTGCGTAATCCTGGTGAGGTTATCACTAGAGAATCATTAAGTTTAGAGATATTAGGCAAACCATTAACCCCTTACGATCGTGCAATTGATATGCACATATCTAATCTTCGTAGAAAATTACCTGAAAAAAATGATGGCTCACCTTGGTTTAAAGCCTTAAGAGGCAAAGGTTACTTATTAGTCACTGAAAAATAAAATACTCTTTCAGATCCCTAACGTGATTAGGGATTTTTACATTCTATTATTATGTCAAACTTATTTAAAAGAATTTCCCAACTTAGAAAACGTTTAGCTTATAAACTTGTTAAATATTATGGTTTATTGCTTATCTTATTTATTACTATTACCTTTAATTTAGATAAGTTTGATGCCAGAAAATTCTCACCGCTTTCACAAAAAGACCAATCTTATTTTAGAAACGAAAGTGTTGAAACAGAAAAAAATTTAAATTTAGATGACGTATTCGAACGGAATTTATCCGTTGAAACAGCTAACGGCTATGATGTTATTTTAGAAGACAACACTACTGGAAATTTAAGTGGTGTAAACCAAAGTAATATTAAATCGTTACAATTTTTTATTTACCAATCACAACAAGCGAAAATGCCATACCAACGCCGTTTTGAAAATATTGAAATATACGGACCTTTTGTCGTTAAATCTCCAATACGTACTTATAACCAATATTTTATTAAAGCAGTTGATGCACAAGAAGAATGGTTTGATACAATTTTGGATTCACCATTTCTGATGATATTCATCCTGATGCTCTCAGGTATGCCATTACTATTATGGTTATCATTTAAAATCACAAAACCTGTTCAAAGTTTAACAGCCTCTGCAAATGCTATCGCAACAGGGCACCTAGAAATAAATCCTAAACTTGAAAAAGAAGATATTTATGAAATCAGAGAAGTCGGCAAAAGTTTTAATCATATGGTAAAAAGTTTAAAAGACTTAACCGAACAGCAAAGAAGAATGATTTCTGATATTTCTCACGAACTAAAAACACCGTTGGCAAGATTACAACTGGCAACCGCGATTTCACGCCGAAAAATGGGCGAATCTGCTGAAATTCATCGTATTGAAACGGAAATCAGAAAACTTGATCAGATGGTTAAAGGTTTATTAGTTATCTCTCAGCAAAAACTAAATTATCAGATTCATAAGAAAATATTTAAAATTAATGAAATTTGGCACGATGTCATTGAAGATGCACAATTTGAAACAGCTCAAAATAATATTATACTCATCATCAAACAAAATATCTCCAACCCTGAATTATATTCTATTAATGGTTCAGTAAGCACACTCACCAGTGCATTGGAAAATTTAATTCGCAATGCACAAAAATATTCGAATAAAATCATTTCTATTTCAATGGAAATTAAAGAGGAAAAATTGATTTTAGTGGTTGAAGATAACGGAGAAGGCATTCCAGAAAATGAATATGAAAATATTTTAAAACCTTTTTACCGTATAGATGAAGCCAGAACAAGAGAAACGGGTGGCTCAGGCTTAGGGCTTTCTATTGTACATAATGCCGCACAGCAGCATCAAGGCAATATCCACTTAACAAAAAGTGATCTGGGTGGTCTAAGAGCGGAATTAGAAATTCCGCTTTGGAAACCATATTCATAATTTGTAAAAATGATAAGAAAAACGACCGCTTGTTTATAAGGAAAACAAAATGACCATAACCAATATTGAACTCGAGCAAATTCTCAATACTAAACTAAATAGTTCTGCCATTAACGACTACGCCCCCAACGGCTTACAGGTTGAAGGCAAAAAAGAGATTCGTAAAATTATTACAGGCGTAACAGCATCTCTGCCACTGATTGAAAAAGCAATTGAGAAAAATGCTGATGCGATTTTAGTTCACCACGGTTATTTTTGGAAAAGCGAAAACCCGTGTATTCGTGGTATGAAAGGCAAACGCATCAAACAACTTTTAGTGAATGATATTAATCTTTTCGGCTACCATTTACCGCTTGATATCCACTCAGAACTAGGCAACAACGCACAATTGGCAAAACATTTAGGGCTGCTTAATTTGAGAGGTCTTGAAGATAGCCCAAACTCAATTCCAATGTACGGCGAATTAGACAGCCCAATTTCTGCCGAAGATCTAAAACAAACGCTTGAAAAAACGTTACAACGCACGGTGATTTTGTGTGATGAATTTGTTTCTACCCCACAAAAAATGATTAAAAAAATCGGTATTTGCTCTGGTGGCGGACAAGGCTATATTGATTTAGCTTTTGAAAAAGGTTGTGATGCCTTTATTAGTGGTGAAATTTCTGAACAAACCACTCATTCAGCACGTGAACAAGGCATTTACTACTTTGCCTGCGGACACCACGCCACAGAGCGAGATGGTGTAAAAGCCCTCGGTGAATGGCTAGCTCAACAGTACGGCTTAGACGTGGAATTCATTGATATTAATAACCCTGCATAATAAATTATTCCACAGCGTTTAAAGCAAAAGGCGGAAACGCCCGCCTTTTAAAAGGTGTTAGATTATTGCAAAAAATCAGCCAAATTTAACCGCTTGTCCGCTTACTTACTTTTCCTTCTGCATAGGTAATGTAAACTGTTGCAGCAATAATAATCGCCGCCCCTAACCATAATTTACCTGGTGGAACCCAGTTAAAAACGAGCCAACCAGCTAATACATTGAGTGGTAATTTAATAAAATCGAACGGTTGAATGTAAGATGCATCCGCTAAGTTATAAGCTTTTGCAACCGCTAATTGAGCCAGTGCTGTTAAAAAACCAAGCAAAATTAAAAAGCCGAAATCACTCCAAGAAGGCAGGCTAAATCCGCTTGGACTTAGGTTAGTTAAAGCAATCAGCACGTTAAATGGCGTAATTAAAATAAATAAATAGGCAACCATTGTGGTTGGGCTATCATAGCGAGAAAGTTTTTTAACCATCAATGAATAGCCTGCCCAGAAAAAAGCAGCAGCAAGGGGTAGTAAAGCAATAAGATTAAAATTATCACTCCAAGGCTCTAAAATAATCATCGCACCAATAAAACCCAGTGCGGTAGCAATCCAACGCCGTTTTCCAATTTGTTCTTTCAAAAATATGCCAGAACCAATAGTGACAAATAATGGCGATGTCATCAATAACGCAATACCCTGCCAAATAGGTAATTGATTAGCCAATGCCATTGTCCAGCATTGAATGCCGATAGCTGAAAGAAAAATGCGAAAACAATGTTGTCCAAAATGGGCGGTTTTCAGCGAAGAAAAAAAACCAACATTATTCATACTTGGCACAAGGAACACGAATGCAATAAGATATTGCACCAATGCAATCACACTAGAATCAATGGGCGAAATGGACGTGAGTTTCGGAATAAGTGTATTAATACAGGCAAACAATACCCCTGCGGTAATAATTGCAATTGCCCCTTTAATCGGTTGATGATTTTTCATAGGTTCTAATAAAATACGTTAAGCTAAAAGATGATATTAAATGAGATAAAATGACTGCGTGTTTTGCTTAATCTGCACTGTAACAGATATTTCAGGCAACTGCTTAATTTCTGCCAGTTTTTTAATGACGGCGGAAAGTTGCTGAGTAATTTCGACAGACTCAAAGCCCTCGTGTTGCCAAGGGGCATCGGTTTCAATTAAAAGCCGTGCTAACGGAAAAATCTGAGCAACGTTTTGCGTTTTCGGGTTAGTCAAAATATCGGGCGTAAGACTAACAAAATAAGGGGTTAAAAGCAATTTTTCCAGCGTCTCATCACTTGCCTTAAACCAATGAAAATGGGCTTGTTGAATTTGATGTTTTGCCAGCAATTCAAGGGCAATTTCCGTATCTTCATACACAATATGCAAATTTAACGGCAAATTATACCGCTTGCTCGTTATGATAAAACGCTCTAACAAATCAATATAAGGCTGATAATCTAATACTGGATTTTCTCGCTTTCGGTAATGCGGCAAGCCAACCTCCCCACAAGCGGTCAATTTTTGATGATTTTTTGCAATAAAATCGAAGAGTTTTTCGATCTCATTTTCCGAAAGTAACGCCTGTTCTGGGTGAAAACCTGCGGCAATATAAAGCTTAGAATATTGCTCTTTTAATGCCAATAACCTTTCACAACTGGCTAAATCTGTTGCAACCGCCAGCACACTTTGTAAATTAGGTTGCTGTAAAATGTCTGCTATTTCTTGATCTGAAAATTGATCAAGATGGATATGGGTATCGAAAAGCATTTTTAGACTTCCAATAAAACCGCCTTCAATTGCTGCAGTTTATCCCTTGTTGCAGCCGCTTTTTCAAACTCTAAGTTGGCGGCAAAATCTCGCATTTGTTGTTCTAACACTTTCAGCTCTTTTTCCAACTCTTTGCGGGATTTCGGTTTGTATTCATTTGCAGAATTTTCAGATTTTTTGACCGCTTGTTTGCCACGTTTTGGTTTGTCGGATTGTCCTATATCGAGTAGCTCACCGACTTTTTTATTTAATGCTTGTGGCACAATGCCTTTTTCTTCGTTATATTTTATCTGCTTTTCACGACGACGTTCGGTCTCAAAAATCGCTTTCTGCATTGAGTTCGTAATACGATCGCCATATAAAATTGCCTTGCCGTTAAGGTTTCGGGCAGCTCGCCCAATGGTCTGAATCAGCGATCGTTCAGAACGGAGAAAACCCTCTTTGTCTGCATCTAAAATCGCTACCAGTGAGACCTCAGGCATATCTAAACCTTCACGGAGCAAGTTAATTCCTACCAATACATCAAACATTCCCATACGCAAGTCGTGAATAATCTCGACCCGTTCTACCGTATCGATATCGCTATGTAAGTAGCGAACCCGAACGCCGTGTTCATCTAGATAATCCGTGAGATCTTCCGCCATTTTTTTAGTAAGCGTAGTAACCAACACACGCTCGTTTACCGCTACTCGTTTGTGAATTTCCGACAATAAATCGTCCACCTGCGTAGCCACTGGGCGGACTTCAATAATGGGGTCAAGCAAACCTGTTGGACGAACAACTTGATCGACCACCTCGGGATTTTTCTCTAACTCATACGCCCCAGGTGTGGCAGATACATAAATTGTTTGTGGTGATAGGCGTTCAAACTCCTCAAATTTAAGCGGACGGTTATCAAGTGCAGACGGCAGTCGAAAGCCATATTGCACCAGTGTTTCTTTTCTTGAGCGGTCTCCCCGATACATACCGCCGATTTGTGGTACGGTAACATGGCTTTCATCAATCACTAAAATACCGTCTGCAGGCATATAATCAAACAAGGTGGGCGGTGCCTCTCCCTCTTTTCTCCCCGAAAGATAGCGTGAATAATTTTCAATGCCCGAGCAGTAACCTAGCTCATTCATCATCTCAATATCAAATTGCGTGCGTTGAGCGATCCGCTGTTCTTCCAGCAGTTTATTTTCCTGAATAAAGTAGGTGCGGCGTTCGACCAGCTCCGATTTAATTTGCTCAATGGCTTCTAGAATTCGTTCTCGTGGCGTGACATAGTGCGTTTTCGGGTAAATCGTGTAGCGTGGCACTTTGCCTAAATTATGCCCCGTGAGCGGGTCGAACAATGAGAGGTTTTCGATTTCATCATCAAACAACTCAACACGCAATGCCACTTCATCACTTTCTGCGGGGTAAATATCAATCACATCGCCCCGTACACGGAAAGTTGAACGTTGAAATGCCTGATCGTTGCGAGTGTATTGCAGCTCCGCAAGACGAGAGAGAATTTCCCGTTGTCCAATCATCGCTCCTACTTGTAAATGCAGCATCATTTGCATATAGGCATCAACATCGCCTAAACCGTAGATAGCGGAAACAGAGGCCACTACTATGGTATCTCGTCTCTCCAAGAACGATTTAGTAGCAGAAAGTCGCATCTGCTCAATTTGCTCGTTAATTGAGGCATCTTTCTCAATAAAGGTATCGCTTGCTGGAACATAGGCTTCGGGTTGGTAGTAATCATAGTAGGAGACAAAATATTCCACCGCATTTTCAGGGAAAAAGCTTTTCATTTCCGCATAGAGCTGAGCCGCAAGGGTTTTATTCGGGGCAAGCAACATAGCAGGACGATTAAGCGTAGCAATCACATTTGCAATAGTGAATGTTTTCCCCGATCCTGTTACACCCAATAATGTTTGATGAGCAAGTCCGTCATTTAAGCCTTCGACTAGCTTTGCAATAGCAGTTGGCTGATCACCAGAGGGGCTAAATGGGGCGTGAAGAATAAAAGGTTTGTGCTGTTTGCTCATAAAATAAAAATCCTGAAAAATGTTCGCAGGATTTTAGCATAAGTTAATAATTGATCGCATAATTTCATTAGAAATCCCCTAATATTAGGGATGTAAGCTGTTGTTTTGCCTATTTATATTCTTCTTTATAACTGGAATAAACAAGCGGTGTTTTTTTGATAATAATTTGCAAATTATTATATAAATTAAATCACAGTCATATTGATAATAATTCGTAATATCAATATGATATATAAGTTTACCATTACTAAGGAGAAATTATGCGTTTAACTAAACTTACTTTTGCCATCTCTAGCTTTTTTGTAGCAACTCAAGCTTTTGCATTAGATTTAACCAAAGAAACTGAGGCATATAAGCAATTTGTCATTGAAGAGATAGACCACTTAGTGGCTAGTACAGAAAAATTTGTCAGTTACTTAGCTAAAGGAGATGTGCAAAAAGCGAAAGAAATTTACCCGCTTGCTCGAATGTATTTTGAACGTTCTGAGCCAATTGCAGAGAGCTTTGACGATTTAGACCCTCGTATTGATGCTCGCCTTGTTGATTTAGTAGAAGAAGGCAAAACCGAAAAAGACTGGTCTGGTTTCCATAAAATTGAAAAAACACTGTGGGAGAAAAATACGACTGAAAGCACAAAAGAAATCGCTGAGCAATTACTTAAAGACGTGAAAGAGCTACGTGCTAAAATTCCAACTGCAGAAGTCACGCCCGAGCTAATGATTACTGGTGCCGTGGATTTATTAAATGAAGTTTCTACCACTAAGGTAATGGGCGAAGAAGAGATCTTCTCAAAAACTGACCTGTACGATTTTAAAGCCAATATTGAAGGGGCTGAGAAAATCTATGAGATTTTCAAACCTCAGCTTGAAAAAGTAGATGCAAAGCTTTCCGCTGAGATTGCTAGCCGTTTTATTACTGTGAATGCATTATTAGAAAAGCATAATAAATCAAAAACAGGTGGTTATGATTACATAAGTTACGATGCACTTTCAAAAGGAGATATCAAATCCCTTGCAGAAGCAGTGAATCAACTTGGCGAACCATTAGCTCAATTAGGTGTGCTGTTAAATAAATAATGGGAGTAACAATTATGGCAGAAAATCGTTCTCGCCGTGATTTCTTAAAAAACTCTACATTAATGGGAGCAGGTTTATTGTCTGCTCCTGCTTTTAGTTTAGAATCACGACAAATTCCTCAAAACGCAGAAAATCAACATTCATTTTTTGGCACACACCAAGCTGGTATCGTTACTGCGGCACAAAAACATATCTATTTTTTGGTGCTTGATTTAGATACCAACGATATTAATAAAGTAAAAACCATTTTTCAGAAATGGACGGCTTACAGTAATAACCTCACGCAGGGCAAAAATGTAAAGCCTTATAGTACGAATAATTTCCTTCCTCCTAATGATACTGGAGAAGCAGATAGCTTGTCACCACAAGGTCTTACGCTAACTTTTGGTATTAGCCACAGTTTTTTCAGTAAATTAGGCATTGAAAAACTGAAACCTACCCAACTCAATAACCTCCCACACTTTCCTCGTGATCAGCTTCAAACCGAATATACTGCTGGTGATATTTGTATTCAGGCTTGTGCTGATGATCCACAAGTGGCTTTTCATGCCATACGCAATTTGGTTCGTGCAGCACGAGGTGAAGTTAAAATGAGGTGGTCACAAATGGGCTTTAACTCTTTTATTGATGAGCGAACCCCTCGCAATCTATTCGGATTTAAAGATGGTACTGCCAATGCCCGTAGCTTAAAAGAACAAGATAATACCATTTGGGTTAAAGATGGCTGGCTGAAAGGCGGTTCTTATTTAGCAGTTCGTCGCATTAAGATGTTTTTAGAAACCTGGGATCGCACCCATCTCCACTCTCAAGAAGAAACTTTTGGTCGCCATCGAGATTCTGGTGTAGGGCTCAGGCACCAACACGAATTTGATACATTGAATTTGGCAAAAAAAGACGAAAAAGGTCATACTGCTATTCCTGAAATGTCCCATACACATCTTGCAAATAAAACAGGCTTACAAATACTTCGCCGCTCCTTTTCTTACTCAAACGGTATTGATGACAAGGGGCAGTTTGATGCTGGTTTGTTATTTATCTCGTTTCAACAAAGCCCTGAGCAATTTATCCAAATTCAAAACTCACTGGGTAATATTGATAAAATGAATGAATATATTACCCACATTGGCAGTGGCTTATTTGCCTGTTTTGCAGGTGTGAAAGATGAAAATGATTATTTGGGGAAAGCCTTATTTGATTTGATTTAAAGGAATAAAAATGGTTACTAATTTAGTTCATTTTATTCTGTACTTATAAAACATAGGAGCAAATCACTATTGCTCCTATAATCTAAAATAGCTCCCAAATTGGCTTGCACTCTCTTGGTAGCTCTAAACTTTTACCCAGTTCAATCCAACCTGTCGGGTGATGGAAATCAGAACCTACTGAGCCATATAAATCAAACTCTTTCGCCCAGCGAGTGAGTAGTTGACGTTGGTCTAGGGTTTGCCCACATCCTGAAACTTCTATGCCATCTCCCCCAGCTAATTTGAAATCACTAATTAAACGGCGAATCCAACGCGCTGTCATTTTATAACGTAATGGGTGGGCAATATTAATCACGCCGCCTGCGTTGTGTGTTGTCCGAACGGCTTCCTCCAAACTACTCCACCGAGGTTTTACATAGGCTGGCTTTCCCATACCTAAATAACGTTTGAAAGCGTGTTCAATGTTACGGACATATCCCTGTTCATACAAGAAACGCCCATAATGTGCTCGGGTTACTTCGCCACTTGCTAAAGCCTTTGCACCTTCATAGGCATTTGCAATCCCCTCTTTTGCTAATTTTTCGCCAATTTCGACCGCTCGCTCTTCACGTAATAGCGCTTGATTATCAAGAAATTGGATCATTTCTTCGTTCTTGTCATCAATATTGAGTGCCGCTAGATGGATACTTTTATCCTGCCACAAAATCGAAATTTCTACACCAGAAATAAAAGTGATTGGTTGAGTTTGCGCGAATCTTTTTGCCTCACGAATACCTGAAATAGTATCGTGATCAGTTAAAGCTAACATATCAACGCCTTGATCAACTGCTCTTTGAACTAATTCGGTTGGGGAAAGCATTCCATCAGAAGCCGTGCTGTGTGAATGTAAATCGTATTTCATTATTAATCCTTAATTAACCCCGCTTGAATGAAAAATTGGCGATAGGCCTCAATCTTTTTCTCCAAACTTAATGGATAAGCCCTTGAAGTAGAAGGCAAACGATATAAATATAGCTCTCTTGATTTCAAATACGGATAGTTCACCCATTCATTTGTTTTGGGTGCTTTAATTTTTTCTGGCAAAAGTGCTAATAAAGTCTCTGTTGCCAAACCACCTGTAGTAAAAATCCATTTCATTTTTGGTAGTTGGATTAAAAGCTCGTCCATATCTACAGGCTCCACAATTTGCAAATCTTTATCTGCCGCATTCCCTTTCAAACGAATGGCTGTTTTGGCAGATGAGCAAAGTGCGATCTGTTTTTCTTGTAAAAAGGCTTCAATTTGAATAGGATCAAATCGTTTTTCATCCTTTACTCGAAAATAGTTTATATCATCAAAAAACACTTTTCCCATTATTCGCCACATATCATTTTGAAAATTAGGATAATGAAATTCCATACAACGTTTTTCTGATGTTGGCGGAAAAGTTCCCATCATCATAACGATAGATTGTTCTGGCAGAACTGGCTCAAAAGGATGATGTTCTAATTCAGGTATTGGCATTATTTGATCAATTCCTTTAATAATTTCAATTTTTCAGCCTTATTTAACTGTTGCTCTGCAGCCTTATTTAAATCACTGATTAATTTTCCATCTTCGTTATTTTTTGTGTAAACCGCCGTTTGTTTTTGTGATATTTGTTCTGCGTAAGCGGTCAAATTTTCCAATAATTTTACTATTCCAGGGTTATCATTATATTGTTGGTATAACTCATCAATAGACTTCGCAAACTGCTCTGCTTTTGCATCAATTTGCTGATGGCAGTATTTCTGCCACTTTATCTGTTCAGCCCTCGTCAGCGTTTGTGGATAATGCCTTGCTCGATAATGGAATAACAATTTCTCTACACGAGGATCTTCAAATTTCAAACCGTGATTAGCTAAATGTTCAGGTAATAACGTACGTAAAATTGCCATATTATTTTTATCTGATGTTGAGAAAAAACCATCATACAAGGTTGTTTCTACATTAGGTGACAACTCAAAAACTCGTTTGTCATTAAAAATTTCCAGTACTTTTTCTCGCACAAGCGATTTTTGTGCTTTTAATGCCTGCAAATTTGCTAAACATAACGCCCTATCAATACCTAATCGCTCTGCATTTTCAGGTAACAAGGTTTTTGCTGGTGCTAAAATTGGACATTTATTAATGTGCACCAATTTTAGTGGCACAGGGAGATCATTTTCAGTTAATGCTTCACGTTTGGTATATAAACGTTGGTGTAAGGTTTCTGCATTTTCGTTCAGTAAACCATTCACATCGCCCGATAAATCGCACACAATCACGGCATTGGGATTAGTTGGATGCCATTCTAACGGCACTACCCAAGCCGTATTACCACGATAATTGCCCAACATTCCTGAAACGTGTACAAGCGGAGTCATCTCGCCTGTATCAATAAGCATTTTCACCTCTTTTTTAATCCGTAAATTAAAGAAAAATTGAAATAACTTCGGCTGTTTTTCTTTAATCAATTTCGCCATCGCAATGGTGGCATAAACATCCGACATTGCATCGTGTGCGTTTTCGTGAGAAATGCCATTTGCCTTCGTTAAATTTTCTAACTTAAAGCTCGGCATACCGTTTTCATCTTTGGGCCACTCAATACCTTCGGGGCGTAAAGCATAGCACGCACGCACTAAATCCAATAAATCCCAACGAGAATTGCCATTTTTCCAGCTGTATTCGTACGGATCGTAAAAATTGCGGAAAAAAGTATAACGTGTCATTTCATCATCATAACGGATATTGTTATAACCAATAGTACAAGTATTTGCTTGGCTAAATTCTGCGTGAATTCGAGCTGTAAATTCAGGCTCAGACAAACCATTATCGTTACATTGTTGCGGTGTAATGCCTGTAACTATAACGGCTTCAGGGCTAGGCAAATAGTCTGGTGTTTGCTTGCAATAAAACATCACTGGATCATCGATGATATTAAAATCCTCATCGGTACGAATGCCTGCAAACTGTGCTGGCCTATCGTGAGATGGGCTTACACCAAAACTTTCATAGTCATAAAAGAAAAAAGAAAAGGATTTGCTCATTAGTTTTCGTTATCCAGAAATTATAAAAATTGCAGAGATTGTATCATATCTAGTGTAAAAGAGTGGCAGAAATACAAGCGGTTATTTTTCAATAAAAATGTGCAAATGTTTAAATAAAAAAAGCCCCTAATCAAAATATCGAAAAGGGGCGGAGGTCTTACCTAAGGAAAAGGAAAAATGAAAAAAACTTGCATAAATCGGTTATACGGATATTAAGACCAGTTGATTAAATAAAAAGTTCATTCAAAACAAAAATTTTTTTAACCACCCGTAAATCCAGTTTCCAGATTTAACTGCTTACAATGTTTATTGACCAACAAATTTTCAAATAATTCCGTAAACTTATTATAATTCCCCCCATTTTCTTGTAGAATATTGCACATTATTTATAAAAGCGCTCACAAGAAAAATTTGAGGTATTAAATGTCTAAATTTCCAACCGTTTCGGATATCCTATTTGGCAAAATTGCAGTAGGTGAAGAAGTTGTCGTGCGAGGCTGGGTTCGTACCCGCCGTGACTCAAAAGCAGGTTTATCTTTCTTAGCCGTTTATGACGGCTCTTGTTTTGATCCAATCCAAGCAATCATCAATAACAATTTAACAAATTATAATGATGAAGTATTACGATTAACTGCTGGCTGCTCTGTGATTGTAACCGGTAAAGTGGTTGAATCACCTGCTGAAGGGCAAGCTGTTGAGTTGCAAGCAACAAACGTAGAAGTTGTTGGCTGGGTTGAAGATCCCGATACCTATCCGATGGCAGCAAAACGCCACTCTGTCGAATATTTACGTGAAGTCGCCCACTTACGCCCTCGTACAAACTTAATTGGTGCCGTAGCACGTGTTCGTCACTGTTTAGCACAAGCTATTCATCGTTTCTTTCACGAGCAAGGTTTCTACTGGGTTGCAACCCCTGTGATTACTGCTTCAGATACTGAAGGTGCTGGGGAAATGTTCCGTGTTTCAACATTAGATTTAGAAAATTTACCACGCAGCGAAAGTGGTAAAGTAGATTTCAACCAAGATTTCTTCGGTAAAGAATCTTTCTTAACCGTATCAGGTCAATTAAATGCGGAAACTTATGCTTGTGCATTAAGCAAAGTTTACACTTTCGGTCCCACTTTCCGTGCTGAAAATTCAAACACAACTCGTCACTTAGCGGAGTTTTGGATGATGGAGCCTGAAATTGCATTTGCAGACCTAAATGATAATGCAAAATTAGCGGAAGATATGTTGAAATACGTTTTCCGTGCGGTGCTCGCAGAACGTAAAGACGATATGCAATTCTTTGTTAAACACGTTGATAAAGAGGCAATCAACCGTTTAGAAGACTTTATTCATGCACCTTTTGCTCAGGTAGACTACACTGATGCTATTGAGATTTTATTAAAATCAGGCAAGGAATTTGAGTTCCCAGTAGAATGGGGAATTGATTTGTCTTCTGAACACGAACGCTATCTAGCAGAAGAACATTTTAAATCACCCGTGGTGGTGAAAAACTATCCGAAAGATATTAAAGCTTTCTATATGCGTTTAAATGATGATGGGAAAACCGTTGCGGCTATGGATGTTTTGGCACCAGGAATTGGTGAAATTATCGGTGGTTCACAGCGTGAAGAACGTTTAGATATATTAGATAAACGTATGAATGAAATGGGCTTAAATCCTGAGGATTACTGGTGGTACCGTGATTTACGTAAGTACGGTACAGTGCCGCATTCAGGTTTTGGTTTAGGCTTTGAGCGTTTAATTGTTTATGTAACAGGTTTACAAAACATTCGTGATGTGATCCCATTCCCTCGCTCTCCACGCAATGCAAGCTTCTAATTTGCAAAAAATCGAATAAAAACGACCGCTGGCAAGCGATCAAAAAAGGCGAAAATTTTACCTTTCGCCTTTTTTACATATCGTTACTAGCCTTTTAATATTTTATTCGGCTCTTTTGCAATTTCCCTTGCCAGTTTGGGAACAAGGTAACCTGAAGTTATTTTTTGTAATTCTCGATAAATCTCAATCGCTTTTTCATCTTCAATATAAAAATGACTTGCCCCCGCTACTTTATCAAACAAATGCAAATAATAAGGCAAAATACGGCACTCAAATAATTTATCGCTTAATGCTTTTAAGGTTTGAGGATTATCATTTACCTCTTTTAACATTACCGATTGATTGAGTAATACTACGCCTGCTCTTGTAAGCATTCTCATTTTTTCAGCAAAAATTTCATCAATTTCATTAGCGTGATTAATATGTGTAACCAGAACTATATTCAAATGAGATTCTGATAACCGTTCACATAATTCAAAAGTAATGCGATTTGGGATAACAACAGGAAGCCGTGAGTGAATACGCAACGTTTTGATATGTGGAATCTGCTCAAGTTTATCTAACAGCCAGTGTAATTCCTGATCTTTTGCCATTAGCGGATCACCGCCTGAAAAAATAACCTCTTCCAGCTCAGTATGTTGTGCAATGTAGTCTAAACTTTCTTGCCAGACCGCTTTACCACTTTTCACTTCATCGTAAGGAAAATGACGACGAAAACAGTATCGACAATTAATCGCACAACTATTTTTTATCATAAATAATAAACGGTTATGATATTTGTGCAAAATATTCGGTGCTGGACTTTTCTGCTCTTCTAAAGGATCAGCAATAAATCCCTCCTGCTCAATAAATTCCTCTTGCAATGACATCGCCTGCAGAAAAAGCGGATCTTTTGGGTTCCCTTTTTCCATTTTCTCTGCAAATGCTTTTGGTACTCTGAGGGCAAATAATTTTCGAGCAGCAATATCTGCCTCAAAATCTGCAGGATTAAGCGATAAAAACTCCAGTAAATCAATAGGATTATTAAAGGCTTGAGCAAGTTCAGTAAGCCAAAGTGGTTTAATTTGAATTGGTTGCATAAACAAAAATACTCCCGCTCCATAAAGAACGAGAGTAAAAAATGACAAGAAGCTAAGGAATTAAGTTACATTGTAATGGTGTACCATTTGGATTTACCATTACCACAGGCGAAGCTTGAGCACCTTGTGCTGCCACCAAATACTGCACCCCAGAAATACAGTAACGACGGTAGCCATCTGTTTTCTCAACTAAGAAAGGATCAATTTGTCCACCAATGCTCTTAAATTCTGCAATCGCACCATTTGCAATATTTTGCGCAGAATTAACCGCTTGTTGTGCATTTACCTCTGCTGGTTGGTTTGCGTGTGCATTTGATGACATCATATCACCCAAAATATAGCCTGCCGCCGCCCCCATTGCGACATTGGCCATTGTGCTACTTTGGCGAACTTGCGGTTGAGTTGCTGTGTTATTTGGCGTATTTGCAAATGTTGCGTCTCTTTGCTGTTGAGTTGGTTTTTTAGTTACAGGTTTAGTCGAAATCGCTTTTGATGAACTCATTGAACGGAAACCACCACCTCGTTTTGCCTCTGCAACTGTGGCAACAGAAACCGCTAAAATAGCAGAAAGAGTAATTAATTTTTTCATTCGTATTCCTCATTAAAAGTAAAAAGTATAGCAAAAAATTTTAGAGATCTTTCGCTAATTTTATGAATTTAGGTTATTATATAGCTCTTTTTGGAAACCCCAAGAGGGTTCGGTTCAAAATACGTTAATTTATTGTTATTTTTTGAATAATTGAGGAAATAATGGCTAGTTACAGCACTAATGACTTTAAAAAAGGTTTAAAATTTATCCAAGATGGTGAGCCTTGTGTAATTGTTGAAAACGAATTTGTAAAACCAGGTAAAGGTCAAGCATTTACACGTACTAAAATTCGTAAATTAATTTCTGGCAAAGTATTAGAGATCAACTTCAAATCAGGCTCTTCTGTTGAAGCAGCCGATGTTGTTGATTCTAACTACAACTACTCATACAGCGATGGCGATTTCTGGTACTTTATGCACCCAGAAACGTTTGAGCAAATTTCTGTTGATGAAAAAGCATTAGGCGATAACGTAAAATGGTTAGTTGATAATGCAGAATGTATCGTGACATTATGGAATGGCTCTGCCATTGCCGTAACGCCACCAAACTTTGTTGAGTTAGAGATTGTTGAAACTGATCCAGGCTTAAAAGGCGATACCGCAGGTACAGGCGGTAAACCAGCAACACTAAGCACAGGTGCGGTTGTTAGCGTACCGCTATTCGTACAAATTGGCGAAGTAATTCGCGTAGATACACGTTCTGGTGAATATGTTTCTCGTGTGAAATAAGTTTTTATCTCACTATAATTAAAAAAATTAAGCCCTGTTGTAATACAGGGCTTAATTTTACTGTGCTATTTGACTAATTTTAAAGTTGATGCTTTTTTCACTTTAGGATTCTGAATTTTTTCAGTACCCAAGCGGGCTTGATAAGCCTCCACGCTATAATACTCTTCCTCTTGAAACATAATACCATCACCTGTTTCTTGAGCATAAATAGCTTCCATTGCGCCAAAAGGAATGTGAATATCTCTTAACATTCCCTGAAAACGTGCACTAAAGCCAATATATTCTTCGGTTGCAATATATTGTCCAATAGAACGAGAAGAAATATTTAAGATAATTTTTCCTTCTTTGACAAATTCTACTGGCACATCAACATCTGGATACTCTGAATTTACTAATAAATAAGGCGTATTATCGTTATCAATAATCCAGTTGTAATACGCATTGTAAAGATAAGGTCTTAACGGTTTCATTAATCTTTATCATCCATTAAGTGTTTAGGTGCTTCACCACCAACAGATTGAATAAAACTATCTCGTTGGAATACTCTGGTCATATAAGTATTAATTGGTTTTGCTGTAGAGCCAGTAAATTTCACGCCTAAAATCTGCATACGCCATAATAATGGTGCAATATAACAGTCAACAAGACTAAAATCATCACTCATAAAATAAGGTTTAGCAGAAAAAACGGGAGCTAATGCCAAAATATCTTCTTTTAACTGTGCTAATGCTTTTTTGCCTTCTGCCGATTCAGGATCTTTATTCACTAAATCAATTTGTGCATACCAATCTTGTTCAATACGATAAATATTCAAGCGACATTGCCCACGAGAAACAGGATAAACGGGCATTAATGGAGGATGTGGAAAACGCTCATCTAAATACTCCATAATGATGCGAGGGTTAAATAACACCAACTCACGATCAACTAAGGTCGGAATATTACCATAAGAGTTTAATTCTAATAAATCTTCAGAAATACTACCTAGCGTAACGTTCTCAATTTCATAAGGAACCCCTTTTTCTGCTAATACGATACGTACTTGATGGCTATAAATATCATTTTTATCCGAAAAAAGCGTCATTACTGAACGTTTATTTATACTACTCGTCATTTATATCTCCGATGATTAAATTTAACTAAAATTGGTCGCTAATTATATCATATTTCAACTAATAGATAATAGCCCCCAAATTTGGCTTTATGATATGAAATAGCCAAGCAAACGATTGCTTTATGTGGTATGATGACGCCATTTTACATAGCACATAAGGATTTAAAATGTCAAAGAACGCGGAAATTGCTATTGTTATGGGATCTAAAAGTGATTGGGCTACAATGTCTGAAGCCGCACAAATTTTAGATCAATTTGGTTTGAACTACCACGTTGAGGTCGTCTCTGCTCACCGTACACCCGATAAACTTTTCTCTTTTGCTGAATCCGCCCAAGCTCAAGGCTATAAAGTCATTATTGCTGGAGCAGGTGGTGCAGCCCATTTACCTGGTATGATTGCAGCCAAAACTATTGTACCTGTGCTAGGCGTACCAGTGAAAAGCTCAATGTTAAGCGGTGTAGATAGCCTTTACTCTATCGTACAAATGCCAAAAGGCATTCCTGTTGGTACACTTGCTATTGGCCCTGCAGGTGCAGCAAATGCAGGCTTATTAGCCGCTCAAATTCTAGCTGCTTTCAATCCTGAAATTGCAGAAAAGTTACACGCTTTCCGCCAAAATCAAACTAAAGTGGTGTTAGATAATCCAGATCCCCGCATGGAATAGCATTTACCTAACTCTTGCAAATGAGTGAAGAAAAATCGGTAATTTTTTCTCAAAAATTGACCGCTTGCGAGTATTTGCAAAATATGGCTTTACTATTATTTAATTATCCTCACGACCAAATTATTTATTTGAGAACATTACTATGCAAAAAAGTACAATCTACCCTCCTGTTTATGTATTAGGCAATGGTCAATTGGGCAGAATGTTGCGTTATGCAGGAGCACCGCTTGATATTGAGGTCAAGCCACTTGCCTTCGATGCCCCGATTTTTGATATTAATCCAAATAGCATTATTACCGCCGAAATTGAACGTTGGTCAGATACCCCCCTAACGCAACTACTCGGTAATCATAAAAATTTTGTGAATCTCAACGTATTTGGACGATTAGCTGATCGCTTCACGCAAAAATCGCTACTTGATGAACTTAACCTTGCCACATCAACTTGGCAATTAGTAGAAAATGCGGAGAAATTAAAGTCTATTTTTCAACATATTGGAGAAAAAATAGTGGTTAAACGCCGTACTGGCGGTTATGACGGACGAGGGCAATGGATTATTACCCCAGACTCGATAGACCAAATTCCAGCCTCTTTATTCGGAGAGGTGATTGCCGAAAAATTTATTCCATTTGACGGCGAAATTTCGATTATTGGAGCAAGATTTAGAAATGGCTCAACCCGTTTCTATCCAATTTCTCACAACCTCCAACAAAATGGTATTTTGCGTTATTCGGTGTCAGATATAAATTTACCTAACCAAGCTATTTACCAACAACAAGCTGAACAAATGCTCAGTGCGGTAATGCAAGAATTAGATTACATCGGCGTAATGGCAATGGAATGCTTTGTCGTGGGAGAGCATTTATTAATTAACGAACTTGCTCCTCGTGTTCACAACAGCGGACACTGGACACAACTTGGATGTTCTATCAGCCAATTTGAGCTTCATTTAAGAGCTTTACTTGATTTACCAACACCAGAGCTTAAGCAAATTGCACCTAGTGTAATGGTGAATTTAATCGGCATTGAACACACCAACCAATGGCTTAACCTTCCATTTAGCCAGCTCCATTGGTACGGTAAAGATGTTAGAGCAGGCAGAAAAGTAGGGCACATCAACCTTACTCATCCAGATAAAAATGAGCTGATTAATTTACTTGAACAATTAAAACCTACTTTAACTGATGATTTCTATTCAGGATTGGATTGGACCATTGAGAAGTTAAGACAAGCGGTTAAATTTTAAGAAAAATTTGCTCATTTCAAGAAGTACAGGTTTCTGACTTGTGCTTTTTTTTATGCTATTATTTCTGCCATTTTTTACTAGAGAGAACAGAATAACCGTGTTAGTTTCAGATTTTTATTTTGACTTGCCCGATGAGCTAATTGCTCGCTACCCAACTGTCGAGCGTTCTGCCAGCCGACTACTTCATTTAAACGGCGAAACAGGCAAGTTTGCTGATCAGCAATTTATTGATTTATACGATCACATTAATGAAGGTGATCTTTTAATCTTCAATAATACTCGAGTGATTCCTGCTCGACTCTATGGCCGTAAACCAAGTGGTGGAAAAGTTGAGGCATTAGTGGAACGCGTATTAGATGAACACCGATGTTTGGCACACGTTAAATCCTCAAAAGCCCCCAAAGAAGGGGCAAAATTAATTTTCGGAGAAGATAAATTAGGCGAAGGAAACGGTTTTACCGCCACAATGATTGCTCGCCACGAGACTTTATTTGAATTAGTGTTTTGTGAAAATCAACCGTTATTTGATTTATTACAACAAGCCGGACATATACCTCTGCCACCTTATATCAACCGCCCTGATGAAGATACTGACCAAGAACGCTATCAAACCGTTTATAGCAAGGTGTTAGGTGCCGTAGCCGCCCCCACTGCAGGCTTACATTTTGATAATGCGATGCTTGAAAAACTAAAAGCACAAGGGGTAGATACGGCTTTTGTCACCCTTCACGTTGGTGCGGGTACATTCCAGCCTGTGCGAGTCGATACTATTGAAGAACATAAAATGCACGCAGAATATGCCGAAGTAAGCCAAGAGGTTGTAGATAAAATTTTAGCCACCAAAGCGCTAGGAAAGCGAGTGATTGCAGTTGGCACAACGTCTGTTCGCTCAGTAGAAAGTGCCGCTTTGGCAGCAGAAAAAGAAGGTAAACTCATTGCTCCATTGTTCTCTGACACCACGATTTTTCTCTATCCAGGCAAGCAGTTCAAAATAGTTGATGCGTTAATTACCAACTTCCATTTACCTGAATCGACATTAATTATGCTAGTTTCCGCTTTCGCTGGTTATAAAAATACGATGAATGCCTATGCCCACGCGGTTGAAGCGAAATATCGCTTCTTCAGTTACGGTGACGCTATGTTTATTAATAAAAACCCGAATGCACTAAATGACCTGCCTTGATTTAAGGGCTACTCATTTAAATTCAAACGAGTAAATCCGCTTTTTGCTAAGGACACTCATCTATTGATGCCAAATGATTATACTGTTTAATCCAACGTTTTAGTGTTGTTTTTGCAAGCTAAAAATCCCAACGGATCAGTGAGCCATTTTTACCGTTGAAGAAACAATGATTTGCTGTTTGAAAGATAGGCTGTATTTAGTTATAAAAAATCTGCACCTTAATCAGTTGGTTGTTTAACCCAACTTTTGGGGTGCAGATTTTTTGTTATTCACTTACCGCAATTAAACACGCTTGAAGTCCAAGTGAACTAATTTTGGTTTAGTTGGGTGGCGTTGAATTGCTTGTACTTTAACTTGCTCTTCTTTACCACCTACAACGATAGTTAAAACTTCGTTGTAGAACGCATCGTGTACTTGTGCGTTATTTACATCATCGTGGTTTAAGATGATTGATACAGGTTCTGCACTACCACCATAAATGATGGCAGGAACTTGACCATTATGACGCAGGCGGCGGCTCGCACCCTTACCTTGCGTTGAACGAACTTCAGCTTCAAATTTGAATGACATTGTTTAATTCTCTTAAAAATGGGAATGACCCCGTTGATAGAAAAAACAGCAGGCGACCCAGCTGTTTGTGAAAAAACTTCAGCCTACTATGGTTATGGTAGGCTGAGTGCGTATTTTACTGAAGATGGCGAAAAATGCAACGTAAATTAAGATAATTTGCTTATTTTCCTGATGAAATAATCCACAATTTCTAGGGCAATATCTATCTCATTTATTTGTTCTATGCCTTCAAATCCAGGACTTGCATTGACTTCTAGAACAACCACTCCATTTGCCGTACGAAAGAAATCTACTCCAGCTACCTCAAGCCCAATTACTTGAGTTGCCTTAATCGCTAATATTTTTTCTTCTTCAGTTAATTCAATACTTTCTGCTATTCCGCCTTGATGGAGATTGGCTCGAAAGTCTCCTGCTGCACTGGTTCTACTCATCGCAGCTACAACTTTATCACCAATCACAAAAACTCGAATATCACGCCCTTTCGATTCGGTAACGAACTCTTGGCACAGATAAGCTTCCTCTACTTGCCTAAAAGTTGAGAGTACCGATTCGGCATTATGCCTATTTTCAAACAGCATTACGCCATTGCCTTGCGAGCCATTCAGGACTTTTGCAATAAGCGGAAAAGAGAAATGATTTAGTTGCGATTTCACTGAAACTAAATCCCCTGCCAAATTAGTCTTCGGGACAGGTAAACCATATTCTACTAGCCTTTGCAAAGATTGCCATTTATTGCGCGCTAAGGCAAAAGCTTGAGCGTTATTTAAAACAGGAATACCTTTTGCTTCAAAATGGCGTAACACTGTGCAGCCCATTTCGGTACTGCTTGTTCCAAAACGGGGTAAAATGCCATCATAATCCTTTAATAGCACAGCCTCTGAATAGCTTTTAGCATAATGCTCTCTTTCTTGTTGATAAAAAACCTCAAATTTTCCATTATTTAGCATCAGTAACATTTTATTTGGATCTAAAATATCTAATTCAATGCCTCTTTTGATGCACGCATTTTTAATGCGTTTGCAACTATAGAGACGAGGTTCACGACATAACATTAACCATCTCATTTTTACGATCCTTCTTGGGTAACGCAAGCGGTCAAATTTTCATTATATTTTGCACATTCTGCCGCATCAAAAGGTTGATATTGAGTTAAATCTCGCTCTGCAACGGATTGTAAATGGTTTAAATGTGAAGCTAGTGTGCTTTGTATTGTCATCGTTATTTTTCTATAGTTTGTCTAAATAATGTTTACCATCAAGCAAGCTGACTTGACGTATAATCCACGCTTGGCGTTTTCGCATACTTAAGCTAGGTTTATCCACCTTAAACACAATTGGATTTGGTAGAGAGGCCGCCAATAATGCTGATTCTTGTAAATTCAAGTGCTTAGCTGATTTTTTGAAAAAATGTTGGGCTGCAGCTTCAACGCCGAAAATACCATCGCCAAACTCAGCAATATTGAGATAAACCTCTAAAATTCGGGATTTTGTCCATATATTCTCAACTAAAAGAGTCAATAGTGCCTCAATGCCTTTTCTTATCCAACTCTGCCTATGCCATAAAAATAGATTTTTCACGGTTTGCTGGGAAATCGTTGAGCCGCCTCGAATTTTTTTCGATTTCGCATTGAATTTCAACGCGGATTCAATAGCAGCAAGATCTAAGCCAAAATGGCTTTCAAATTTTTGATCTTCAGAAGCAATAACAGCCATTTTCACCTGCCAAGAAATCGCATCAAGACTTACCCAATCTTTCTTAATAGCGTAAGTTTTATCTTGTAACATATTTTCGACTTTTTTCTGCACCATATACGCAGAGTAAGGGACAGGCAGCACAGAAAAAACTAAAATAGCGATTAAGAAAAAACCACTCCAAAAAGTAAATAACCGACTAAAACCAAACCAAAGCCAGCCAAATATCGTTCCTATTTTTCGAGGAATAAAAAAAAGCCCTATTTTCTTCAAAAGAGAGCTTAACAAACAGTTCTTACGCGTTGCCATTTACGATTTACCATTGAGCTTGCCATTCACCCATTGCAGAAAATCTTGATCTAAGGTTTTTAGCATATTTGAGCCACGTGTAATAGTTGCCGCACTGGTATTCAAATTTTGTTGAATTTCACGTTGCGAATCTTTACCCTCTAACAAGGCTTGTACAATTTTCACCCGCAGCCCTAAAGACTCTCTCTCATCTGCAGTTAAAAACATTGAGAAAAAAAGTGCTAATTTATCTTCCGTCACAGCTTGTTTAAGCAACACTAAAAATTGCTCCCATTCTTTTGGATCTCGTTGGTTATAAAGCGTTTTCATTTTATTTCCTCAATATACAAGCGGTCATTTTTGTCAGAAATTTTGCAAAAATCTCACTTTTTATAACCGCTTGTCACTATATTATTTTCTATTTTTTACTAGCACGCTGATCATCTAACTCAGCCTCTTTGGGTACTCTGAATTTGAATAACTCGCTTGAAACACCGCCTGTGGTAATGTTGCGTAATACATATAAATTGCTTTGCCCATCACGCTCAATGGTGCTGAATCCTTTTAATAAACCGCTTTTCTCAATACGTACATCAAACTGTTTTAAGTTACTTTTATTGGATTTTGGCTTTAATACAAAAGTATCCGCATTTTGGGTTACATCGTATTGCGCCCAATGATTCTTATCATTGCTGGTTAATAATACAAATGGCGTATTATTAACCGCATCTTGCACATTATTTACGGTCACTTGTGACACAAAAGGATCATAAAACCATAAATTTTCACCATCAGAAACAATCAAATTTTCTTGTGGTGATTTAGTCTCCATTCTAAATAAATTAGGGCGTTTTACTTGGAATTTGCCTTTACCTTTTTGAATTTCTTTGCCTTTGCTTGAACGTACAACTTGATCGAAATCTGCACTATATTGGCTAACTTGCATTAAACGGCGTTGTAATTCAGCAACTGATTGAGCATCAGCAAATGCCGTGCCTGCTAAGCCTAATAAGGCGAAACTTAATACGGATTTTTTGAGTAATTTTTTCATTTATTTTCCTTACTATTCAAAGAATTTTTACCTCTTTGGCAACGAACCAATTAAACGCTTCATATTAATGAACTGCTACAACGATACAATAAAAGTTCGCCATTGTATAGCGTTAGATTAATGAGCCTCGTCCCAATTATCGCCAATTCCGACCTCTGCAATCAGTGGTACGTTAAGCGAAATGGCTTTTTCCATTTCAGCTTTAATGAGCTGGCTGTATTGTTCTAGCTTATCTGCTTTCACTTCAAACACTAATTCATCGTGAACTTGCATAATCATTTTAATCTCGTGATTACCACGAATCGCTTTATCAATACCGATCATTGCAACTTTGATAATATCTGCCGCCGTGCCTTGCATTGGGGCATTAATTGCCACTCGCTCCGCTGCTTTACGCAAAATAGCGTTGCTTGATTTAATATCGGGCAAATATAAACGGCGACCAAACAAAGTTTCCACATAGCCTTTTTCTGCGGCAACTTCACGAATATCTGTCATAAACTGCTGCACGGCTGGATAGCGTTTAAAATAGAGCTCCATATATTTTTGGGCTTCTGCTCGTCCAATACCGAGTTGGTTTGAAAGCCCAAATGATGACATTCCATAAATCAATCCAAAGTTAATCGCTTTCGCACTGCGGCGTTGCTCGCTGGTAACCTCTTCTAATGCAACACTGAAAATTTCTGCGGCGGTTGCTCGGTGAATATCTTTTCCTTCCGCAAACGCAGCGATCATCCCTTCATCATTGGCCAAATGCGCCATAATCCGTAGTTCAATTTGGGAATAGTCGGCGGCAACAATTTTATAGCCTTCTCTTGCAACGAATGCCTGACGGATTCGTCTGCCCTCTTCGTTGCGGATAGGAATATTCTGTAAATTTGGATCACTAGAAGAAAGTCGCCCTGTTGCAGTTACCGCTTGGTTATATGAGGTATGTACTCGCCCTGTTTTTTTATTAATTAATTGTGGAAGTTTATCAGTATATGTTGATTTCAATTTACTTAATCCACGATGTTCCATTAATAATTTCGGGACGATATGCCCTCGCTGTGCCAATTCATCTAACACTTCCTCGTTCGTCGAGGGTGCACCTTTGGGCGTTTTTTTCAAAACTGGTAAGCCTAATTTGCCAAATAGAATGTCTTGTAACTGCTTGGTTGAAGCTAAATTAAACGTCTGTCCTGCTTCCGCGTGAACTAGCTGCTCGATTTCACTTAAACGTTTTTCAATTTCTGCCGATTGTGTTAATAATTTTTTTTGGTCAATTAACACACCATTGCGTTCAATACGAGAAAGCACGCTCACCAATGGCATTTCAATTTCGTTAAACAATTTCACCAACTCAGGCTCTGATGATAATTTTTGCCATAACACTTGGTGTAACTTCATTGTGACATCAGCATCTTCGGCGGCATATTCTGCGGCTTTAGGAATCTCAATTTTATCGAAAGTAAGCTGATTTTTGCCTTTACCCGCCAACTCTTCAAATGGAATAGTCTTATGCCCTAAATAACGGTAAGCTAACTCATCCATATTATGGCGACCTGTACTATTTAAGGTGTACGATTCTATCATCGTATCAAACTCAACGCCTTGTAACTCAATGCCATAGTGAGAAAAAATGGTTAAATCATATTTGATGTTCTGCCCAATTTTTTTTATGCCACAATGTTCTAAAATTGGTTTGAGTTGCGTTAAACAAGCGGTCAAATTTAGCTGATTTTTTACCAATTCATCACTATTTTCATTATCTGTATCGCCAAGCTCACCAAACATATCTACTTGTTTTTGCTCCGCTTTTTGCTTATGCCCAAGTGGAATATAGCACGCTTCGCCATTTTCAAGCGCAAATGAAATCCCCACTAAATTGGCTGACATTGAATCTAAATTATCCGTTTCAGTATCCACTGCAACCATCTTGGCTGAATTCAATTTGCCGATCCAAGCCGCTAATTTTTCTTGTGTGTCCACCGTTTCATATTTACTGCGGTCAATCACGATAGGATCTGCAACATTTCCCTCTTTTTTAACCGCTTGTGTCACTTGGTAATGATTGGGCACTTTCTCTGCAGATATGCGAGTAAGCGGATTGGCGTTATTATTTACCTCATTCAGCCAACGTTTGAATTCATAATATTCAAATAAAGTCGTCAGTTCCGCACGATTTTGTGCTTGGGTTAAAAGCTGATGATGAGTAACGTCTAATTCCACATCGGTTTTAATCGTTGCCAGCAGATAAGATAAATCAGCATTCTCTTTTTCAGCGGCTAATTTTGGGGCGAAACTTTTTGCGCCACGAAACGAAAGTGAGGCAATTTTATCTAAATTGTCATAAATCTGTTTAAGTGACCCAATTCCTTGCAATAAAGCGAGTGCGGTTTTTTCACCAACGCCTTTAACGCCAGGAATATTATCTGCTGAATCTCCCATTAGGGCTAAAAAGTCGATGATCAACTCAGGTGGAATACCATATTTTTCAATAACACCTTCCCGATCAAGCACGGTGTTATTCATTGTGTTAATCAACATAATGTGATCGTTCACCAGTTGTGCCATATCTTTATCGCCAGTGCTAATTAACACATCTTTGCCATCTTTAGCTGCTTGCACAGCTAATGTGCCAATAACATCATCTGCCTCTACCCCTTCAATCGAAATCAGTGGAATACCTAACGCTTTAATAATAGCGTGTAACGGTTGAATTTGAGCACGCAACTCATCTGGCATTGGCGGACGGTGCGATTTATATTGCTCAAACAATTCATCACGAAACGTTTTTCCTTTCGCGTCAAACACAACGGCAATGTGGCTGGGTTCTACTTGTGCGATCAGGCTTTTTAACATATTCAATACACCATACATTGCCCCTGTTGGATCTCCATTTTGATTAGTTAGCGAAGGGAATGCGTGAAATGCTCGATATAAATAAGAAGAACCGTCCACTAGCACCAGTGGATTTTTTGCGATAGTTGCCATAAAAAATCTCTTGAAAATCAAATAAATATTGGCGTTATTATACAAGAATCGTAAAAGAAAGGGATAAAAAAGCGTATTTCAGCCATAGCCAAAATACGCTTTTTCAAGTGGTTACGATTATTGACCGAGCGAACTTGCTCCCATCATAATCATAAATAACGCCATTTGAATTTCATCTTCGGTTAATTCACGTCCATTGACGATTAATTTCTCATTTTCAACCGATAATTCCATCTTCACGTTGTTTTCATCTACTTTTCTTAATCCGTAGTGTCCAACGTCGGCATTGAGAAAAATAGCATCGACTTGTTGTTTGGCAAACGCTTTTGCTTCTTCTTCGCTTAACTTCTCTGTTGCCATTGAGATTTGGCGAATAAGATCTTCTGCATATTCACGGTTGATATTTGAAGTAAATTTACTGGTTGAGAGGGCTTTTAATACCTCTTGAATATTACCAAGATCTTGTAAATTAACTTGAGCCATATTTAGTATTAAGGCTAAATCCACTTTTCCTTTGCTATTTTCAAAAGAGAAATTATTAATGTGGAACTTGGCTGATTTTTCCAGTAATTTCAATAAGAGTTCGGTTGTCTGCTGATTTTCGATAGCTTCAGGATTAGACAATAATGGCGTAATATCGTTAGTTAATTTAGCATCTAAATCGTATGCCATATCCATTTTTAATTTTCCCATTTCAACCCCTTCAAGGTTGAAAGATTCAGCAGTCAAACTACCTGTAGAAACTAAACGCTCGCCTTTTAACAGATTATCACCTTTAACCACAATATCTTTAATTTGTGATAACTTGCCACTTTTAGACTTAAATTCAATATCTTTAACTTTCGCACTTCCTACTCCAAAGGTGAGATTCGGATAATCGCCATTAACCTCTGCTTGCATCTCATAAGACACACCTTGCACTTGGAAATCAAGCTCTTTATCCATTACCTTAAAGGCATCTAATTCAACCGTGCCATCTATTGCCTTTGCATTCTGGTAACTATATTCTAACTTAATGGGTGTTGCTTCAACAAAGCCAGCTTCATCACCATATTTAATCGGAGATACCTCAAAATTTCCTTTTATATCACCCGAATAACTGATATTAGCCACCCCCGAACCAATATTTTCTCCAACGAATTTTTTAAACTGCGTTGGTGCTTGAAGTTTGCTTTCAGTACTCATCATAACAGGTAGGAAATTAAACTTCGCTAAACGGTTAAGTGGCAATGGGCCGTGATGAATTTTATCATTACCAATAAAGTCTAATTTTTCACCATCACCTAAATCTACCTCTAATCGATATTTCGCTTCAGAACTGAAGAAGTGGCGTTCAATCTGCACATCTTTAAACGCAATATTTGCACCAAATTCACCACTCAATTGTTCAAATTGATGATTGGCTTGCGTAACTAATTCTTGATATTTTTCTTCGACTTGTTTACCTGTATACCAGCTGCCACCAACTGCCACTACACCAATTACAGCAACGACTGAAAGTGTAATTTTGCTTAATTTCATTGTGTTTCCTTTTATTTAAAATAGTTATTTCTGTTGTTTAGATCATCATTTTTTAAATTTCTTCAACTTAAAAAACGCTCAGTTTTTTCACTAAACGCTATTGGGCGAACATTGCCTGCCATATTATACGCAAATTATTTCAAAAAAATAACCACTTGCTACTTACTTTTAGTTGCTGACTTCATTGAAGCGACAAATTCCGCTAGCTCTTTAAGCAAATTTGCTTGATCATCTAAATTACGCTCAATGATTTTCACAATTGCCGAACCTGAAATAGCTCCATCTGCCCCTAATCGTAACGCTTCTCTAACTTGTTCAGGTGTAGCAATACCAAAGCCTTGCAAGATAGGGGCTGAATTTGCTTTTTTTAAGCTCTCGACTAAAGAATCCAGATTACTTGCGTGAGCCTGATTTTCTGCACTAGTGACCCCTGCACGAGAAACCAAATAAGTATAGCCCTCGGTCAATTGTGCAATGCGTTGAATCGTATTTTCATCTGCATTGGGTGGGCAAATAAAGACAGGCTGAATACCATATTTTTTAGCCACAGGAGTAAATTCTTCAGCCGCTAAAACGGGCAAATCTGCAATTAAGACAGCATCAACACCTGCTTGTTGGCAGCGATGGAAGAATGTCTCTGCACTTGGTACAAAAATTAAGTTTGCACAAAGCAATAAACCAATTGGAATCTCTGGATATTTATTACGGATTTGTGCAATTAATTCAAAACACGCATCGGTACTGTAACCTGCATCTAATGCACGTTTATTAGCCGCTTGAATAACGGGCCCATCTAATAGAGGATCAGAAAATGGTAAGCCAAGCTCTAAAGCATCTGCCCCCTTTGCAATCATTGTTTCGATAATTTCAACACTACGATTAAAATCAGGATCACATAAAGTAACAAATGGAACAAAAGCCCCTTCATTTTTTGCCTTTAAGCTATTAAATAAAGTATCAAAGCGACTCATTTTACTTTCCTCCATTTAAAATTTTATCGACCGTGAAAATATCTTTATCGCCTCGTCCTGATAGATTGACGACGAGCAATTGTTCTTTCTCAGGGTTTTGGTGAATTAGTTTTAACGCATAAGCAAGAGCGTGGGAAGATTCTAGTGCTGGAATAATTCCTTCATACTTCGCTAAGGCTTGGAAAGCATCTAGTGCTTCTTGATCTGTAATTGAAACATACTCTGCTCGCCCTGTTGCATTTAAATAAGCGTGCTGTGGACCAACCGATGGAAAATCTAAGCCAGCTGAAACGGAGTAAGACTCTTCAATTTGCCCATCTTTATCTTGCATAATTGGGGATTTCATACCAAAGTAAATTCCTGTTGTACCGTGTTTAAGCGGTGCACCGTGTTCACCTGTTTCAATCCCCTTGCCCGCAGGCTCTATACCGATTAATTTAACCGTTTTTTCTTCAATAAAGTCCGCAAACATACCAATCGCATTAGAGCCTCCGCCAACTGATGCAATCACTGCATCTGGCAAGCGGTCTTCTTTTTCTAAAATTTGGCGTTTAGTCTCTTCGCCAATCATTTTTTGAAATTCACGCACCATTGTTGGAAAAGGGTGTGGGCCTGCTGCCGTGCCTATTAAATAGTGGGTTGTATCGTAATTCGCTGCCCAATCACGCATTGCCTCACAACAGGCATCTTTTAATGAGCAAGAGCCTTTCTGCACCGAAATGACCTCTGCTCCCATTAGATGCATACGAAATACATTAGGCGATTGACGCTCAACATCTTTTGCACCCATATACACCACACAAGGCATTCCAAGCATTGCACAAGCAAGAGCTGTTGCAACACCGTGTTGCCCTGCTCCAGTTTCAGCAATGATCCGCGTTTTGCCCATACGTTTTGCTAGTAAGATTTGTCCTAACACTTGGTTAGTTTTATGTGCTCCGCCGTGCAATAAATCTTCACGTTTTAAATAAAGCTTCGTTTTTGAACCTTTTGTTAAGTTACGGCAAAGAGTTAATGCCGTTGGACGACCTGCGTAATTTTTTAATAAATCAGCAAATTCCGCTTGAAAAGCTGGATCTTGCTGCGCTTCAACAAAAGCTTGCTCTAATTCTTTGAGTACGGGCACTAAAATTTCTGGCACATACATACCGCCAAATTCGCCAAAATAAGGATTAAGAAGTGTATCTGACATAATTTTTCCTTTTCTAAATTTAATTCGCTAAAGACTGCGTGCCACATTCAAAGCTGATGAAGTTTGTGCAACTGGCATTACTTCAATACGATTTATATTCACGTGTTCTGGTTGTTGATTTAACCATAACACAATGTTGGCAACATCTTCTGGGCGAATAAATTCCACATTTTCATAAATTTTTGCTACTTTTTCATCATCACCTTTAAAACGAATATGAGAAAATTCGGTTCCACCACATAAGCCTGGCTCAACATTCGACACTCGCACTTTTGTGCCGGCTAAATCTGCACGTAAATTTAAACTGAACTGTTTTACAAAAGCTTTTGTTCCACCATAAATATGCCCGCCAGGATAAGGATAAGTGCCTGCAATTGAGCCAATATTAATAATATGACCTGAATTATGCTCAACCATTTCAGGTAGCACTATACGCGTTATTGTGACTAAGCCTTTAATATTAGTATCGATCATTTGATACCAATCATTTAAATCCGATTTATAGGCAGGCTCTAATCCAAGGGCTAGCCCCGCATTATTAACTAATACATCTATTTTTCGCCAACCTTGAGGACGACTGTTTAATGCTTCTTCCACTTTTTCTGGTTGCTGAATATCAAATACAAGCGGTAAAAATTGATCGCCAAATTGCAAATGTAGCTCGTTTAAACGCTCCGCTCGTCTGCCCGTACCAATCACTTTATAGCCTGATTGAAGCAGTAATTTACAAATGGCTAAACCAAAACCAGCGGTTACGCCTGTTACTAATGCAGTTTTCATTTTTTTACTCTCAATATTAAAATGTACTATCAAAGTAGTACAAAAAGAACAAAATTGCAAGGAATATATATCAGAAGAGAAAAAAAGCGTACCAAAAGGTACGCTAAATACATAGGAGGATCTTATAATTTTATATAACACAACATTCGATATCCATATCTTGAGTTGCATTCTATACCATAAATCCCTTTAATTCTGTGATTGTCTTCACATTTTTAGAAATTAACCTTATTTTTCTGTTTTTTTCGCTTTAAAGATTAAAATCAATAGTGCCATTACTACAGCAGTTGATACAAATCCTAATAAGGCTGATTGTGTGAAGCCCACAAACAAATAACCAACAATAGATGCTACTGCCACTAATAACGCATAAGGTAATTGAGAAATAACGTGATCCATATGGTTACATTGAGCCCCTGTTGAAGATAGAATAGTTGTATCAGAAATAGGTGAGCAGTGGTCTCCACATACTGCGCCCGCCATTACTGCCGATAAACAAGGAATAATTAATGAAGGGTCAGAATGTACAGCCATTGCTGCACCAATTGGCAACATAATACCAAAGGTTCCCCAACTTGTACCTGTTGAGAATGCCATTGCCGCCGCTAATACAAATAAAATCGCAGGTAAGAAACCCGCTGCAATATGCTCACCAACTAAACCAGATAAATATTTACCCGTTTGCATATCACTTACTACGCCATTGATTGTCCAGGCGAAGAATAAAATAGTAATTGCACCAGACATCATTTTTACGCCTAATCCATAAGCACGGAAGTAATTTTTTAGCGAAATATGACCGCTTGTTACAATACAAATCGTTGCGACAATAAGTGCAGCAAGCCCACCGACAACCAACGAAATACCTACGGTGGTATTTTCAAACGCCCCTAAAATAGAGAATGGTGTACCAGCTTCAGCTAAAGCATCTGCCCCCGTTTTTATCATCATTGTAACAGTTGTAAAAATTAAAGTAGCAATTGGTAAAATCAGATCACGAACTTGTCCTTTTGTCTCTACTTGCTCTTCCTCTAATGAATCTAACGCTTCTGTATGGCGTTCAAAACGAGCCATTGAGCCAATATCAAATGAGAAATAAGCTACAATAAATACCATAATCATTGAAAAAATCGCATAAAAGTTCATCACACTCATTGTCATAAATGCACCAAGTGGCGAATAGCCACTAATAGAATGCGTCGCTAATAAACCTGCGATTAAAGTAATGATGTAAGCTCCCCAGCTTGAAATAGGCATTAGAACACACATTGGGGCAGCTGTTGAATCTAGAATATAAGCTAATTTTGCACGAGAAACACGAAATTTATCCGTAACTGGACGAGCAATAGCCCCTACAGCTAAACTATGAAAATAATCATCAATAAAAGTAAAAAATACTAAACCTGCTGCCATTAATTTTGCACCACGTTTACCTTTTACTTTATTTTGTGCCCAATTAGCGAAGGCTTGATTACTGCCAGAAATACTTAATAAAGAAGTTAACACGCCTAATAAAACCAAAAATAAAATAATATTGACATTATTAGCATTTAAACCTTCCTCAGCACCTTTATAGACTAAAGAAACAACACTATTTTTAATATAGGTAAGTGCATCAAGAAAATTACTATTAGTTAGCATAAATGCACCAAATATAATTCCGATACTTAATGAAATAATCACTTTGCGCGTAATTATTGCTAACATTAATGCAATCAATGCAGGCAACACAGACCAAAGCGATGTAGAATAATCAACTAGATTCATAAAACCTCTAAAATGACTTTGTATAATTAAGGATAACAGCCAAACAAGAGATGTACTGAGATATTTATAAAATAAATATAAAGGAAGGAAATATGAAAGCCTAAAACCCACCCTAACAGTAGCACTCCGTAGCATTAACTACGACAGTGTCGTTTCTTTCGATAACGACCCCAACCAATTAAGATGACGCTTAATTGATTTCGGCAAACTCACCTTTCCTTTTTCTTCATCGTTTTCCACTCAGAAAAAATACTTATTGAATTTGCACCTCTACATTTTGTAGGAGGTCGTAAGATACCACGAATATCTTAAGATATAAAGTATCTCTTTTTTATTTACCTTAAATATCTTTTAATATATGATAAATAGCAATAACTTTAACTTTTCGTTACTACTAATAAAATAAGGAGTAAAAAATGTCAGATTTAAAAAGTCTTTTAAATATTCGTAGTTTAAGAGCATTCGCTAAAGATTTAGCTCTTGAGCAATTAAAATCAATTGCTCAAAAACTAGATACTATTATTGCTGAAAAAGAAGAAGAAATTAGAAAAGAAGAGCAGGAAAAAGCAAAACAATTAGAAAGCTTGAAAAAATATACCGAAATGCTTAAACAAGACGGGCTCTCTATTGATGAATTGGCACAATTATTAGCAGATAAAATGATTAAAGGCCGTAAAACACTTAAAGCACGCAAATCAGCTTCTCCTCGCCCTGCTAAATATAAATTTATTGATGCTAAAGGCAATGAAAAAACGTGGACAGGTCAAGGCAGAACACCAAAAGCATTGCAACAAGCACTAGATAAAGGTAAAAAGTTAGAAGATTTCGCTATTTAATATATTAAATAACATTAAATATAAGAGAGAACTCTATTGAGTTCTCTTATTTTTATAACAGGAAATGCTATGCTTGAACACAAAATATTATTAACCGAATGCCCTGATGACACAGGATTAGTCGCCAAAATTACTAATATTTGTTACAAACACCAATTAAATATTATTAAAAACTCGGAATTTGTAGATAACGAAACCAAACGTTTTTTTATGCGTACTGAATTAAATGGTATTTTTAACGATAAAACCTTATTAGCAGATCTGGAATTTACTTTACCAGAAGGTTCTATTTATAAATTATTACCAAAACAGAGAAAGCGTATTGTTATTTTAGTAACAAAAGAGGCTCATTGTTTAGGCGATTTATTAATGAAAAACTATTATGGTGGATTAGATGTAGAAATTGCTGCTGTAATTGGCAACCACGATACGCTAAAAGGCTTAGTTGAACGCTTTGATGTGCCATTTCATTTAATCAGCCACGAAAACCTAACTCGTATTGAGCACGACAAAATGCTCGCTGAAAAAATTGACGAATACTCACCTGACTATATTGTTCTAGCTAAATATATGCGGGTTTTAAATCCTGAATTTGTTGCTCGTTATCCAAACCGAGTCGTAAATATTCATCATTCTTTTTTACCTGCTTTTATTGGAGCCAAACCGTATCAAAGAGCTTATGAGCGTGGGGTAAAAATTATTGGTGCAACTGCACATTTCGTAAATGATGAATTAGATGAGGGCCCAATTATTATGCAAAATGTGATCAACGTCGATCACACCTATACCGCAGAAGCAATGATGCGTGCAGGGCGAGATGTAGAGAAAACAGTTCTAAGCCAAGCATTAGAATTAGTGCTTACCGATAAAATTTTTGTCTATAAAAATAAGACGATTATTCTATAACCAAAATAAAAAGCTGGTTCATCTTAATAACCAGCTTCTCTCTATTTAATTATATTCTAAACTCAGCAATAAAATAATGCCCTTTCATAATCGCTATAAATCTTTCCCCGATCTAGGCCTCTAAGTTCTAATTTCCAATAAATAGATTAAAAAAACAAAATAAACTTAAATTTTTTAGCCGTTTAAAAATCCAGACGTTTAGACGTCTAAAAATCCTTGACAATTCACCGCAACACCGCTAATTTAGCCATATTATTACAACTACAAGCGGTCAAAAAAACACAATTTTTTGCAAATAAGGATTCTATGGCTCAGCACATCACGCTTTTTGAGGAAACGCCCCTGCCACTTTCATTAGGCGGTGAACTTTCCCCTATTACTGTCGCTTATCAAACTTACGGCGTCTTAAATGCAGATAAAAGTAATGCAGTTTTAATCTGCCACGCCCTTACTGGCGATGCTGAGCCTTATTACGATACAGCAACTGAAAAAGGTTGGTGGCAAGATTTTATGGGAAAAGGGCTAGCTTTTGATACCGAAAAATACTTCTTTATTTGTAGTAATGTGTTGGGTGGTTGTAAAGGTACGACAGGTCCCGCTTCTATCAACCCTAAAACGAATAGACCTTACGGTAGCCAATTCCCCATTATTACCGTACAAGATATTGTGAATGTACAAAAAGCCTTGATTGATTATCTAGAAATCCCAAGACTTCATACAGTAGTGGGCGGCTCTTTTGGTGGAATGCAAGCAACACAATGGGGAATTAGTTATCCAGACCAAGTGCGTAACATTATTAACCTCTGCTCATCGCTTACCTTAAGTGCTGAAGCGATAGGTTTTAACCATATTATGCGTCAAGCCATTATTCACGATCCACATTTTAATGGTGGAGATTATTATGATGGCATAGAACCAGATAACGGCTTAGCAATAGCTCGAATGTTAGGAATGCTCACTTACCGTACCGATATTCAGTTAGCTAAAGCGTTCGGACGAGAAACAAAACAGCAAGGCAAAATTTGGGGTGAATATTTCCAAGTGGAATCTTATCTAAGCTATCAAGGCACAAAATTTCTGGGGCGTTTTGATGCAAATACCTATATTCATTTATTAAGAGCGCTGGATTTATACGATCCCGCCCTTGGTTATGAAAACGAAGAAATGGCGTTAAAACGCATTAAAGCTAACTATACATTTGTTGCGGTCACTAGCGATCAGCTTTTCAAACAAATTGATGTATATAAAAGCAAACAGAAATTAGAGCAAGCTGGGGTGAATTTAGAATTCCACGAGTTTCATTCCGATTTTGGACACGACTCATTCTTGGTGGATTATGATTTCTTTGAACCGATGATTAAAAAAGGCTTAGAAAAGTAAATTTACATTTTTTTAGCGAAATTTGACCGCTTGTCATCAAGAAAAAAGCACACATTGGTGTGCTTTCACTATTTTACTGATTATTTCAAACGCATTGCAGGGAATAAAATCACATCACGAATTGACTGTGCATTTGCAAAAATCATGGCTAAACGGTCGATACCTAAACCTTCACCTGCCGTTGGTGGTAAACCGTGTTCCAATGCTACAATAAAGTCTTCATCTTTAAACATCGCTTCATCATCACCCGCATCTTTCGCGACAACTTGTGCATCAAAACGCTCAGCTTGATCTTCCGCATCATTTAATTCAGAGAAACCATTACCAATTTCACGACCACCGATAAAGAGCTCAAAACGATCAGTCACCTCTGGATTTTCATCATTACGGCGTGCAAGCGGTGAAATTTCTGCAGGATGTGCCATTAAGAAAGTCGGTTGAATTAATTGATGTTCTGCGACTTCTTCAAAAATTGCATTCACTACAGAGCCTAATCCCCATGATTTTTGAATTTCAATGCCTAAACCTTTTGCAATTTCAACGGCTTTCTCAATGTTATCTAAATCGGAACGAGAAATACCATTACCATATTTCACGATAGCATCGTGCATTGTAATACGCTCAAATGGCTTACCAAAATCAAACACATATTCTCCATAAGGTACGTCTGTTGTACCAAGAATATCCAATGATAATTGTCTTAACAATTCTTCGGTGTTATCCATTAAATCGTGATAATCTGCATAGGCTTGATAATACTCAATCATTGTAAATTCTGGATTATGACGAACAGACACCCCTTCATTACGGAAGTTACGGTTTAACTCAAATACACGTTCAAAGCCACCAACGACTAAACGCTTTAAGTAAAGTTCTGGCGCAATACGCAAATACATATCCATATCTAACGCATTATGGTGTGTAACAAAAGGCTTCGCTGCTGCTCCACCTGGGATTACTTGTAACATCGGAGTTTCAACTTCAATAAAATCTCTATCTAAGAAGAATTTACGAATGCCTGATACTACCTGCGAACGAATCATAAAAGTACGGCGAGATTCTTCATTAGAAATAAGATCTAAATAACGTTGGCGATAACGAGTTTCCAAATCCGTTAAGCCGTGATGTTTATCGGGTAATGGGCGTAACGCTTTTGTTAAAAGTTGAACTTCAGAACAACGAATAGTTAATTCGCCTGTTTTAGTTTTAAATAAAGTTCCCTCAACACCAACAATATCACCAAGATCCCAAAGACTTACGTTTTCTTCGTAAACACTTTCGCTCAAATTATCACGTGCCACATAAAGTTGGATGGCACCACTCACATCTTGAATGGTAAAAAAAGATGCCTTGCCCATTACACGTTTTAGCATAATACGGCCCGCTACTTTAGCTTGAATATGTTGCTCTTTTAATACTTCGCCTTCGACTTCATCATACCTAGTATGTAAATCTTTTGCTAACACATCACGACGAAAAGTATTTGGAAAAGCGTTACCCTGCTCACGAATTTTATTTAACTTTTCACGACGAGCTAACATTTCTCCATTAAGATCTAATTCTTGATTTTCTACTTCAGACATTAAATTACCTTTAGATTTTCAAAATTTGGATAAATAAAACTGGGCGATTATACGTTATTTTCAGGAATTTTGGTAGGAAACAAGCGGTAAGATTTTCAATAAATTTTGCAAATAGGCAGGATTGAAGCTAAATCACTTAACTCCAATCCGTTATACATTACATTACAACAACATCAAATTGATCCCGATGATAATACGGTTCTAATTTTATCTCTATTTTTTGTCCGATAAAGGCCTGCAATTCAGCTAGTAATGCGTGGCTTTCTTCATTAATCAAGTATTCTGCCACTTCTTTAGACGCATAAACATGCATTTTTTCTGTTTTAAATAGATGATGTACACGCACAATTTCACGCATAATTTCATAGCTGACGGTTTCAACTGTTTTTACCGTACCACGCCCCTGACAAGCCGAGCAATCGCAGCAAAGAATGCGTTCTAAACTCTCACGCGTACGCTTGCGTGTCATTTCAACCAAACCAAGTTGAGTAAAGCCATTTACGTTAGTTTTTACTCGATCACCTTTTAACGCTTCTTGTAACGATTGTAAAACTAAGTTGCGATGCTCTACTTCTTGCATATCAATAAAATCAATAATAATAATACCGCCTAAATTACGTAATTGAAGTTGGTGTGCAATTGCCTGCGTTGCTTCAATATTCGTATTAAAGATGGTGTGTGCAAGATTTCGATGCCCAACAAATGCACCTGTATTGATGTCAATTGTTGTCATAGATTCTGTTTGTTCAATAATCAGATAACCGCCTGATTTCAGATTTACCCTCTTATCGAGTGCTTTTTGAATAGCTTCCTCAACACCGTAAGCGTCAAATAATGTTTTAGCCCCTATATACAAACTTACAGAATTTGTTAGCTCAGGCATAAACTCAGTTAAGAACTCTTTGACTTGCTCACAAGTTATTTTTGAATCAATCCAGACTGCATTAATATGCGTGCCAATAAAATCTCTTAGCACACGTTGAGCCAACGCAAGCTCTCCATAAAGCATTGACTTAGCTGGATATTTTGTTTTCCGCTCTAACACTTTTCGCCATAATCTTTTCAAAAAAGCAGCATCTTGCTTTAAGCTTTCTTCATTTGCTTCTTCAGCCGCAGTACGAACAATAAATCCACCCAATTCATCACAATAAGGCTCAACCAATCTTTTTAAACGCTCACGCTCCTCCTCACTTTCAATTCTTTGCGAGACCCCAACGTGACTATTTTCTGGCATAAAAACTAAATAGCGAGAAGGTAACGTAATATCAGTCGTTAAACGAGCCCCTTTGGTACCAATCGGATCTTTAACTACTTGCACAACAATATCCTGCCCTTCACGCACTAGCTCGGCAATATCTTTTACTACAAACTGCTTCTTCTCATTTTCATCAACACATTCTGTATGTGAAACAATATCAGAGGCATGTAGAAAAGCCGCTTTTTCTAACCCAATATCCACAAAAGCAGACTGCATTCCTGGCAACACCCGGGTTACTCGTCCTTTGTAAATATTACCGACAATACCACGCTTAGCTTCACGTTCAATGTGTAGCTCTCTTAACAATCCGTTTTCAACTAATGCTACCCGAGTTTCACTTGGAGTTACATTAACTAATAATTCTGTCCCACTCATTTTTTTCTCTATATTTGTAAACTACTCTAAAGTTTACCATTTCATCATTAAGAAAACAAAACCTTAGTATAGTATGTATATTTGTATGGTAGCTGCAAAAGAAAGAATGATAAATCGTACTGCACAAACTGTAATGGTTCATTCCTTGCAACATTCCAAAGACACAACCACATTTAAATCCTTAAACAATCCATTTCAAACTGCATTGGGGAGCGATTTCCTAATGCAGAATGCAGTCGTCTCGGATTGTAAAAATCTTCAATGTATTCCGCCACACAAAGCAATGCTTGCTCGCGTGTCTTAAATCGGTAGCGGTTGAGTTTCTCCGTCTTTAAACTGCGGAAAAAACGCTCTGTTACCGCATTGTCCGTACATTTCCCCGCCCTACTTTGGCTATGCACCATTTTCGCTTCTGTCAGCACATTCCGAAAGGCTTGGCTGCTGTATTGGGAGCCTCGGTCTGAGTGGAAAATAACGTCCGCAGGGGGCTTGCGGCGGTGGATGGCAAGTCGCAAGGCTTGAACGCATAAGCGACTATCTGGCGTATCCGATACCGACCAGATGACAATTAACCGTGAAAACCAATCAATGACGATAGCCAAATACAGCCAGCATTCATCGGTAGGAATGTAGGTAATATCGCCTGCCCAAATGGTGTCGGGCATCATTGCACACTGCTCATTTGCACTATTTTCCGCAAAATCGACCGCTTGTTTTCGCCAAACTTTAGCTTTCGGGCACTTAGCTTTTATCTCAAGCTCCCGCATTAAACGGCGAGCTTTAAACCGCCCGATTTTTATCCCTAAATCCGTCACCGCCTGTGATAAACGCCGTGAGCCATAGGTTTCACCGCTTGCCTCAAAGACAGATAGCAACGTTTCCTGCAAGCTCATCAACGTTTGATTAGGTGGCGATTTTTCCCAACGATGGCTGGTGGAGCGATTCAACGAAAAACAACGGGACAGTTGTGCGGGGGAAATGCCTTCTCGCCGTAAATCCACCACACAGGATTTCAAGACTTCTCGAGCAAGAAGGCGGACACCTTTTTTAGTAAGGCATTGTCGCTACGCAACGGCTCATTCTCCGCCCGTAAACGCTGAATTTCCCGCTGCTCGGCGAGAAATTGCCGCTTCCAACGATTCAAGGCAGATTGGCTGACTCGCATCATTTTGTACACTTGACTGACGCTATGTTTGCCGTCTAACACCATTTCAACACATTGCTTTTTATACTCAGGGGTAAAAAGTTTAACCATTTTGCTGTTCTCCATTTTGAGAGAATTTATCAAAAATAGTCTTTGGTTTGTTGCAGTGGGTTAGGCCATTACAAAACGTATATCAAGTGTTTTCATTATATCCTCACTTTGGTTACTGATTTTACATACAGTATAATAAGTGAGGATTTTTATGTCAAAAAAATAGTGTAATAATTTACAGTATTTGAGTTTTTAATTATTAGCCAAAATAACCGCACGCTTAGGGGCTGGGTAGCCTTCAATGGTTTTATTGCGATCGGCTGGATCTAGAAAATCTACCAAACTTTCATTTTCTAACCAATCGGTTTTACGTTGTTCCTCAAGGGTGGTGATTCCTTCATCAACACAACGTACATTCTTAAAGCCGACTTTTTTCAACCAGTTAATTAATGCAGGCACGGACGGAATAAAATAGACATTTTTCATTTTAGCGTAGCGATCCGTTGGCATAAGTGTATCATTGATATCACCATCAATGACGAGAGTTTCCAGCACTAATTCCCCGCCTTTTACTAATTGTGCTTTGAGCTGAGAAAGATGATCGAGAGGTGATTTACGGTGATAAAGCACGCCCATTGAAAAAACCGTATCAAAAGCCGCCAGCGGTTGCATTTGCTCAATCCCAAGTGGGATAAGATTGGCTCGTCTGTCATTGCCTAATAATTTTCTGACTGCCTCAAATTGACAAAGAAAAAGCTCAGTTGGGTCGATCCCCACTACCATTTTTGCCCCTTCACCGACCATTCGCCACATATGATAACCGCTGCCACAGCCAACGTCTAAAATGGTTTTTCCTTCAAGCGGAGATAAGTGTGGCAACACACGATCCCATTTAAAATCGGAACGCCATTCGGTATCAATATGAATGCCGTGTAAGTGATAAGGACCTTTACGCCAAGGCATAAGTTGTCTTAAATGATGGGTGATTTGCTTTATCTCACCTTCAGACAACACTTCACTTGGAATTGATTCCACTTTGTCTTTTAGGTTAATACAAGCGGTCGAATTTGGTAAAAAATTTGCAACTTTTGCCCATTTTGCATAATCGGCGTGAGTGGTTTTTTCCCATTGCTTTAACTGCAAAGGCAAGGTTTCAAGCCAATCAGAAAGTGGCGTAGTTGCAATTTGTTGATAAAAAGGACGGAAGTCGATCATATATTCAGGGGTTTTAATAATAAAATATTGAATTTTGTAAGGGCGAGCCTAAGTGCCTGCCCCACAAATTAAATTGGATTATCTCACAATCGGATTAACTTTCGCTTTCTGTACTTTGCGGTAAGCGTTGAGTAATTTCTGATGAGCGATCATATTTTCCAACGTTTCGTCAGAAGCGGTTAAACCGTGGAACGGATTACCGCCTTGCACCGCATTCCAAGCGAATTCCACCGCTTCCACGCCGTACATTTTCTCGAATACAGAACGATATTGAGCCGGTTCACGGTTTTGATCTAGAAATAATTCAAGCGTGCTGATTAAGCAGCGATAATAATTGTTACGCTCTGCTGAGAAGACGCTGGCGTTCATATTTGCCGTCCAGTTTGCCCAATCTAAGGCTTGCTCTAAGTTGCCGAGAGCCAAGTGAAGCATTGATTTCAACTCACCGATACGCAAGGTTTGCATTGCCGAGCCTTTTTCTGCTACCACGCCGATAAACTCACGGACACGGGTAAAATCATCAATGCTTTGCTCGTCTAATTCATCAAGCAATTCTTGATAAGTGTCTGCATCGTGATGGAAGTGTGGCAGGTCCAACAAAATTTCACGCCAATCTAATCCCATATTATTGTTAGCATAAATCAGGTCGTCACTTGGATAAATATTTGACATTCCTGGTGCTAAAATACGGCAAGAGTACACACCTAAATGCTCGTAATCCATAATATAAACTGGCTGATTGTGCTTGTTGAAAATCGCCATCATATTATTAAATTCTTGCTCGGTTGTGCCAGAGAAATCCCAATGCACGAATGGATAATCTGCATCACGTTTGAAAAGATCCCAAGAAATAAGACCGCTTGAATCAATAAAATGGGTTTCCATATTCGCGTGATCGGCTACATCTTCATTATTGAAAGACGGCGGTGCAAACACATCTAAATCTTTGAGGCTGCGACCTTGCAGAAGCTCGGTGACAGTACGCTCAAATGCGACTTGGAAATTTGGGTGTGCACCGAAAGAGGCGAAACAAGAGCCGTTTTGTGGATTGAGTAAAATCACACAAATTACAGGGAATTCGCCACCTAATGAGGCATCGTAGCAAAGAATCGGGAAGCCTTCTTGCTCTAATTTTTCGATAGACGCCTTAATGGTTGGATAGCCATCAATCACCGATTGCGGAATTTCAGGCAAGCTGATCGCTTCAGTGATAATGCGATGTTTTACGAAACGCTCGAAAACTTCGGATAAACCTTGCACACGAGCTTCGTTTTTGGTGTTACCTGCAGACATACCGTTTGATACGAATAAGTTACCGATAATGCTTTGCGGAATGTAAACGGTTTCGTTGTCTGATTGACGAACGTAAGGCAAGGTCACGATCCCACGATCGTAGTTACCCGATTGTAAATCCACTAATAATTCAGGAGTAAGTTCGCCATTCGGGTCAAAATATTCCCATAAGAAATCATCCATCATTTCTGGTGGTGGCACATCTTCATCTTCAATCAGGAACCATTTTTCGGTTGGATAATGCACGAAATCGCTGTTCGCAATCTCTTGCCCTAAGTAGAAATCCGCCCAGAAATAGTTAGTGGATAAACGCTCAAAATATTCGCCTAACGCAGAAGCTAACGCTGCTTTTTTGCTTGCTCCTTTACCGTTTGAGAAACATTGCGGGCAATCTGCATCACGAATATGTACAGACCACACGTTTGGAACGGGATTTAACCAAGAGGCTTCTTCAATATTAAAGCCAAGGTTTTTTAATTTGTGTTGAAAGGTAGAAATACTCTCTTCAAGAGCAGCATCTTTACCTGTGATAAAAGTTTGTTCTGACATAGAGGCCTTTAATATGATTTAGTAAGCTAATTATTATACTAAAAAATGGATATAAAGTGGGGAAGTTTAATCAATAGAATTTGGAGAAATTTATACTTTAATGTGAATATACGCCACATTATTGTTATTCTATTTATAATAAATTATAGTACTAGAGAATATAGATAGGGATTTATATAAATATGAAAAATGAATACTTTGCACACATTAGAAAATCTGATGGGGTGATTCAATCTGTTCTAACCCATCTTTTGGAAACCGCTCAAATTGCTCGCATTTTGGCAACGAAGTTAGATTTAGCTGAGGCGGGAGAATTACTTGGTTTAATGCACGATTTCGGCAAATATTCCGAGAAATTCCAGAAATATATTCGCCGAGTGACCGGTATGTTAAATCAAGCGGATTTAGACAGCGAAGATGAAACCAACGGTGGCGACCATTCCACCGCAGGGGCTCAGTGGATTTATCGCCGTTTTATAAAATATGGTTCGAACGGTATTGGCGAGCTTTGTGGGCAAATTTTAGGACTATGCATTGCCTCTCACCACGGTGCAGGCTTGATTGACTGTTTAAGTCCGGAAGGTAAGGCGGTTTGGCGAGACCGTTTTAATAAGGAGGATAAAGACGCCCATCTTAGCGAATGTGAGCAAAAGGTGGATAAATCTATTCTTGAACGTGCAGAGCAATTAGCTTCTGAATCCCTCATTCAATCCCTTCAAAAACCGATTGCCGCAATTTTAAGTCAGCAAGATGTTCCCTTTAAAATTAAAGAGCTTTATTTAGCCTGTTTAACCCGTTTTTTATTTAGTTGTTTGATTGATGCCGACCGTATAAATAGTGCTGATTTCGAGCGGGAAGAACAAAAAGAGATTCGCCATTTCAACGAAAAACCAAATTGGCAACAGGCGATTGATACATTAGAAAACTATTTATCTCGTTTTGAAATTAAATATCCGATTGACCAAATTCGCCGTAATATTTCCAACGATTGCTTAACGCGAGCCTGTGATAAACAAGGTATTTATTCTCTTACCGTGCCAACTGGCGGAGGTAAGACCCTTGCCACTTTGCGTTATGCGTTACATCACGCTCAAACACACCAACTTGATCGCATTATTTACATTATTCCCTACACATCAATTATCGATCAAAATACTCAGAATGTGAGAGAGATTCTAGGCGATGATTGGGTGTTAGAGCATCATTCCAACATTGAGCCGGAAAAACAGACTTGGCAAAATAAAGTGTTATCCGAGAACTGGGATAAACCGATTATTTTCACGACAATGGTGCAATTTCTTGATGCTTGGTTTGGCGGCGGTACGCGTGGTGTTCGTCATATTCACGCTATGACAAGAAGCGTTTTGATTTTTGATGAAATTCAAACCTTGCCGATTAAATGCGTTCATCTGTTTTCCAATGTATTAAATTGGCTTGCCCAATTTGGTAAAAGTACCGCCGTTTTATGTACCGCGACACAACCTTTATTAAATCAGCTCAAAAAGCCGGAATTAGGGCAGGTGAAATTAGCGGAAAACGCTGAGTTAATGGGAAATCAACAGGATTTGACCGCACTTTTTGATGATCTCTCCCGTGTGGAAATCCACTATCGCTCGCAAGTGGGCGGATTTTCGCTAGAAAATGCAGGTGAGTTTTTGCTAGAACAGTTCAAATTGCATTCTAGCTGTTTATTTATTGTGAATACCAAAAAATGGGCTCAGGATTTATATCGTTACTGTCAGGATCACCATATTCCCCAAGATGCCCTTTTTCATTTAAGTACCAACCAATGTTCTGCTCATCGAAAAGTGATTTTTGAGCAAATTAAAACTCGATTGAAAAATAAAGAGCCGGTGATTTGTATCAGCACTCAACTTATTGAAGCGGGAGTGGATATTTCTATGGCGTGTGTCATTCGAGCCTTAGGCGGTTTGGATAGCATTGCACAGGCGGCAGGGCGTTGTAATCGCCACGGTGAAAAAGAGGGTAAAGGGCAAGTTTATGTGCTAAATCTGAAAGAACCAAATTTAGAAGAAGTCTTGCCGGATATTACAATCGGGCAAGATAAAGCGGCTCGGGTATTTGGTGAATATGAAGGGCAAGATATTTTACAACCGGCGGCAATGACGCAATATTTCAAGTATTATTTCCACGATCGCAGTGATGAAATGGTTTATCCGCTCAAAAATAGTAGATCGGGATCCTTATTGGATTGGTTGTCGGATAATTGCCACAATGTTTATGCCCCGAAAAATGATCGAAGAACCCGGCCTTTCCCGTTATTGATGCAATCCTTTAAAAGTACGGGGAGGGAATTTCAAATGATTGACGCCCCAACCCAAGCGATCATTGTGCCTTATGGTGAGGGAAAAGAGATAATTACGACATTATGTAGCGTGGAAGATAACAAGGAGAAATATGAAGCTCTTGCCAAAGCCCAACGATATAGCGTGAATGTTTTCCCCAAGGTGTGGCGAAAATTGGTGGAGGCAGAGGCCTTACAAGAAACGCAGGCAGGGTCGGGAATCTACTATTTAGATGAACGGCATTATTTGGAAGAATATGGTTTATGTACAGACCGTGCAGGCAATATGACCTGCTATGATTTTTAAGTTGTGAAAAAGGAGCGATATGAATAATAAAATTAGTTTTCGCGTGTGGGGCAGGCAAGCACTTTTTACGGATCCTGTCACTAAAATTGGCGGTGAAAAATTTAGCTATCCGGTGCCGACTTATGAAGCCTTAAAAGGTATTTTAAGAAGCATTTATTGGAAGCCGACCTTGATTTGGCATATCGACCGCGTGCGGATTATGAAGCAAATTCGTACTCAAACTAAATCCACCAAACCCTTGGATTGGAATGGCGGCAATACCTTAGCCATTTATACTTTCTTGCAAGAGGTTGAATATCAAGTGGAAGCCCATTTTACTTGGAACGAACATTGGGACGAATTAGCCGGTGATCGTAATCCAGGAAAACATATGGCGATTGCCGAACGAATGTTAGCCCGAGGCGGACGACAAGATATTTTCCTTGGCACAAGAGATTGCCAAGGTTATGTTGAGCCTTGTCAGTTTGGAGCGGGCGAGAGTTTTTATGATGGAACAGGCGAGTTGGATTTTGGTTTAATGTTCCACAGTTTTGGCTATCCGGAAGAAACCGGCAAACACGAACTGATTAGCCGTTTTTGGAATGCCACGATGCAAAATGGCGTGATTGAATTTCCAAGCGTCAATGATCAATCCGGTCGTTTAAAAAAACGTTTTATTCGTGAAATGAAACCGTTTAAACCTTTTAAACGCGGCGAAAATGTGAAACTGGTGGAAGACGAGGAAAAGGAGCTTGAATTATGAGCTGGATGCAGAAACTTTATCGGACTTATGAAGCGGTTTTAGCTCGTTCGGATAAACTTGATGGCGATCCTTTAACACCGATAGGGCATACACTACAAAATGCCCATATTGTGATTGTCTTGAATGGAGATAGTGAGTTTCAAACCGCAAGAGTGATGCCGCCGAAAACGGCGATTATGTTACCGGCGACAGAATCCTCGGAAAACCGCACAAGCGGTGAAGCCCCTCATCCGCTGGCGGACAAACTACAATATGTCGCGAAAGATTATGTCGATTTCGGTGGCGAGAAAAAAGCTTATTTTGAGGGCTATTTAACCCAATTACAGGCTTGGTGTGATTCATCTTTTCAACACCCAAAAGTGTTAGCCGTTCTCCATTATGTTAAAAAAGGGCAGGTGATTGCAGATTTAGCCCGAGCTGCTGTTTTGCCGCTTGATGCGAATGGTAAGGTGCTGAATAAATGGGAAAATGACAGTGAAGCCCCGGCTATTTTTTCAACCTTGCCAAAAACCAAAGGCGAAATTGAGTTTGGTTCTGCCTTAGTGTGTTGGTGTGTGGAAATACCCAATGATCCGCAGTCTGATACTTGGACGGATAGCAGCGTGCAACAATCTTGGGCTGATTACTTAGCTTCTGCCGACAGCAACAAAGGCTTCTGCTTGGTAAAAGGCGAGGAGGCAGCTATTTCTACGATGCACCCTGCGAAGTTACGTCATACAGGCGATAAAGCTAAGCTGATTTCATCAAATGACACTGGCGGTTATACCTTCCGTGGCCGGTTTGAAACGGCAGATGAAGCAGCGACGATTTCAGCCGAGGTTTCAGCCAAAGCCCATAGTGCATTGCGTTGGTTGATTGCCCGCCAGGGCATTCGCAATGGCGATCAAGTCACCGTGGCTTGGGCGATTAGTGGTAAAGAAGTGCCTTCGCCATTACAAGATCCGTTTCAAAACTTCGATTTTGATAATGCGGATACCAGTGCGATCGAAAATAACGCTGAATTTCAAACATCGGCAGATTCGGAAACAAAGCTGGATTGGTCAGAGAATATCGGCAAAGAGGCAGCCAACCTCATCAAAAAGAAATATCACGGCTATAAAGCGAAATTGGATCATCACGAGCAAATTTCATTGCTGATGTTAGATTCTGCCACACCAGGGCGAATGGCATTAACCTATTACCAAGAATTTTTGCCAAAGGATTATTTTGCCAATTTAGAAGCGTGGTTGGACGATTTTACTTGGTTCCAACGCCACACTTTTGAGGTAAAAGGCGGTAAGAAAAACGGAAAACGTACCTTGTGGTTAGAGATTCCGCCATCGCCGTTTGCGATTGCGCAAGCCGTGTATGGCAAATCGTTAAATGATAAGTTAAAAAAACAACTTTATGCCCGCTTGCTCCCTGTGATTGCTGGTGGGAAAAGTGTGCCAATTCCCTACGATTTGGTGCAAAAAAGTTTCCAAGTCGCCTGTAATCCAAACGGCTGCGATACTTGGGAGTGGCAACGCAATATCGGCGTAGCTTGCGGCCTATATCGAGGCTGGCGCGCTCGTCATCACAAAGAATCAGAAAGGAGAACTTACGATATGAGCTTAGACATCGAAAATCGCTCACGGGATTATCTGTACGGCAGACTCTTGGCTGTTGCAGAAAATATTGAATCTTACGCACTCTATCTCGCCGGCGAAAAACGCTCAACCAATGCAGAACGCTATATGCAGCAGTTTTCTGATCGCCCTTATTATACTTGGCGTAATCTTGAATTAGCCTTACAGCCTTACCAAGAACGCCTGAAAAATAATGGCAAAGATACGGGAATGCAGGCCATTAGTGAGATAACCGATCTCTTTGAGCATAATGATTTTATCAATGATGGCAAATTAAGTGGCGAATTTTTATTAGGTTACCATTGCCAAAAAATGGAAATTGCTCGCCAAGTTGCTGAATTAAAAGCGAAAAGTGCTAAATCAACTGAAGAATAATTTTATAGAAGGAAAATAGTATGTCTTTAACCAAAAAAATCGACTTTGCCTTAATTATCCAAGTAAAAAATGCTAATCCAAACGGTGACCCATTAAACGGCAACCGTCCTCGTACCGATTTTGAAGGCTTCGGCGAAATCACCGATGTTTGCTTAAAACGCAAAATTCGTGACCGCTTGCAAGATGACGGCGAGAGCATTTTTGTGCAATCTGACGAAAAGAAAACTGACGGAATGACCAGCCTTGCCAACCGTGCGAAAGATAAGGATGTAGGTTTGGGTAATGAGGCATTCAACGCGAAAAAATCCAACCGTGATGAAACGGCGAAAAAATCCTGTGAAAAATGGCTTGATGTACGGAGCTTCGGGCAAGTATTCGCTTTTGGTAAAAGTGATGACGGTGCCGGCGTATCGATTGCCGTGCGTGGGCCGGTAACCATTCAATCGGCATTTAGTGTTGAGCCGGTGTTGATTACCAGCACGCAAATCACTAAAAGCGTGAGTGGCGAAGGTGACGGCAGCAAAAAATCTTCCGACACTATGGGAATGAAACACCGTGTTGATGGCGGTATTTATGTGGCATATGGGGCAATGTCGCCGCAACTTGCCGAACGTACGGGTTTCTCTGATAACGATGCAGACAAAATCAAATCTGTTCTTACCAAATTGTTTGAAGGCGATGCCTCTTCCGCTCGCCCGGAAGGCTCAATGCAGGTGCTGAAATTGATTTGGTGGGAGCATAACTGCAAAACGGGGCAGTATTCCTCAGCGAAAGTGCATGGTAGCTTGAACGTGAGTGCAGATGGCAGTTACACATTAAGCCAGCTCGAAGGCTTGAAACCACAAGAAATTGACGGTTTCTAATATGCCAACGGTTTTGCAAAATTCCGAGCAAATCCGACCGCTTACAGGGCAGGAAAGCAATAAAGAAACGTTGCTTATTCCTCTTTCTGCCCTGCAACACTACGCTTTTTGCCCAAGACAATGTGCGTTGATCCACAATGAACAGGCGTGGGCAGAAAATTATCTCACCGCCCAAGGTCGCGTATTACACGAACGGGTGGATAGCGGTGAGCCTGAAACCCGCAAAGGCGTGCGTTTTGAACGCACTGTACATCTTTGTGCCGAGCAGCTTGGCTTAAGCGGCATTGCAGATATGGTGGAATATGAGCTGGCAAGCGGCAAGTTTAAACCTGTCGAATACAAACACGGCAAACCAAAACCGACCGCGATGGATGAAATCCAACTCTGCGCCCAAGCCCTCTGTTTAGAGGAAATGACAGGACAGCGGATTGAGGAGGGTGCATTGTGGTATCAACAAACCCGGCATCGTGTGTTGGTAGTATTTTCAGACAGTCTTAGACAGACAACACAGGATACTATAGCCCAAGTCCGTAAATTGTTTATCAGTGGAAAAACGCCTGCACCTGAATACGGCAAACATTGCAAAGCTTGCTCGTTGGTGGAGGTTTGTCAGCCAAAGTTATTGGGCAGGGATAGGTCGGTAGTGTATGTGGGAGGATTATTTGGTGAAGACGTCTAAATAATATTTAAGTATATGAGAAATGTTTTTAGTTCCTAGTGATATTTAATATTTCATTAACGGTTTATTTTAGTAATCATTGTTGACCTGTTCATTAGCTCGTCTTATCATAATTGCATTTTTAATCAATAATTGAGAGGTGAATATGAAAGTTAGAAATTATCTGCGTTGCTTGATTTATAGACAGGAAAATAAATTCTTATTTCTTTTGGAGGGAAATATAGGAAAGCTAATATATTTTATAATATCTGTTATAAGCGTTAGCTTATTGATTTCAGGAAAGCTTCCTTTCTAATATCTTAGGATATTGTTTCTTAAAGGAAGATCGATTGTCAGTCATTTAATGCCTGTGAGTTGAAATATTAATGGTTTTTTGTGAGCTGTTGTAAAGCATCACTGCCCGAATTAGGGCAGTTGTTATATAAAAGTGCGACTAAAACCAAGGGAATTCTCTAAATGCGAAAACTTCAAAACACCCTCTACATCACCACCCAAGGCAGTTATTTGCACAAAGAACGTGAAACCTTAGTGGTGGAGCAAGAACGAAAGAAAGTGGCACAGTTGCCGATTCATTCCATCGGACATATTTTCTGTTTTGGTAATGTGTTGGTTTCGCCGTTTTTGCTAGGGTTTTGTGGGGAGAATAATGTTAATGTCGCCTTTTTTAGCGAAAATGGACGATTTTTAGCCCGCTTGCAAGGGCGGCAGAGCGGTAATGTGTTGCTCCGAAGGGCTCAATATAAACGCTCGGAAGAAAACCCTATGCCGATTGCTAAAAATATTATCGCGGTGAAAATTCAAGCCTCTAAACGTGTATTACAGCGGAGGTTGCGAAATCACGGAGATTGTGCGCCTGTAGAGTCGGCGATAAGCGCTCTGAACATTAGCCTCAGACAGCTACAGAAAGCGGATAATTTAGATTTAATTCGAGGTATTGAGGGCGAAGCTGCTTCTCGCTATTTTGGTGTTTTATCATATTTATTAAGTGAAAAATGTGAATTTCAATTTAACGGACGCAATCGTCGCCCTCCAAGAGATGGCGTCAACGCTTTGCTCTCGTTTTTATACAGTGTATTGAGCAAGGATATTAGCGGAGCATTGCAAGGAGTAGGATTAGATCCGCAGGTTGGCTTTATGCATGCAGATCGACCTGGGAGAGATAGCTTAGCACTTGATATTTTGGAGGAGTTCCGTGCATGGTGGGTAGACAGAATGGTACTATCGCTGATTAACCGAGGGCAAATTAAATTGTCTGATTTTGTGAACGAAGCGAGTGGCGCTGTGATTCTTAAACCAGAAGCCCGAAAGGTGGTTTTCCAAACGCTACAAGCTAAAAAGCAAGAAAAGATTATGCACCCGTTTCTACAAGAAGAGGTAGAAATTGGTTTATTGCCTTATATTCAAGTAATGTTATTAGCTCGCCATCTACGAGGTGATTTGGCAGAGTATCCCCCATTTTTAATGCGATAATGTTACAAAAAATCTGAAAAAACTAACCGCTTGTAGTAAGTATAGGGATAGAATTATGATGATGTTAATTACTTACGATATTTCTTTTGACACCCCAGAAGGGCAGAAGCGCCTGAGGCATATTGCCAAATACTGTTTAGATTACGGCATCAGGGTTCAATATTCTGTATTTGAATGCGATGTCACACCCGACCAATGGGTTAAACTCAAACAGAAATTACTCTCCACCTATAATCCGGAAACGGATAGTTTACGTTTCTATCATCTCGGAAGCAAATGGAGAAACAAAGTGGAGCACCACGGAGCAAAAAAAGCGGTGGATATGTTCAAAGATGTTCTAATTTTATAGATTTTCTGTTATCGCTAGCTACTTGTTCTCATCAATATATAGGGAGGCTAGCGATTTTAAAAGTTCTTTAATAATTAATTAGTTAAAAATTTTTATAGCATATTACTGAATGTGCTATACTCAAATCACCCCCTGTAACGACTGCTTTAGCGAAAATCAGGTAATACAACCTGATAGCATAACGTATTTTGATATAGGGGCAGCTACCTACACGTAGCTGTGAGTTGAAACATACAAGGCATTTTGTAGCAGTATGGGTGGTCAAGCAGCTACCTACACGTAGCTGTGAGTTGAAACTTTTTATCCGAATAAGTCACTTGCACTGCGTTATGCAGCTACCTACACGTAGCTGTGAGTTGAAACGCTATTGTCCTGTCTGCCAATGGCGTAAATCGCTGGCAGCTACCTACACGTAGCTGTGAGTTGAAACGATATTTTAGCTCGCTACGCTGCGGGTAAGGTATAGCAGCTACCTACACGTAGCTGTGAGTTGAAACTAGTCAAGAGGTGGGCAGTATTTATAATGAGTTGGCAGCTACCTACACGTAGCTGTGAGTTGAAACATCGCAGTATTTCGCAATTTGGTAGAGCTGGAACCAGCTACCTACACGTAGCTGTGAGTTGAAACAAGACAATTCGTAAAAAAGGAGGGTATATGACCTGCAGCTACCTACACGTAGCTGTGAGTTGAAACGCATCCTTGATAAACTTCAAAATCTCTTTCTTATGCAGCTACCTACACGTAGCTGTGAGTTGAAACTGCACCGTCTGAAAATCTAAATAGATGCTCATACTGCAGCTACCTATACGTAGCTGTGAGTTGAAACCAGTTATCTCAAAGGATTGCACGCTTCTCAATAAGGCAGCTACCTACACGTAGCTGTGAGTTGAAACGCCACCCCTAAGCGTGCGGTTGCCTCTTTGGTCAGCAGCTACCTACACGTAGCTGTGAGTTGAAACAATTTGGAGACATTCACAATGGCAAAAATTACAGCAGCTACCTACACGTAGCTGTGAGTTGAAACAATTTGGAGACATTCACAATGGCAAAAATTACAGCAGCTACCTACACGTAGCTGTGAGTTGAAACACTGGTTCGGTAAATCGTGAAAATTCAGGATGTAATGGTCTAACCCATAGCAACAAACCAAAGACTATTTTTGATAAACTCTCTCAAAATGGAGACCAGCAAAATGGTTAAACTTTTTACCCCTGAGTATAAAAAGCAATGTGTTGAAATGGTGTTAGACGGCAAACATAGCGTCAGTCAAGTGTGTAAAATGATGCGAGTCAGCCAATCTGCCCTAAATCGTTGCTTGAATCGTTAGAAGCGGCAATTTCTCGCCGAGCAGCGGGGAATTCAGCGTTTGCGAGAAGGCATTTCCCACTCACAACTGTCCCGTTGTTTTTCGTTGAACCGTTCTACCAGCCATCGTTGAGAAAAATCGTCGCCTAATCAAACGTTGATGAGCTTGCAGGAAACGTTGCTATCCGCCTTTGAGGCAAGCGGTGAAACCTATGGCTCACGGCGTGTATCGCAGGCGGTGACGGATTTAGGAGTAAAAAGCCACCTTCATAGAAGGTGGCTTTGCTAAAGCCCCCTAGAAGGGGGCAATTAAAATTCGAATTCATAGAACCCGAATTTTTATATATCTGATAAACGAAGTTGCTTATCTTCTAATTCGTGCTTTTCCTGATATTTCACATACTTCCTTATCATTTCCGCATTGACACCTACGGTGTCTACGCAATAACCTCTTGCCCAAAAGTGGTTACCCCACAATTTATGCCTACGTAAATAGGGAAACTTATTGAACAATCTTATTGCTGTTCGACCTTTTAAATGTCCCATTACCTCTGATACAGATAATTTCGGGGGAATTTTTACCAATAAATGAACGTGATCTATTTGGACATTTAATTCCACTACCTCTACTTTCAACTGCTCACATAAAATCCTCAGCTGAACGTAGACTTCCTTCCCGACGTTTCCTTTTAGTATTCTATAACAGCATTTGGGTGTCCAAATTAAATGATATTGACAATGCCAGATAACGTGCGATGATTTTGTAAATCGACTCATAGGTTTTTTCCTTATGTTGGTTATGGGGATAACTTTCTTGGAAAATTCTCTATGAGTTTTTTTATTCAGGCAAAAGCCTTTTAAGGCGATGACCACCTTCATAGAAGGTGGTTTTTAGTTAGTAATAAAACATGAGAGTTTCCTTTTTTGTTTAGATTGAATTTGGACACTCATATTCTAAACGGGAAACTCTCAATTTTTAGAGTGAATTGTCAGATCAAGTCTGTTCTTCTACAGTTAATTAGACATCAATCTGAGCATATAATGCGTTGGTTTCTATAAAATCACGTCTTGGTTCAACTTCATCGCCCATTAGCGTACTGAAGAGCTTATCTGCTGCAATTGCATCGCTAATATTGACTTGCAACATTTTACGAGCTACTGGATCCATTGTAGTTTCCCATAATTGCTCTGGGTTCATCTCGCCTAATCCTTTATAACGTTGAATAGTTAAACCTTTACGAGACTCTTTCACCAACCAATCTAATGCTTCAGCGAAGCTACTGATATCTTGACGACGCTCACCACGCACAACGTAGGCTGAATCAGAAAATAAATCATTCAATTCATTACCCAATGCCACAATGTGAGCGTATTCATTACCATTGATAAAGTTATAATCCAAGCGATAAGTCGTATCCATACCATGAGTGGTCACAATAATGTGTGGCTCGTGAATTTGACGTTCTTCGTTAAACACCGTATGAATACGATAGAAACTACCGCCTACTTCTTTCTCCATTAAATTAGCCACAAAAGCCTCGCTCCAAGCGGTCATATTTGCTTCATTTTTTGCAAATTCAACTGAAAGCGGTTTTGAGTAAATTAATTCATTTAATAACAATATTGGATAACGTCTACTTAAACGCCCAATGAGTTTTTGCACGTGATTATATTGCGAAATTAAATTCTCTAATGCCACCCCACTTAATGCAGGTGCATCTTTGCTTACATATAAACCTGCGCCTTCAAGGGCAATGTCAATTTCATATTGTGCCATTTCATCATTATCTTGAATATAACGCTCTTGTTTACCCTTTTTCACCTTATAAAGCGGTGGCTGAGCGATATAAATATAGCCATTTTCAATCAACTCTGGCATTTGACGATAAAAGAAAGTTAATAAAAGCGTGCGAATATGGGCGCCGTCCACATCTGCATCGGTCATAATAATGATTTTATGGTAACGTAATTTCTCAATATTGTAGTCATCACGCCCAATCCCTGTGCCTAACGCGGTAATTAAGGTTGCCACTTCTTGTGAAGAAAGCATTTTGTCAAAACGCGCTTTTTCTACATTTAGAATTTTACCTTTTAACGGTAAAATCGCTTGGTTTTTACGGTCACGCCCTTGTTTCGCCGATCCGCCTGCAGAATCGCCCTCAACTAAATAAAGCTCAGACAATGCAGGATCTTTCTCTTGGCAATCTGCTAATTTGCCTGGCAGACCGCCCAAGTCCAGCGCCCCTTTTCGACGTGTCATTTCACGAGCTTTACGAGCAGCCTCTCTTGCACGTGCAGCATCAATAATTTTAGTCACGATATTTTTTGCATCATCTGGGTTTTCAGCTAAATAGTCTGATAATGCTTCATTCATTGAGCTTTCAACCGCACTACGCACTTCAGAGGAAACTAATTTATCTTTTGTTTGTGAGGAGAATTTTGGATCAGGCACTTTTACCGAAATCACGGCGACTAAGCCTTCACGTGCATCGTCACCTGAAGCATCAATATTCGCATCCGCTTTTTTCAACACACCGCTGTTATCCATATAATTTTTCAATGCACGGGTTAAAGCCCCTCGAAAGCCGGCTAAATGCGTACCACCATCACGTTGTGGAATATTATTAGTAAAGCAATAAACACTTTCGTTGTAACTATCATTCCATTGCAGAGAAATCTCTACGCCAATACCGTCTTTTTCAGTCGTCAAATAGAAAGGGGTATTGTGAATATGCGTTTTGCCTTCGTTTAAATATTCGACGTAGGCTTTGATGCCCCCTTCGTATTTGAAGTGTTCTTCTTTGCCATCACGCTCATCAACTAATTTAATCGAAACCCCTGAGTTCAAAAAAGACAATTCACGCAAACGCTTTGATAAAATTTTATATTCAAATTCGGTTTTGTTTTTAAAAATATCTAAACTTGGCCAGAAACGAACAGATGTGCCTGTTTTATCGGTATTACCAATAATCGTTAATGGTGCATCAGGCTCGCCTAAACTATAGAACTGTTCGTGAACGTGCCCCTCACGGCGAATAGTAAGTTGTAATTTTGAAGAAAGTGCATTTACTACCGACACGCCTACACCATGTAAACCACCCGATACTTTATAGGAATTATCATCAAACTTACCGCCTGCGTGAAGAACCGTCATAATCACTTCCGCTGCAGAAACGCCTTCTTCTGGATGAATGCCAACAGGAATACCACGTCCATCATCTTGCACGGAAACTGAATTATCAGAGTGAATGGTCACGATAATATCTTTACAATGTCCTGCTAATGCCTCATCAATGGCGTTATCTACCACTTCAAATACCATATGGTGCAAACCCGTTCCGTCATCGGTATCACCGATATACATTCCTGGACGCTTACGCACCGCATCCAAGCCGCGTAAAACCTTAATACTTGAAGAATCATAACTTGTTGGTTGAGTTTGTTCAGACATTGTTATTCCTACTAATTTAAAATCGAAAAAATTGCGTGAATTATAGCAGAAAAATGCCAAAATGTATCGTAAAACAAGCGGTTAAATTTCTATTGGAATTTGCAAATTTTCCAATAAATTTAACCGCTTGTAGAGAATAAATAAGGGCTAAATTTTTAGCCCTTACTGCCATCAGAAATAAACCCCAACTAAAATCGCAAAAAAGACACCTAAGCCAACGTAATGATTGTTCAAAAATGCGTTAAAGCAATCGCTACGCTCTCGTTTTCTCGTTAGCCAACATTGATAAATAAATAGCGTTGCACTTAACGCCAAAACAATGAAATAGCCGATATTATACTCTTGTACGATGCCCACTAAGGTTAATAATATCAAGGTGATCAATTGCAATAACGCAATAATTTTATTGTCATATTGAGCAAATAAAATTGCGGTGGATTTTACCCCAATACGCAAATCATCATCACGATCAACCATCGCATATTGGGTGTCATAAGCCACCGTCCACGCAAGATTGGCAAAGAAAAGCAGCCAACATTCAAGTGGCAGAGCTTCACTTACCGCCCCAAATGCCATTGGAATTGACCAGCCAAATGCCACTCCAAGCACCACTTGCGGTAAATGGGTAAAACGTTTCATAAAAGGATAAATAACCGCTAAAAATACGGCTACAAATGAAAGCAAAAAGGTGTATCGGTTGAGCATTAAATTGAGCATAAAAGCAAACAATAGCAATATCACAAAAATGATTTTAGCCTCTGTAATGGTAACCCTGCCTGTTGCTAACGGGCGTTGTGAGGTACGCTTAACGTGCTTATCAATTTCTCTATCTGCATAATCATTAATCACACAACCAGCGGCTCGCATTACAATTACGCCAAGAGTAAAAATAAGCAAAATAGAAAGGGGCGGCATTCCATCTGCTGCTATAAATAACGCCCATAATGTCGGATGAAGTAATAGCAAGGTACCAATTGGCTTATCGAATCGCATTAATTGAGCGTAAGCAATCCATTTTTGTTTAGAGAAAAGGCTTTCTTTATTCATTACAAACTTTAACAATAACGTCTGATTGACTTAAATGATGTTGTAATTCTAGCGGCAAATCAGTATCTGTAAACAAATAATTTACTTCTTTAATATTTCCTAAACGAACAATAGCATTGCGACTGAATTTTGAGTGATCGGCGACCAACACCACTTGTCTAGCACATTCCATTAACGCTCTTTTTACCTGAACTTCGTGATAATCATAATCCAACATTGAGCCGTCTAAATCCACCGCACTAATACCCAAAATACAAAAATCCAAACGAAACTGATTAATAAAACGAACCGTTTCTTCGCCAATTAATCCACCATCGCTTCTTAAATTACCGCCCGCTACCGTAATTTGGCACTCTGGATTTTTCATTAAAATATGAGCAGCATTTAAATTATTTGTTACTACTTTTAAATTTTTATGTGAAAGCAACGCTAATGCCACAGCCTCAGAGGTTGTACCAATATCTAAAAAGATCGACGATCCATTCGGTATTAATTTTGCCACTTGCTGAGCTATCGCATTTTTCTCTTGCGAGAAAAATTGCTTACGGTGCGTATAATCACTATTTTCCGTGTTAGAAGGTGCTGCCGCTCCACCATGATGACGACGAATAAGATTGTTCTCCGCCATCTCATTTAAATCACGCCGAATAGTTTGTGGACTCACTTTCATCTGAGCCACTAACTCTTCAGTGCTGACATAACCTAGCTGATTGACTAATTCAATAATTTTTTTATGTCTATTTGCTTGCTTCATATCATTCCTTTTGCAAAAATTGGGTAGAAAAAGACCGCTTGCAAGCGGTCTTTTTTGCGTTATATTTTACAATTTATCAACGAGCTCGACAGCATAGCCGATGTAAGTCGCTGGTGTCATCTCTTTTAAGCGGGCTTTCTCATTTTCAGGAATGTCCAGCTTCTCGATGAACTCATGCATTGCTACTTCATCAACACGTTTACCACGCGTTAATTCTTTCAGCTTTTCGTATGGTTTTTCAATGCCATAACGACGCATTACGGTTTGAATTGGCTCAGCTAACACTTCCCAGTTTTGATTAAGCTCATCACGTAAATGCTGCTCATTCACTTCTAATTTGCTAATGCCTTTTAAAGTTGAAGCATAAGCAATTAACGCATAACCTAAACCTACGCCTAAATTACGCAGCACAGTTGAATCGGTTAAATCACGCTGCCAACGAGAGATAGGTAATTTTTGCCCTAAATGAGCGATAACCGCATTCGCTAAACCTAAATTCCCCTCGGAATTCTCAAAGTCAATTGGGTTCACTTTATGCGGCATTGTACTTGATCCAATTTCGCCTGCAATAGTGCGTTGTTTAAAATGATTTAATGCAATATAACCCCACATATCACGGTCAAAGTCGATCAAAATGGTATTAAAACGAGCCACGCAATCAAAAAATTCCGCAATGTAATCGTGCGGTTCAATTTGCGTAGTGTACGGATTCCACCTGACCCCTAGAGATTCCACAAACTCTTGGCTGAAATTATGCCAATCAATTTCAGGATACGCCGATAAATGTGCATTATAGTTCCCTACTGCACCATTAATTTTCGCTAAAATCTCCAAATTTTCCAGCTGTTTATATTGTCGCTTTAAACGATAAGCAACATTTGCCATCTCTTTCCCCATTGTGGTTGGACTAGCGGGCTGACCGTGCGTACGAGAAAGCAATGGAATGTTTTGATAACATTTTGCAATCGCTACTACTGAATCAATCACTTTTTTCCATTCAGGCAATAACACATCTTCACGTGCCTTTTTTAGCATTAAGGCGTGTGAAGTATTATTAATATCTTCTGAAGTACAGGCAAAATGGATAAATTCATTCACCGCTTGTAATTCAGGCAACACCTCACACTTTTCTTTTAAGAAATACTCCACCGCTTTTACATCGTGGTTGGTCGTACGTTCAATCGTTTTGATACGATTGGCATCCTCTAACGAGAAATTTGCTACAATTTGATTTAGGTAATCGTTTGCTATTTCTGAAAAAGCAGGAACTTCATTAAGTTGTGGGTGAGACGCCAATTTTTGTAACCAGCGGACCTCAACTTCTACGCGAAATTTTAATAAACCAAATTCACTAAAAATAGGACGAAGGCAAGCAACCTTATCTTGATAACGCCCGTCAATTGGGGATAACGCTGTTAGAGCAGTAAGTTCCATTGTTTTATGTTCTCCAAAATAATAAATGTTCGGTTAGATTTGACGATAAAGCTGCTGTGCCTGTTCGAAAATTTTCTTGCGTGAAAATAAAAACTGCCAGCGGCTACCACCTACTTGTTGCCATAAAATAGCAGCACGAATACCTGCAAGAAGTGATGCACGAATTTTATGTTGAATATCAGGGCGAACCAAATAATCCTGCATCCCCATCACGTGAATTTTTGTGCCTAATGGGCTGATAATATCGCTATAAATTGAGGCCAAATTCACAATCATTTGATCTGCTAAAATATTATCTTCATAAAGTGGTAACTGACGTTCAATCTGTTGCAAACGTTGAGAGAGCTGCTGCTTCGCTTCAAGATTTTTATTTAATTTCTGACTAAGTGCAATCAAGCTTACCCAATAACGCCCCACTTCAGTATCTAACTTACCATTGCCACCACCTGTTTGAGACATCGCCGTTTCCAACCCTATTTTTAGATGAGAAAGATCATCGCCAAATACACTTAGCGTGGACTCAGGCTGCGTCACTAATAAGCTACGGATAGATTGTCTAAATGCTTCTCTATCTGCCGTGCCTTTATGTGCAAATTGTTGCACTAAATTCGCCGCTTGGCATATTCCAGCATAGGAAATTGTAATATCGTAATAATCTGCCATTTTTCTAAAGTTCAGTATGGTTAAAAATCAGTGGCGAATATAGCATTTTTTACCATTCTTTTGAATGGCAAAAGGTATTTATCTGATAAATGTGTTAATCGATAATAGATACGTTTTTGAGTAACTTTATAAAATTATCCTAATAGCTTTCCATTATCCATTCGGTAAATGACATCAAATCGGTCTAATCCGCTTTGTCTGTGGGTAATCATCAGTAATGTTCTGTTTGCACAATGCGTTAAAATCAGATTTAAGATCTGTTGTTCGGTTTCACGATCTAATCCTTCGGTTGGTTCGTCTAGTAGTACTAACTCAGCTGAACTTAGCAGCAAACGAGCAAGCCCTAATCGTCGTTGTTCGCCACCTGAAAGCGGTCTTCCACCTTCGCCTAACCAAAGCATTAAACTTTCCGTTTCTAGTAAGTAGCCTAGACCTACTTTTTTTATCACCTCAATCATCTGTTCATCAGTTGCTGCTGAGTTCCCCATTAATAAATTATCACGCAGAGTTTGGCTGAAAATATGCACGCGTTGGCTAAGCGTGACTAATTTTGAGCGTAATGTTTGCTCTGAGAAATCTTCAATTTTGCAATTATTTAGCCAAATTTGACCGCTTGTTGGATCATAATTACGGTTTAACAATTGGAAAATAGTCGATTTTCCGCTGCCTGTTTTACCTAAAATTGCGACTTTTTGTCCTTTAAACACGTCAAATGAAAGATCATTTAATACCTGTTGCTCGCCATTCCAATACGCAAAATTAACATTTTCAAAACGTACAAGCGGTTGATTTAGGCTCAAATTTTGCCATTCTGCTCTGCCATTAAATTGCACATTCGGCTGCTGTTCCGTAATTTCGTTAATACGTTCGGCAGCAGTAATCACCTGCCCTAAATGTAAAAATGAGATGCCAATCGGGCTAAGTATTTCAGCTGATGCCATTACGCAAAACACCACTAATGCAATTAAAGCTTCGGGGTATTCCGCTGTTGGTACATTAATTGCAGTAGAAACCAAGTAGATCACAACACAAGTTAAAATGCCATTTGAGAGCATTAGCAAAGCATTCGACAAACCCGAAAGTTGGCTTTCTTTACTTTGTGCGTTGAGCCATTGACGTTCTGTATTTTGTAGCCTTTTAGTTACTTGGTTTAAGTTGCCAAACAATAAAAATTCCGCATTTAGTTGAATCCATTCAATAAATTGGCTACGGTAATTCGCTCGATTTTGTATTGCATTTCGCCCCAAATTCAGCCCTAAATGGTAAAACACCGTTGGCACAATAATTAATAATGCTAAAAGTGTGCCACAAATGATCAGCATTAATGAAACAGAAACGAACGATAACCCAATTGCCATAAACAAAATAATCATTATTGCACTCATAAATGGCGAAATGAGGTTAAGATATAGCGTATCTAAAGTATCAACGTCCGCCACTAAACGGTTTAACAATTCGCTATTTCTAAAACGATTTAGACCGCTTGGACTAAGTGGAATGAGTTTTTTGAACACACTGACACGCAAGTTCGCCAATACACGGAAGGTCGCATCATGGGTAACTAATTTTTCAAAATAGCGTGATACGGTACGAAAAATCGCCAGCCCTCTCACGCCTGAAGCTGGGTAAAAAAAGTTAAAAATAATTGCATTACCCGCTAAAAATGAGGCGGCTAAAAACCAACCTGATAGGCTTAATAAACCAATACTAGCCGCCAATCCAACAATTGCCAGTACAATCCCTAACAATAAACGCCCGAAATGGGTTTGGTAGAGAGAAAAGAATGGGAATAACGATTTCATTAGATTTCTCCCTGATGAACTAATTCATTACGCAATAATTCAGCAAAAAAGCCTGTATGCTCTAATTCAGCAAAATTACCTTGTTGGATAATTTGCCCCTGTTTCATTACCCAAATTTCATCGCATTGTGTTAAATCTTCTACACGGTGGGTAATCATCAACGTAGTTTGCTCACGGCTTAAATGATGTAATGCGTCTAATACTTGCTGCTCAGAGTCTATATCTAGACTTGCCGTTGGTTCATCAAGTAACAATAATTCATAACGGCGTAGCAAGGCTCTAGCAATCGCAATACGCTGAGCTTGCCCACCCGAAATGCCGATATTGCTATCTTGTACTTGATGCTCTAACCCTAAGCGTGAAACAAATTCATCCGCTTTAGCTAAACGTAATGCTTGTGCAATATCATTGTCTGTCGCGGCTGAATTACCAAGCAAAATATTCTCTTTTAAGCTACCACGCATTAATTGCGGATTTTGCCCCACCCACGCTAATTTTGCTCGCCATTCGTTTAAATTCAGCTCACGTAATTCTGTACCATTAATACTAACTGACCCTTCATAAGGCAAAAAGCCAAGTAACATATTCATTAACGAACTCTTACCTGCCCCACTTTGCCCAACTAAGGCAATGTGTTTATTGGCATTTATCTTAAAATTCAACGGTTTTGTTAAAGCCTTGCCTTGGGGTGAAAGGATAATACACGCGTTTGCCTCAATCACAAGCGGTCGATTTTCCATTGATTTTTGCAAATTGCCACTTTGCGTTTTAACTTCTTCGTTTAAAAACTTTTCGATACTATCCGCCGCCCCAATCGCTGCCGCTTTATCGTGATAAAAAACGCCCAATTCACGCATAGGCTGATAGAATTCAGGCGCTAACATTAAGCAGAAAAAGCCAATAAACAATGTAACGCCCGTGTTGTAGTAGCCGAAATCAAGCTCCCCTAAGAAGATAAAACCAAAATAAACTGCCATCACCGCAATCGAAATAGAGGTAAAAAACTCCAATACTGCTGACGATAAAAATGCCATTTTTAAAACGTCCATAGTGCTGGTGCGGAAATCTTCCGTACTTTGGTGGATTTGATGGGTCTGTTTTTCAGATTGCCCGAATAGACGAATAGTTTCAAGGCCTTTTAATTTATCTAGAAATTGACCGCTAATACGAGAAAGGATACCGATATTACGCTGATTTGCCTCAACGGCTTTCATTCCAGCTAAAATCATAAATAGTGGCAATAGCGGCATTGTAGCAAACAGAATCACACCCGCTGCCCAGTTAATTGGGAAAACAAAACATAGGATTACAAGCGGTATAATTAGCGATAAAAATTGCTGAGGTAAATAACGAGCATAGAAATTATGCAGATTTTCTACCTGCTCTAACATTAAAATTGCCCAGCTACCCACTGGCTTTTGCTGAATGCTCATCGGCCCAACCGCTTCCAACTTCGCCAAAATTTGTTTACGAAGATGCAAACGTAACGTTTGCCCTGCTTTAAAGCCAACACGCTCACGCAAAAAAATCAATAATGCTCTAGCGATGAAACAGCCAAATAATAAAATGATCTCGTTAATAAAAGTGTTCGGAGATAGTTTCTCCACAATCATTTTTTGAAGCATTGTGGCTAGCAACCACATCTGCCCAATCATACATAAACTACTGAATATCCCTAACAGTACATTTAAGTGTATATATTTTTTAATGACTTTCTGCTGACTTTTAAGCCATTTTTGCAATTCGCGTTGGCGTTGTTTTTCCATAATGTGTAATTTTTTACTTTTTCGACCGCTTGTATAGAGGTGCCATTTTACTATAAAGAAAAAAGGTTGTTAATGTGCCACATTAACAACCTTTAGATTAGAACAATTTATCAAATTGGAAGCGGTACATTAAATCAACCGCTTGGTTTACATTAGAAACCCATTGCAAATAAAGTCTTCTGGTTAAGTTGTATCTTAATGTGAGTTCGGTTAAAGGAACAAATAAGCCAAAACCATATTTCACACGGAAGCGAGGCGACAGGCTAGCACTCACTTCTACTCTGGTTTTGTCACCGATACCAGCAGTACTTACACTTAAATCTTTTAAGCCAAAAGCACTACCCACATCGCCGAGTAATTTACTGCTTTTTGATAAACTCATACTCAGCAAGGCTGCCGCCATTTCATTACTTGAACCAGGATCGCCGCTACTGTCTAATGAACGCCCTGTCAACACATAAGAAAGTGCTTCATTTTGCGACATTGCAGGATTGGAGAATACTTTCACTGTTGGATTATCCGCCAACCCCGTCACTCGCACACCCGCGGTAATGTTAGGATCTTCCATTACATCTGGATTCCTAATTGCTTCAATATCTAAGTAAGGCTGCGATGGTGAGCCAGCAAAACTAATATTTCCTTTTTGAATCAATAAGTCTTGTCCATAAGCAGCAAAACGGCCTTCATCTAAGCGAACCTGTCCATAAAGCCCTAAACCTTGTTTACCACGGCGAACTGAGAGCGATCCATTTAAATTACTATTTAAACCATAGGCTTTAACTTTTACATCATTGCCAATGTTAATGTTAATATCTGCATTAATCTCCATTCCTCCAGCCGTTTTATTCGGAATAGTCTGTTGATTAAATGGCACTTTTTTTATTGCCGAGCCATCCATAATAACTTCATCATTACTTACTTTAATCGCTTGTTCTGGCAACTCTTCTACTTCAATTCTTGCCCAAGGTATATCAATATTACCGCTTAAGGTTAATAACGTTGGTGTCGCAACTACTTGAATATCAGGGCTAACTTCTACTCTCGCCAAGTTTGGAATATCCACTTTAAAGCGGTCTGCTTGTGCGTGAATTCTCGTTCTCCAAGCATTGATATTTCGCCAATCTGCATCACCTTCTAAGAGCAAATCACTTTCTTTCGTTTTTACTCTCCCACTTAATGTAGAGGTTGCCCCCTGAAAGTTCATCGCTAAATTACCGCCTGTTATATCAAATGGCATAGTCACAGAGCGAACTTTTAGATCAGTTAAATTTAGATTACCGTATAGCAATGGCGAGGTCGCTTTACCACTTACTTTTAAGCGAGCATTAATACTTCCATCAACAAAATCACCTCGATCAAGCAGTGGCTGAACAAGCTTTAAGGTTAATTGATCAATATTGATATTACCCGATAAAGTTCTAGTATTGGTCAGATCTCGAATCACTAAATCGCTTGAAAGTGTGCCGTTATTTTCAACCTTTAACTTAGATTTCAAGGTTAAATTGTTATCCGCCATTTTCAAATTCATTTTTAATGGCGAAATAGTGAGAGGGAAAGTACGGCCTCCTTCTATTTTTTGCACAAGTTTTATTGAGTTGGACATTACATCCAAATTAACCTGTGGTTGTTTATCTTTAAACCAAGCAACATCACCTTTAGCATTCACGATACCTGAAATTTGACTGGCGTTATCAAGATAATTTTGTAATATTGCCAAATCAAACTTGCGGATATCAAACGGTACTTTACCCTCTTGTCCTGCATTAAACGCGGTAGGGAAGCAGAGATGAACTTTCGGATTATGCCAGCAATGAGCAGACACATTCGCATTAACCGCCTTATTGTCATATTTTATATTTACTGCTTTGTCTGTTTGCAGTTTGCCAAACTCAGCAGATTGAATGACTACTTGGCTTAATTGCCCTTCCCAAATTTGTTGCAAGCGGTCAAATTTTCCAGAAATTTGCAAATCCACCCCAACTGGATTACCTTTTGAGGTAAATGTTAAGGTATGGTTAGCTTCATTGCCTTTTGCCAATAAAGTGGCACTATCTACTTTAATATCATTATAGGCAAATTGACGGAGCTCTAATGATAAATTACCTTGGCTAGCTTTTTCGGTAATAATGTTGCCTTTTGCGATTAAACTTTGCAGCTTGAATTGTTCATAGCTCACATTTGAGGCAACTAAATCTAAATCCAGATTTGGCTCAGTAAGCTTGCCTGATAACTTCACCTTACCATTTACACTTGCTTTTAAATTCGGCACTAAACCTTGCAGATTAGGGGCTTTAATGTCAGCATAAAAATCTGACTCTTCACCTAAAATGCCTTTCAGATCAATATTATTTTCACCATAAATAAGAGATAGACTTGGAACATCTAAAAGTTGCTGATTGTTCGCATTTAGATTTCCCTTTAATTGAAGATTTTTGTTGTTTAACGCACCGTTAATATCAATATTTGAAATATCCGCTTTCCAATCATTGCCCTTGTTGCCACGTCCTACATAACCTTGAGAAGATAAAGAGCCTGATAATACTGCATTCCAATCACCCGCTAACGTTTTTGTATTAATATTGCTCAGCTTAAGCGTTGAGTTCCACTCTACGCCTTCTGTCCAGTCAATTAAACCAACAAGTTGTACGTTGCCGTCTAACGTATTTAAGTTTAAATCATCAATATTAAAATGCGTTAATGTCCCATTTCCTGTTAAATCAGCGAAACTTGGAGGAATGCCCATTCCTTTAGCTCTCATTTTTGCTGCCAGATTATAGGCAAAGAGATTGCCGTTTAAACGAATGTCGATATGCTCTAAAACCAGCTTTTCATCGTCTTTTTGTGATGTAAAAGGATACTTCACCGATTCACTTTTAAGCACTATGTCAAAAGGTGTTTTTTCAGTAGCAAGTTCAATATGACCATCTAACCTAGCATTAATCGCACCCTCTGTTTTTAGGTTAATAATCGTTTTATCATAGAGCGATCCAGAAAGATTGGCATTGATATAACTAAATGGCAACGCCACATTTGCCTGTTTTGCCGCTATGCCTTCTAACTGCCAATTTAATGGATAATTATCTTTAAGTGAGAGCGTACCTGTTGCACTTAGATCACCTAGATCACTTTTTAAGTCCAAACGCTGTAAGCTGACGAGCTGATCTTTTGCTTGTGCCTCAATTTGTAAAGACTCTACATTGAGCAACGGAATCGAATCAGCCCAATGATCTTGGTTGGCTTGCGATTTTTGAGCGACTAAAACATTCGTAATATCAATTTGCTCAATAGTTAAATCTAGCGGTAAAGAAAGGCGAATATCTTTATTCAGAATTGGGTGTTCTAATTGGGTTCTAATTGCGGCCCAATCTATTTTATTTTTATGATGAGATTGTGTTTCTGTTTCTGCTATAGTTTTTCCCTGCAATTGCTGGAAGCCTTCAGCTAATTTTTCATCTGTTTTCTCGACTGCATCTTGAATCACCTGCTCTGCGATTTCTTGTGCATTCGTTGGATTTTTTTCTACCGTGACTGTTGCATTTTCTGACTTAAAATCGACCGCTTGTGTCTCTGATGCATCTACTTTTTTTGCAGCTAATAGCAGATTTAAGCCATCTAATCTTGTTGGGTGAATAATAACTTCACGGTCTTTGCCAGAAATTGAGGTATTTAAGTGATTGAGATGAATATCCATATCATCAACACTAACCTCAATATTCTCTAATGTAATATTTTTCGCTGAAATGCCTAGTGGTAAATTTAACTCAGTAAACGGCTTATTTTCTTTTTCTGGAGAACGAGGTAATTTAGTCGTATCAATAGCAACTTTAGCATCTTTCACATTAAAATCATTTAAACAAACCTCGTACTTAATCAAGCAGTTAAAATCAATATGTAAATTCGATTTACCTAGTTGTACATTCACACCATCTATGACAAATTGAGTATCGGAAAGGACTAATCCATCTTGAATACTGCCTTCTACTTTACCAATTTCTAAAGGTTCAATAATTTCAGCCACCCATTGTACTGTTTTACGTTGTCCAAAGCCCGTAGATAAAAATAAAATGAGGGAAAAGAGAAGTGCTAAAATAATGCAAATCCCCCATTTTAAGAAACGCCATTTTGACTTATTTTGAGGCACTTTATGTTGCGACTGTGCTTCTGTATTATCAGTTATTTGTTGTTTTTCTTCATTCATCATTTTAAATACTTAATAGTAGTGTGATAAAAGTAAATACTGAGTAAAATAATACTGCTTGTATTAAATATCTGAGCCTAAACCGATGTAAATTTGGACACCACGTTTACCTTCAGGCGATTTTACTGGTGCGCCAACATCAAATTTAATAGCACCGACAGGAGAAACCCAACGAACCCCTAGCCCAGAGCCATGATGTAGTGCTTTTGTTTTAAACTTATTTGACGCTAAACCCACATCATAAAACATTGCTCCCCACCAATTTGGGTAAACTTGATATTGATATTCTACTGTCCCTGTCGCTAAATGCGAACTGCCTACTCGTTTTCCTGTAGCGGGATCACGTGGCGAAATCTCTTTATAACCAAAACCACGCACACTCATATCTCCCCCAGCAAAAAAACGTAATGAAGGAGGAATACGTTCAAACTGGTTAGCTTTCAAATACCCTAATTCTGCTCTTAGATAGAAACGATGGTTATTAATATAAGTTCTCACAAAAGATGTAGATGCTTTATAACTATAAAAATTCACATCCGAACCGAACGCTTTACTCCCCCAATTCACTGTTAGCCTCTGGCTATCCCCCCATAATGGATAAGGTTTACCATCTGTACGAGTGCGGTTTAACGAAGCAGTTGGGTAAATCAGTAAGGTTTTAAATTTATCACGTGCTTGAGTAAAAGAATCATAACGAGCTTTGACACCTGCTGAAAACGACCAACCAGTGGTATGCGTCCAATAGCGTTTTAATCCTAAAGTTGCTGCTGTTGATTTAGTATCTTTTTGATCTTCATTTTCAAATGTACCCGAAAATTGGTAATAGTAATGCAGCGGATCTTCTTTTAGTGGAACGTTATAACCAAACTCAAATCTCTGCTCAGGAGTAGAAACATAAGTTCGAGTCTCAATGCTGTGCCCTCGCTTGTTTAGCCAAGGCTTTTTCCAGTTAAATTGTAAACGTGGTCCAATCTGAGTTTCATAACCGATACCAACTTCAACCTCATTTTTCTTCTTCGGTTGAAAAAGAATATTTAAATCAACAATTTTAGCTTGCTCATTTAAATGAGGCTCAACAATAACCGACGAGAACCAGTTACTAGATAAATAATCTTGGGTTAAAATAGAAAGCTCGTTAGCAAAATAAGGTTCGCCTGAACGTATTCGTAGAATATTTTGCAAATACTCTTCCTTAATTTGGCTATCTACAAAGCGAATTTTCCCGTAGCGATAGCGAATACCGCTATCGTAACCTAAACGCCAATCAGCTTTATGATCCGTTGGATAAACTTCTAAACGATGATAAAGCCAATGCCCATCAAAATAGCCTTTACTAAATGCCTTACTTTCAATACTACTTTTAAAGCTTTCATAAGTTTTATGGTTTAAGCGAGAACCTTGCTTCGGCACTTTTTTGATAAGATGAGCAAAATCCCCATCATTTCTTGCCTCACCTTGTAACAAGATATCCGTTTCATCAATTTTAACTACTTCTTTATCTAACTGCACATTTAGCACTAACGAAGGCTTTTTGCCTTGTTGTGGAACTTGCATAAATTGATATTCGCTATTGTAGTAACCCAAGGCACGTAGTGCTTTATCTACAGTTGTTTGCACTAAATATTGATGGCGTTTAGAACCATCTGCATACTGATTGGCAAGTTGACCTAAATACAAATCAACGTTTTTTTTCGCTTCTTTATCGTGAATACCTTTCACTTCTAAAGTTACTAATGCTTCAACCTTTTCTTTTTCATTAGGTTCGTCTGTGAGTTTGTCTTCTAACGATCTAATCCTATTGGCATCAACATCTGTAATTCTATGTTGTTGATTAGCCTGAGCCATTGAAGTAAAGACAACTAAGCAACAGAATGTTAAAAAATGTAATTTTGTATTCATTGGTAACCTTTTATTATTTTGGAATACCGCGTAACAGCGGCACGCTTTCATAAGGTGGCACAGAAGTTAGTGCAGGCTCTTGCTCAAATATCATAATGAAGGGTTTTTCTGGCACAACTTTTTCATTTCGCCATAATGCTCCTACCCCAATTAATTCAATATCTTTAGGCAACTGAGCTAAATTTTGTTTAAGTACACTAATTGTATTCTTGCGAGGATGCCCAATTACCACGGCTACGCCATTTTTTCGGGCATATTGAATTGCCAATGCAAATTGTTTTTGTACATCAGAAAGTAGATCGCTATCATCTAAAAAAATATCTCGCTCTAACGTTTTCACGCCAAATTCACGAGCTGTTTTGGCAGCAACACTACTGCCAATCGTTTTACTATCTAAAAAGAACAGGGCATTTTCTTTCAATACGTTCATTAAATGTTGCATTGTTGCCAAATCTGACGTTGCACCACTGCCCATATGGTTATTTAAACCAATCGCATAAGGCACTCGGCTACGAGCAGACTCAACAAGTTTACGAATTTTTTCTTCGCTATCGCCAATTTTAACACCGACTTCAATGAATTTTTTAGATTTCGGCTCCATCGGCAAATGGATTAAAATATCACGCTTTTGAGCATAAGCATCGGTAGCCCGTTCTTCAGCATAAGGAGCTGCAGGAATAATCGCAACGCTCACTTCTTTGGGAAGTGATAAGATTTCAAGATCGCCTTTAACGCGATAGCCCACATCATCAATTACAATCGCTAACTTTGCGGCTTGTGCAAGCGGTGAAAAAAGTAGAAAAATTTGCAAAAAATTCTTAAAATTTAACCGCTTGTAAATCTGTTTTAGCATCTATTTCACCAAATTTAGGGGGTTAATCGGTCTGCCTTTACGAGTTATTCCAAAATAGAGTGCAGAGCTACTTTGACCGCCTGTATTTCCCACTTTTGCAATAATTTGACCCGTATTTACTCGGCTACCTTTATTTACTAAAATAGATTGGTTATAACCATAAAGGGAAATGTCACCATTACCGTGATCAATTGCCACCATATTGCCATAGCCAGCGAGCCATTCTACCATAATTACTCTGCCGCTTGCCATTGCTTTTACAGACGTCCCCGCAGCCGCACCAATCACAACACCATGCCAATTATTGCCAAATTTAGTTATGATATTCCCCGAAACTGGCATAATATATCTGCCTGACGTAATTAATGTATCTATTTTATTTGCATTTTTAGAGGATTTAGCCTGTTCCTTCGCTTCTCTATTTTGTGCTTGTTGTGATTCTCTCTGTGCCTTTTCTAATTGTTCTCTTAATGCTATTTCATTATTACGTAAGTTTTCTAAACGGCTTTCCTCTTTTTCCAAGGTTTTATTAAGAGAACGTAATGTGCTTTCACGCTGGCTCTGTACTTTCTTTAAATTTCTTTCTTGCTTCTTCTGCTCACTCAGCTGTGCCTGGTGATCTTTCTGTTGTCCTTTCAACTCATCATTTCTGGCTTTTAAATCTGCTTGCGTTTTGCGAATATCAACAATGGCATCAATACGAATATTATTCATATGCTCATAATAAGCGGTCATTCTTTCCACATTTTTTGTCTCTTCAGACATTAAACGTGCTAGAACCGATGGATTTACCCCTGAACGATACGCCGAATCTAACTGCTCTTTTAATCGCTCTTTTTGCTCTTTTTCTTGATTTTCTAAACGAGTGATTTCCGCCTCAGTTGCTTTAATGGTTCTGCTCACTTCACTTAACGACATCTGAGTTTGTTGCAACTTATCCAGCACTTTTCCCATTTCTACCTCTTGAGTTTTAAGTGTGGATTGCAATTCGTTACGTTTTTGCTTCTGCTCATTAATTTTTGAAGCTTGCTGTTGAATTTTTTGCTGAATTTGATTTAGATTATTCGCAAAAGAAAACGATACAGAAATGCTCATTGCCCCGCCTAAAATGGCAGCCCAAGTGTAAGAATTTATTCGTTTCACAAATATACCTTTTAATCCAAAACATTACGAGGCTATATTCTAGTCGGTTATTTGCTCAAGATCAGCTTTTTAGTGAAAGAATTTAACTATCTATTTAAAAATCTAACAAATTTTGTTATAAATAGCACAGTTTACACCCATTAATTTTACTCAATGTAAGGAGTTGTTATGAAATTAGTCTTTATCCGCCACGGTTTTAGTGAATGGAATGCTAAAAATTTATTTACTGGTTGGCGTGATGTGAATTTAACAGAGCGTGGTATTGAAGAAGCGAAATCTGCTGGTCAAAAATTAAAAGAGGCAGGCTTTGAATTTGATATTGCCTTCACTTCCGTTTTAACCCGTGCAATTAAAACTTGTAATATTGTATTAGAAGAATCTAGCCAATTATGGGTTCCACAAATCAAGAATTGGCGTTTAAACGAGCGTCATTACGGTGCATTACAAGGTTTAGACAAAAAAGAAACCGCTGAAAAATATGGCGATGAACAAGTTCATATTTGGCGTCGTTCTTACGATATTTCACCACCAGATTTAGACCCACAAGATCCCAACTCTGCTCATAACGACCGCCGTTATGCAAACTTACCGAAAGATTTAATTCCAAACGCAGAAAACTTGAAAATCACGCTTGAGCGTGTATTACCATTCTGGGAAGATCAAATTGCCCCTGCGTTAATTTCAGGTAAAACCGTACTAGTTACCGCACACGGTAACTCACTTCGTGCGTTAGCAAAACACATTGAAGGCATTTCTGATGCGGACATTATGGATTTAGAAATCCCAACTGGTCAGCCATTAGTGTATGAGTTAGATGATAACTTAAAAGTAATCAGCAAACGTTACTTATAATAGTAAAGTTTTTATAAAAATAAACCGCTTGTATTGCTACAAGCGGTTTATTTTTACCTATTTTTTGCAAATTAGAAATCTAACAGTTCTTTTTCTTTTGCCGCTAGCACTTCATCTACTTTTTTTATGTAAGTATCGGTAATTTTTTGGATATCTTCTTCAGCTTTATGTTGTTCATTTTCGCTGATTTCTTTATCTTTTAGTAACGCTTTGATTTGGTCATTAGCATCGCGGCGTACGTTGCGGATTGCCACTTTACCTTGTTCACCTTCAGATTTTACGATTTTAATTAAATCTCGACGGCGTTCCTCTGTTAATGGTGGAAGTGGAACACGTATTGTAGTGCCCGCAGATGATGGATTTAAACCTAAATCTGAGGTCAAAATGGCTTTTTCGACCGCAGAAATTAGCGATTTATCAAATACGTTTACCGCTAATGTACGAGCATCTTCTGCTACTACGTTAGCAACTTGGCGTAAAGGCGTGGCGGAGCCGTAATATTCGACTTGAATACCGTCTAATAAAGAAGGTTGTGCACGACCTGTACGAATTTTTGCAATATGACCTTTTAAAGCATCTAAGCTTTTTTCCATACGATCTTGTGTATCTTTTTTGATTTCATTAATCATTGATTTTTTATCCTTTTACTTAAAACAGAGAGTTTAAAACCGAGAAATAAATTATTCAGAAATAGTAGTGCCTTCTTCTGTACCAAATACAACATTACGCAATGCACCTGGCTTACCCATATTGAATACACGAATTGGCATTCCATGATCGCGTGCAAGAGTAAATGCCGCTAAATCCATTACTTGTAACTCTTCATCAATTACTTGTGCATACGTTAATTGGCTGTAAAGTTTTGCATCCGCATATTTTGCAGGATCTTTATCATAAACACCATCCACTTTTGTGGCTTTTAATACCACATCAGCTTCAATTTCAATACCGCGTAAGCAAGCTGCAGAATCGGTAGTAAAAAATGGGCTACCTGTACCAGCAGAGAAGATCACCACACGTTTTTCACGCAACATTTTAATTGCTTCAGACCAGTTGTATGTGTCACAAATACCATTTAATTGGAATGCAGACATTAATTTTGCATTCACTTCAGCACGGTGCAGTGCATCACGCATTGCCAAACCATTCATTACCGTTGCTAACATTCCCATATGATCACCAACTACGCGGTTCATACCTGCTTTTGCTAACTTCGCTCCACGAAATAAATTACCGCCACCAAGTACAACACCAACTTCCACGCCTTCTGCAAGTAGTTCTTTAATTTCTAACGCCATACGATCTAAAATAGATGGGTCGATACCAAAGCTTTCATTGCCTTGTAAGGCCTCACCGCTTAATTTGAGTAGAATTCGTTGGTAAATAGGTTTGCTCATTTTATTTGCCTCTTAACTGTATCGGGTAAACACAAAATTACGCTATTATAGAACAATCCAACCCAACGATAAACCGAAAAATTTTAACAAAAATGAGAAAAAACAAATTTCGGCATCATTATTCGCTTTACTAGCAACGCTGCCTGCTACTTATACTCATTAATTATACTTTCAGGTTTGAATAAGCCAATTTGTTGTATAGCGGTCATTTTTTTCGAAAAAATTGCTATTCACTTATAACTTTCCTATACGATTATCTAATAGTAAATTCCAGACAGAAAAAAAGCAGGCGATAAGCCTGCTTTATATCATCATTCAACTAAAATTAAGCATTGCCACCTGTGATTTTAGCGACTTCTGCTGCGAAATCCTCTTCCACTTTCTCAATACCTTCACCCACTTCTAAACGGATAAAGTTAGAAACAGAAGCACCTACTGATTTTAAGAATTGACCTACAGAAGCTGATGGGTCCATTACAAACGGCTGACCAGTTAATGAAACTTCGCCAGTGAATTTAGCCATACGACCTTCAACCATTTTCTCTGCAATTTCTTTTGGTTTGCCAGAATTCATTGCGATCTCGATTTGGATTTCACGCTCTTTAGCAACTACATCAGCAGAAACATCTTCTGGGTTTACAAATTCAGGCTTGCTTGCAGCAACGTGCATAGCTACTTTTTTAAGTTCATCTTCAAAACCTGTACCTGCTACTAATACGCCAATTTTCGCACCGTGTAAGTATTGAGCAATTACTTCACCTTCTAAGTATTGGACACGGCGAATATTCATATTTTCGCCAATTTTTGCAACTAATGCAGCACGCTTCTCTTCAAATTGTGCTTGCAATGCTTCGATAGTTGTATCTTTATTCGCTGCCGCAAAATCTGCAACTTCATTTGCTAGCTCTAAGAAACCTGCATCTTTTGCAACGAAGTCAGTTTCACAGTTCATTTCAACTAATACACCAAAGCCTGATGCAACACGCGCAAGGATTACACCTTCAGCCGCTACTCGACCTGCTTTTTTAGCCGCTTTTGCTTGACCAGATTTACGCATATTGTCGATCGCTAATTCAATATCACCGTTCGCTTCTACTAATGCTTTTTTACATTCCATCATACCTGCACCAGTACGTTCACGAAGTTCTTTAACTAATGATGCTGTAATTTCAGCCATTTTACTATTCCTCTAAGATGATTTTTAATACGATAAAAGCAGAGGTTTTCACCCCTGCTCTCAAATGATAATCAAATGATTAAGGGCTACGCCTTATCGTTTGCCTAATACGATTATTCTGCTGCTTCTTCAGCTGCAACTTCTTTCGCTTCAACGCCACGGCCTTCTTTAATAGCAGCAACGGCTGAATCTAAGTAAAGTTGAATTGCACGTGTTGCGTCATCGTTACCTGGAATGATGTAATTAACGCCATCTGGAGTTGAGTTAGTATCAACAATCGCAAATACTGGAATACCTAAGTTATTTGCTTCTTTGATTGCGATATGTTCGTGGTCTGCACCGATAACAAAGATTGCATCTGGTAAACCGTTCATATCTTTAATGCCGCCTAAGCTTAACTCTAATTTCTCTAACTCACGAGTACGCATTAACGCTTCTTTTTTAGTGATTTTGTCAAAAGTACCGTCTTGAGTTTGAGTTTCTAAATCTTTTAAACGCTTGATTGATTGACGAACTGTTTTCCAGTTAGTCAACATACCACCTAACCAACGGTGATTAACGTAGAATTGTTGGCTATCTACAGCAGCTAGCTTAACTGCTTCTGACGCTGCACGTTTTGTACCTACGAATAAAACTTTACCGTTGTTAGAGGCAATACGAGTTAATTCCGCTAATGCTTCGTTAAATAAAGGTAATGTTTTTTCTAAGTTAATCACGTGAACACCATTACGAGCACCGAAAATGAATGGTTTCATTTTTGGGTTCCAATAACGAGTTTGGTGACCATAGTGAACGCCTGCGTTAAGCATATCGCGCATAGAAACTTGTGCCATAAGAATTTTCCTTCAAAGTTGTTTGTCTTACCACTTATGTAAGGCAAGACGGGGTTTAGCCTCCACATATCCTAGAAAATCGATCTTTTTATAAAGACACCCCAATTCCTAGCTTGCAACATGTGTGTGTTTTAGTGTTAAAAAATAAATGTTTATGTTTTCTATCTTAACGAAGACAAAAAACGGCGTGTATTATGCCAAAAAACAAACAGCTTGCCAAATATTTTCTCCATTTTGCGCGCTTATCATTTTAAGAAATGCTAAAAGCCACCATTTAAAAATCAATAACAAAAACCGTTCTCATTATTGACTAAAAAAATGGGGAGGTTTAGAATGTCTTTCATTCTGTTATGAAAACCTGTCTGAAGGAGACAATCATGAAAAAAACACTTTCTGCACTTGCTATTGCTGCAGCCACTTTTACATCAACTTCAACGTTTGCTGCAAATGAAGTGAATGTTTATTCTTACCGCCAGCCTTACTTAATTGAGCCAATGCTAAAAAACTTTGAAAAAGATACTGGCATTAAAGTAAACATCATCTTCGCTGATAAAGGGTTGGTTGATCGTGTAAAACAAGAAGGTGAATTAAGTCCTGCTGATGTGCTTTTAACAGTAGATATTTCACGCGTAATGGAAATTGTTAACGCTGATCTTGCACAAAAAATTGACTCTAAAGTGTTAGAAAAAAATATTCCTGCACAATTCCGTGACTCTAACGACCAATGGTTTGGTTTAACCACACGTGCTCGTGTTATCTACACGTCAAAAGATCGTGTAGGTAAATTACCAGCAGGCTTTGACTACCTAGATTTAGCTAAACCAGAGTATAAAGGTAAAGTCTGCGTGCGTTCAGGCAAAAACTCTTACAATGTCTCACTATTCGCGGCGATGATCGAACATTACGGCATTGAAAAAACCAAAGCATTCTTAGAAGGCTTAAAAGCGAACTTAGCACAAAAACCACAAGGTGGTGACCGTGATCAAGTAAAAGCAATTAAAGAAGGCATCTGTGATTACTCTATCGGTAACAGCTACTACTACGGCAAAATGTTAGATGATGAGAAACAAAAATCGTGGGCTGAAGCAGCGATTATTAATTTCCCGAGTGGTGAACACGGCACGCACAAAAACATCAGCGGCGTAGTTATTGCAAAACACTCACCAAATAAAGCAAACGCGGTGAAATTAATTGAATACCTAAGTGGCGAAAAAGCACAAGGTTTATATGCTGAACTTAACCACGAATATCCAGTAAAAGAAGGCATCGAGCCATCAGCAATCGTAAAAGGTTGGGGTACGTTCAAATCAGATACCATCAAACTTGAAGATATCGCAAAAAATTACGAAGCCGCATTAAAATTAGTTGATGAAGTGAAATTTGACGATTTCTCTGAGAAAAAATAATCAACCAATAAGCGGTCATTTTTCCACAAAAATTTGCAAAATTTTGTTAAAATACAACCGCTTGCAAAAGGACGCATTTTGCGTCCTTTTATTTTTTTATGAAATAACAGGCTTAAAGAAAAATGCGATCACAATTTTGCTGGAAAAGTATTGCTGCCCTAACAACTTTTATCGTTTTGCTTCCTCTTATTGCAATTTGCTATCACGCATTGAAAGGGGATAATGAAAACCTTGCTCACCTTTGGCAAACAATGTTGCCAATCTATCTTAAAAACTCAACTTTATTAGTATTAGGAACCGTTTTCCTTGCACTGATTTTTGCTCTACCTACCGCTTGGATTGTGGCAAATTACCGTTTTTGGGGGCAAAGAACCTTACAATGGTTACTTTGTTTGCCCCTCGCTATGCCTGCTTATTTAATTGCCTATTTATATACCGATTTATTAGATTACTCAGGTGCTTTTCAAGGCTGGCTGCGTAGTATTTTTGGCTGGACTCATCCACAAGATTACTGGTTTCCTCAAATTCGTACATTGTATGGTGCTTGCTTTGTGCTTGCGTTAGGACTGTATCCATACATTTTTTTATTAGTGCGAGTGGCATTATTAGAACAGTCTGAAAACTTAACACAGAGTGCAAAAATGCTTGGTGCATCTCCTGCTCAACTTTTTCGCCGTATTACATTACCATTAATTCGACCTTCTATCGCAGTTGGTATCGCATTAGTCGCAATGGAAACGCTTGGCGATTTCGGTACTGTGGCCTATTTTGCTGTGCCAACACTGACTACGGCAATTTATGATTCGTGGCTAGGCTATCACGATCTTGGTACAGCCAGCCAGATTGCGATCTTTATGTTGCTAATGATTTTCCTGTTTTTAAGTTTAGAGCAATATAGTCGCCGTAAACAAAAAAGCTATCAACGTGGCTATGAAAAGAAATCAGCCTTTAAATTTTTAACTGGTTGGAAATTAGCATTAGCCCTTGCTTGGTGCTGGGGCTTATTAGCGTTAGCCTTTTTCATTCCGTTTGGCAGGTTGCTCTATTGGGCATACGACTATTTCGAGCAAGCGTGGAATTTAGACTTTGTCCAATTTTCGCTTAATAGTTTGAAAGTATCGATCATCGCCTCCGTGATAACGGTACTGATTGCTCTACTTCTGCATTTTTATAAACGTTTGAATACCCGCAAAATTTTAGTCAAAAATGACCGCTTGTCATTACAACTTGCCTCACTGGGCTATGCGGTTCCTGGCACAGTATTAGCGATCGGTTTACTTTCGCCTTTAACATTTGCCGATCATCAACTCCATGCTTGGCTAAAAAGCCTTGAATTATCACCCGTTGGATTGATTTTTTCAGGCTCACTCTTTGCATTAGTATTAGCTTATACCATCCGATTTTTAGCAATGGCAATCGGAAGTCTTGAAACTTCGCTCAATAAAATTTCACCTTCATTGGATATGGCAAGCCAAACGCTTGGTAAAAATGGCTCAGCAATGTTAGTAAAAATTCATATCCCTTTAATTTATAAAGGTATTTTAACTGCAGGATTAATGGTCTTTATTGAGAGTATGAAAGAGCTAAATGCTTCTCTGCTACTTCGCCCATTTAATTTTGATACACTCGCAACCTATGTGTTTACCTTTACATCAGACGAGCAGCTTGAGCGTGCAGCATTACCTGCCATTGTACTGGTGTTAGTCGGTTTACTGCCTGTTATTTGGCTTACCCGATCCCTTATTTCGCAGTCTGAAAAGGAAAGATAAAGGAATTTTATGTCTGTTTTAACTATCTATAATCTGAATCTTAATTTTGGCAGTACAACGGTTTTACAACATCTCCATCTGGCGGTAAACCAAAATGAAATTATCTGCCTGCTTGGTGCAAGCGGCTGCGGTAAAACAACCTTACTGAAAGCCATCGCAGGCTTGTTACCAATTGAACAAGGCGATATTCATTTAGCTGGGCAATGCTTAAAAAGCAAAGCGGTAGAAGAACGTAAAATCGGGCTGATTTTCCAAGATTATGCTCTTTTTCCACACCTAACCGTGGCAGAAAATATCCAATTTGGTTTATCTAAATTGCCAAAAGTACAACAAAAAGCAATTACCGAAAAAATGCTTTCAGTTGTGCATTTACAAGGCTTTGACAACCGCTTTCCACACGAACTTTCGGGCGGGCAACAACAGCGTGTCGCTATTGCCCGAGCATTAGCCTGCCAGCCAGAATTGCTACTGTTAGATGAGCCGTTTTCCAATATTGACAGCCAAACTCGCTATGCAATGATTCAAGAGATCAAGCAAATCTTAAAAAGCCAAAATGTGCCCGCTATTTTTGTAACCCATAGCAAAGAAGAAGCCTTTGCATTTGCCGATAAAATTGCCGTGATGGATCAAGGGAAAATTATTCAATTTGGTAAGCCAAACGAGCTATACCATTCTCCAGTTAATCCATTTGTAGCGGATTTTTTAGGTGGTACAAACTATCTTAACTGTAATGTAACGGAAGATAAAGTGCTATGTAGCCCGATTGGTGAGTTCCGACTCTTCCCTGAAATGGACGTTCAGAAAGGGCGTTACCGCTGGCTTCTTCGCCCAGAACAGATTATCTTAAAACCCAATGAGCTAGGTTTAGGTAAAGTGGTAGGCAAACTGTTTTTAGGCTTATACTACCGCTATCAGGTTGAAATTAAAGGCATTGAGATTGTAACTTACCAATCCCAAGAGCTGAAAATTGGCGAACAAGTGGAAGTTGGCTTCCAAGTGAGAGAATTTATCCTATTTTAAACAGAGAGAGAATATGAAAATTGAAGTTTGGTCAGACTTTGCCTGCCCGTTTTGTTACATTGGCAAACGCCATTTAGAACAAGCCTTAGCTCAATTTGAGGGTGAGGTTGAAGTGATTTTCCGAGCCTTTGAGCTTGACCCACACGCAAATGGTGAACCAGAAGGTGATATTCAGCAACGCTTAATGCAGAAATATCAAAAAACGGCTGAACAGGCTGATGAAATGATTAACTATGTGGAGGAAGCTGGAAAACAAGCCGGGCTAGATTTACGCTACCGCACCACACAATACACTCGCACCTTTGAGGCTCATCGCTTGGCAAAATTTGCGGAAAGTAAAGACTTAGGCGAAGCAATGGTTGAACGTTTATTCAAAGCCTATTTTACCGATAACACTATTCTAGCTAAACGCACAGAGCTTATCAGTTTAGCCTTAGACATTGGCTTAGAGCGTGATGAAATCGCTCAACTGCTCACAGGTGATGATTTCGGGCACGAAGTCCGTGAAGATGAGCGAGTCGCTCACAAATATGGCATTCACAGCGTACCGTTTTTTGTGATCAATGAAAAACTCGGTGTGTCAGGAGCTCAACCGCCAAAGGTGTTGCTAGATGCTATCAAACAAGCATTGCAAAAATAATCTAAAAAAAGACCGCTTGTATTCATTACAAGCGGTCTAATTCTTCTTAACATTTGCAATTTATTTTTTTGTGATCGCCCCTAAAATGCCACGCATAATTTGCTTGGTTACTTGGTTGCGTAAATTTCTACCAACTGAATGTGCCACTTGGCTCACCACTTGTTCGGTAATTGATTGATCTTTTTTCTTCTTCGAGCCAAAAATCGAAGAAAGAATACCGCCAAAGAAATCATTATTTGCCTCTTTCGCAGCGACTTGCTCAGCTTTAATCGCTTCTGCTTTCGCATTGAGTAATTCAAAGGCAGATTGATTATTCACATATTGGCTGTAGTGATGATATAACTCATCTTGTTTCACTATAGCATCACGCTCGCCCGTCGCTAATGGTGCTAATTGGCTTTTTGGCGGATAGATATAGGCAATTTCCACCGGAGTTGGCATCCCTTTTTCATCTAGCACCGAAACCAAAGCCAGCCCCACACCTAGCTGGGTGATGGCCTCCACCACATCCACATCTTTATTGGCACGGAAGGTTTCCGCCGCTGATTTTACCGCTTTTTGATCACGTGGCGTGAAAGCACGCAAAGCGTGTTGGATACGATTGCCAAGCTGCCCTAATACTGAATCAGGTATGTCCAGCGGATTTTGCGTAACAAAATAAACACCCACCCCTTTTGAGCGAATTAAACGAACCACCTGTTCAATTTTATCCACCAATGCCTTAGGGGCATCGTCAAACAATAAATGAGCTTCATCAAAGAATAAAACAAACGTCGGTTTTTCAGGGTCGCCAACTTCTGGCAAATTCTCAAAGAGCTCTGCCATAAACCAAAGCAGGAATGCACTGTACACTCTTGGTGAGTTAATTAATTTTTCTGCATTCAACATATTGATTACACCACGCCCATTACGGGTTTGGATCCAATCGTGCAAATCTAATGCAGGCTCACCAAATAAATTAGCTGCCCCTTCATTTTCAAGCCTTAATAACGCACGCTGAATAGCTCCGACGCTTGCTGCAGAAATATGCCCATATTCCAGTTGGAATTCTTTCGCATTATCTGCGACAAATTTAAGCAACGCACGCAAATCTTTTAAATCAATTAGCAATAAACCTCTGTCATCTGCCACACGAAAAACGAGATTTAACAAGCCTTCTTGGGTATCGTTTAAATTGAGTAAACGAGAAAGTAACATCGGTCCCATTTCGGAAATAGTGGTTCGAAGTGGGATACCCGATGTACCAAATACGTCCCAAAACGAAACTGGATAGCCCTTTAAGTAATCTTCTCCCCCTAAATTAAACTGTAAAATGCGTTCTGCAATTTTTCCTGAAAAATTACCCGCTTGTACCAAGCCCGAAAGATCACCTTTTACATCTACTAAAAATACTGGCACGCCATCATCACTCAAAGATTCTGCCAATTTGCGTAAAGTAACCGTTTTACCTGTACCCGTAGCCCCAGCAATTAAACCGTGCCGATTTGCCATTTTGGCATTAAGCGAAATAACTTTGCCTGTTTCTGTTTGAGCAATTTGATACAAACTCATCTTTCATTCTCTTAAAGGTAAATTAATTTTTTGTTCTCATCATATAAAAATTTATCACTTAATTACGGCTATTCTTTTTCGTTTTTGCCAAGAACGTTTTTTTACTTCTTGAGCGGTTCACTTTCGGTAAAGTCAGTAAGGATTCCTTGTCGTATTGACTCACAGGAATCTGATGCCCAATATACTCTTCAATTGCAGGCAAATTAACCGCATAACGCTCGCAAGCAAAACTAATTGAATGGCCGCTCTCCCCTGCCCGACCCGTTCTACCAATACGATGAACATAATCCTCTTTATCATCGGGCAAATCATAATTAAACACATGCGTAACATCTGGAATATGTAATCCACGTGCTGCCACATCAGTCACGACTAAAATATCTAAATTACCTTTGGTAAAATTATCTAACAGAGATAGGCGTTTTTTCTGTGGAATATCACCTGTTAGCATTCCAATCCGATGACCATCGGCTGCTAAATATTGCCAAATTTCCTCACATTTATGCTTAGTATTAGCAAAAATCATACAGCGGTCTGGCCATTCTTCCTCCAATAAAGTCAATAAAAGTGCCATTTTGTCTTCATTAGACGGATAAAATAACTCTTCTTTTATACGATGCCCAGTGCGTTGCAGCGGTTCAATCTCAATATATTCAGCATTATCCATATCTTCATAAGCAAGCTCACGTACTTTAGCGGATAAAGTTGCTGAAAAGAGCAACGTTAAACGCTCAGTAGGCACGGGAGCTTTTCTCATTAAATAACGAATATCTTTAATAAAACCGAGATCAAACATACGATCAGCTTCATCTAGCACAATCACTTGGATTTTATCTAAATGAATAATCCCTTGCTTAACATAATCGATCACACGCCCTGTGGTTCCAACTAAAATATCTACCCCTTTTTCTATGGCTTGTATTTGCTTGTCGTAACCATCTCCACCATAAGCAAGGGCAAGTTTAAGATCGCAATGTGGTAAAAAAAGCTGTGCATCTGCCCCGATTTGTACCGCCAGCTCACGAGTTGGTGCAAGAATTAATGCTCTTGGCTGATTTTTTGCTGTCTCAATTTCGTTATTTAATAAATGGTTGAACGTGGCAATTAAAAAAGCAAGCGTTTTACCTGTGCCTGTTTGAGCCTGTCCTGCAATATCATTTCCGTTAAGCGTAATCGGGAAAGTTTTTGCTTGGATAGGTGTACAGAACTCGAAGCCTTTACTATTCAACGCATTGAGTACATTTGTGTGAATGGGGAAGTCAATAAAACGGTGTTCGGTAAGATGATTTGACATAATATTTCCTTGAGATATTTGTTATTGCTACAAGCGGTTATATTTTAATTAAAATTTGCAAAAAAATTTAACAAAACTAACCGCTTTTCACTTTATTAGGCAAGATAGATTGAAAAAGTTCTCGGCTTTTTAGTGGCTGAGAACCTAAATAAGGCTTCAATGCAATTCGGGTAAATCGTTTGGCAGCTTGTTGTGTTTGTTTTTCTGAAAAGTCTAATTGAGCAAACGCCAATAAATCATAGCCTAAAAAGCTATTGTTATTTTGTAATAATGAGGCAATAAAGCCTTCACTTTCTCTAAATTGGTAACTCATTTTCGGATCAATTGGCAAACCTGTTGCCGTACAATGGGTAAAATCTACGCCATAGCCTAATGCTTTTAATGTATGAAATTCAAAAGTACGCAAAATCGGCTCAATTTGGTGTTGAGTAGCCAGCTCCGTCATACAACGCAAATAATGTTGAAATAATTCAGGGTAAGCGGTCTGATTTTCTAACACTCTTGCAAGCACCTCATTGATATAAAAACCGCTATAAAGTGCAGCCGTTTCCATTGGTAAAGTAAGAGCAGCAGGCTCTGCCTTTGTGAGTGTTTTTAAATCACCCTTGCCAGACCAACGCACTAACAAGGGTGTAAAAGGCTGAAGCACGGCTTTCAACGGCGAGCGAGCCCGCCTTGCACCTTTAGCAAGTAAAGTAATCCGCCCGTGATGTTCGGTAAAAAACTCCACTAATAAACTGCTTTCGCTGTATTCTCTGCGATGGAGTACAAAGGCTCGTTGCCATTGATCTGTGGTCATAATTAATCCCGACTATATGTCACTTTCTTTGCTTCGCCAAAGAAAGTAACCAAAGAAAGGCGACCCTATTTCACCGCTGTCTTCGCTTGGTTTGAATTTGCTTAACGAAAAAATTCCAAACTCGCTCAGGCGGTTCAGAAGGGAACCCGGCAGAGCATCATTTTGCAAAATTTTTCAAAAAAATCACCGCTTGTATGGTCGGATCGGGTTCCCTTCTGAGTTGCCCGAACGACTTGAAATTTTTAGGAAAATAACCCGAGCGAGAGCGAAGCGAACATCAGGGTTATTTTTCGTTAAGAAAATTTCAACCAAGTGAGGATAGCAACGAAGCAGGGTGTGCTTTCTTTTGGTTACTTTTCTTTGCACAAGTAAAGAAAAGTGACAAAAAAACTACTCATCCATATACCCCAAACTTCTCAATGCTCTTTCATCATCCGCCCAACCAGCTTTTACTTTCACCCAAAGCTCAAGGTGCACTTGGTTGTCAAATAGGCGTTCCATATCTTTTCGAGCTTCAATGCCGATGGTTTTGATTTTTTGCCCCCCCGCACCAATAACCATTTTTTTCTGACCATCTCGTTCTACTAAAATCAAGCCATTGATTTCATACACCCCACGCTCATTCATTTTAAATTGTTCGATTTCTACCGTTACCGAATAAGGTAACTCTTCACCTGTAAAACGCATTAGTTTTTCACGAATAATTTCTGATGCCATAAAGCGTTGAGAGCGGTCTGTCACATACTCTTCAGGAAAGTGGTGCTCACCTTGACGCAGTGATTGACGCACAAATTTCTGTAAAATATGCACATTTTTACCCCGTTGTGCCGAAATTGGCAGAATTTCAGCAAAATCAAATTTTTGTGAAAGCTCGGTAATATGCGGCAGAAGTTCTTCTTTTTCCTTGATGTTATCAATTTTATTGATTGCCAATAAAACAGGGGCTTTTGCCGAACGCAATTTGTTTAACACCATTTCATCATCTTCTGTCCATTTTGTGCCTTCCACAACAAAGATGATGAGATCTACATCGCCAATAGCAGAACTTGCTGCACGGTTCATTAAACGATTAATCGCACGTTTTTCTTCTATGTGTAAGCCCGGGGTATCTACATAAATCGCTTGGTATTGATCTTCAGTGTGAATACCAACAATACGATGGCGAGTCGTTTGAGCTTTGCGTGAGGTAATGGAAATTTTTTGTCCTAAAATCTTATTTAATAATGTTGATTTCCCTACATTTGGGCGACCAACAATCGCAATAAAACCGCAGTAGGTTTTGGCTGTTTGTTCTGTCATTTTGTATTCCTTTTATTTATAACCCTCTCCCCTTGTGGGAGAGGGACAGACTTTTATTCATTCAGAATAAAAATCAGGGAGAGGGGGGGGGGAATCTAATATCATACCCATAAGCCCCCTCTCTCTGCTTATTTCGCTGAACGCTCATACGCGGTCTCTCTCCCACAAGGGGAGAGAGTGCTTACTTCTTCATTTTAATCGATTCTAACACTTTCTCCGCCGCATTCTGCTCTGCTTTACGGCGGCTTGTGCCTGTTCCGATAAAGATTTCCTCAATATTAATCACTTTACAGGTTACACGGAAAGTTTGGTTATGAGCTTCGCCTTTAATATCTAATACATCATATTCAGGCAATGGCAATTTTCTACCTTGTAAAAACTCTTGCAGGCGTGTTTTCGGATCTTTTTGTGAATCGCCTGGACTGATGTCTTTAAGCAAATCTGAATACCAATCTTCCACCTTTTCCATTGCTTTTGCCATATTTTGATCGAGATAAATGGCCGCAATAATCGCTTCAACACAGTCCGATAAAATCGATTCTCGGCGAAAACCACCACTTTTTAGCTCTCCTGGACCTAATTTTAGGTAGTCGCCTAAATCAAATTTGCGAGCAATAATCGCTAGAGTTTGCTCACGCACAAGAGTTGCTCTCATACGGCTAAGCTCACCTTCATTCGCTTTTGGAAATTTGTCGTATAATACTTTACCAATAGTAAAATTTAAAATTGAATCGCCTAGAAATTCAAGACGCTCATTGTTTTTGGTTGCCGCACTGCGGTGTGTTAAGGCCTGAATGAGGTAATCAAGGTGATGAAATTGATAACCTAATTTTTTCTGTAATCGTTCTAGTTGCATAGTTTATGTGAATAAAGGGGCGTATCTCATACGCCCCTGTTAAGATTAATTGATTGAGGTAAACATTCTAGAAAAACGAAGCCCCGTTGGGAATTCATTTGCTTTTTTATCTAAACTTAACCAAATAAAAGTGGCTTTACCAACGATGTTTCTCTCAGGCACAAAGCCCCAGAAGCGGCTATCTTCACTGTTATCACGGTTATCGCCCATCACAAAATAGTGTCCTTGTGGCACAATCCATTCACCCTCTGCTTGCCCTTCTTGTTGGTAGAAATAAGGTGCATAGTTAAATGCCATTGGGTGATTTAAAATTTGATGAGTTACGTTACCTTTTTCGGTGCGTTCGATTTGCATTTCACCATGATAAAAAAACTCAGGATTTGGCTTGCCTTCACTGTATTCAAACACATTGGTTTCACCATTAATTTTAGTTATTGTTAATTGCTGAGTTGCAAAATCATATTTAAGCTTATCACCACCTACTGCCACCACACGCTTAATATAATCAATGTGTGGTTGTGCAGGTGCTTTAAACACAATCACATCGCCTCGTTCTGGTTTGCCCGTTTCAATCAAGGTGTTTTGCCAAATTGGATCTTTAATACCGTAACTAAATTTGTTCACCACTAAAAAATCGCCCACACGCAATGTTGGCTCCATTGAACCACTTGGAATTTGAAATGGTTCAAATAAGAACGAGCGAAGTACTGTAACAAAGAATAAAATGCCGAAAAGTGAGGCAAAAAATTCGCCTACTGCGGATTTAGGTTGAATTTCCGCTATTTCTTCAGCGGTTAATTCTCTGCCTAAACGTTTTTGTTGTAGAACAATCGCCTGTTTACGTCTTGGGTCAGCACTGAATTTGTAAAACGCCCAAAATCCACCACAAATAATAACCAAGGCAACTAAAATAATGGAAATAGTATTTGGCAGTTGCATTGAATCAAGCCATTGCCAAATACCATAAATAATACCTAGAAAAATAATTGGCATAAATTGTGCCACTGAATGCTCCTTTTTATTCAAAATTGCAAAGTTTTCTCAAAATATGACCGCTTGCAAGCGGTCGTATTTTACACGAATATTGACAATTAATCCTTACCCACATGAAGAATTGCCAAAAATGCTTCTTGTGGCACTTCTACGTTACCGAGAGATTTCATTCGTTTTTTACCCTCTTTTTGTTTTTGTAGCAGTTTCTTCTTACGACTTACATCACCACCGTAACATTTTGCTAATACGTTTTTACGCAACTGTTTTACCGTTGAGCGAGCAATGACGTGGTTACCAATTGCCGCTTGAATAGCGATATCAAATTGCTGACGAGGAATCAGCTCACGCATTTTTTCTACTAATTCACGCCCACGATAAGCCGCATTTGCACGATGAACGATAATCGCCAACGCATCAACACGCTCGCCATTAATCATAATATCCACACGCACCATATCTGCAGTTTGAAAACGTTTGAAACCATAATCAAGTGAAGCATAGCCACGCGAGGTGGATTTTAAACGGTCAAAGAAATCCAACACTACTTCGCCCATCGGGATCTCATAAGTTAACGCGATTTGGTTGCCGTGATACACCATATTGGTTTGCACGCCTCGCTTTTCCACACACAGGGTAATCACGTTGCCTAAGAACTCTTGCGGCACAAGCATATTACATTCTGCAATCGGCTCACGAATTTCCGCAATATTATTAATGGCAGGTAATTTAGATGGGCTATCAACATAAATGGTTTCGCCACTGGTTTCTACCACTTCGTAAACTACGGTTGGCGCGGTAGTAATCAAATCAAGATCGTATTCACGCTCTAAACGCTCTTGAATGATCTCCATATGCAACAAGCCTAAGAAGCCACACCGGAAGCCAAAGCCCAACGCACTTGAGGTTTCAGGCTCGTAGAAAAGGGATGCATCATTTAGGCTTAATTTGCCTAAGGCATCACGGAAGGCTTCATAATCGTCCGAACTAATCGGAAATAAACCTGCGTAAACCTGTGGTTTTACCTTCTTAAAGCCAGGTAATACTTCAGTTGCTGCGTTGTGATGATGAGTTAAAGTATCACCCACTGGAGCGCCTAAAATATCTTTAATCGCACAAACGACCCAGCCTACCTCGCCAGTTTTAAGTTCTGCGGTATCCACTTGTTTTGGTGTAAAAATACCAAGGCGATCGACGTTGTAAGACTGACCTGTACTCATCACTTTGATTTTATCGCCTTTTTTCAGTACACCGTTTTTCACGCGTACTAAAGAAACAACGCCTAAATAGTTATCAAACCAAGAGTCGATAATTAACGCTTGTAACGGTGCGTCAGGCTCACCTTCTGGGGCTGGAATTTTTTTGACAATATCTTCTAAAACATCTTCAATGCCTAAGCCTGTTTTTGCTGAACAACGCACTGCATCAATCGCATCAATACCAACAATATCTTCAATCTCTTCTGCCACACGCTCAGGCTCGGCGGCTGGTAAATCGATTTTATTTAAAATCGGCACAACCTCTAAATCCATTTCAATTGCGGTATAACAATTCGCCAACGTCTGTGCTTCCACGCCTTGGCCTGCATCAACCACTAATAAAGCACCTTCACAAGCAGCAAGCGAGCGAGAAACTTCATATGAGAAATCCACGTGCCCTGGCGTATCAATAAAATTCAGCTGGTAAGTTTCGCCATCTTTCGCTTTATAGTTTAGGGTTACACTTTGTGCTTTAATAGTAATTCCACGCTCACGCTCAAGATCCATTGAATCTAATACTTGAGCCTCCATTTCACGGTCTGATAAGCCGCCACAAGTTTGAATTAAGCGGTCTGATAAAGTCGATTTGCCGTGATCGATATGAGCGATAATCGAAAAGTTACGAATATTTTGCATTTTCATCGGGCAGTTAATGTCCTGTTTTGTTATTTGTTTATCAAAAATTAATCGGGGAATTGTACTTGAAATACAAGGTTTTGCAAAGAAAACAAATAGCAATAAGCGGTTATTTTTTCCTAAAAATGTGCAAATTTCTTGAGAAAAATGACCGCTTGCACTCACCCTAATTGCAAATAATTTCCCGTAAATATAAAAAATATTGAGCAATCACAAATTTTTATTGTAAAATCCATAAGTTTTTTTAATTCATATTACACAGGTAGGAAATTATAATGCAATTCAGAGAAATCAACCCTTCCCCACGTTTATTAATGTGCCCTGGCCCAACAGATGCTGACCCACGTGTTTTGCGTGCAATGTCTGCACCCATTTTAGGTCAATTTGATCCAGAGTTTACCTCATTAATGAACGAAACAATGGAAATGGAACGCCGCTTATTCCAAACGAAAAATGAGCAAACTTATGTAGTCAACTCCACCTCTCGTGGTGGCTTAGAAACTGTTCTAACCGCAGCGATTTGCCCAGGCGATAAAGTATTAATTCCTGCATTTGGTCGTTTCGGTTATTTATTAAATGAAATTTTAGCTCGTAGCGGTGCAGATATTACCATTATCGAAAGAGAGTGGGGAACCGTATTTGAACCAGAAGAAATTGAAGCAGAGTTGAAAAAAGGCGGCTACAAAGCCGTTGCAATTATTCACGGCGAAACCTCAACCTCTATGATGCAACCGTTAGAAGAGATCGGCAAAATCTGTAAACAATATGATGCCATGTTAATTGTAGATACCGTTGCAACCTTAGGCGGTGTAGATATTCGTGTGGATGAATGGGGCATTGATGCTTGTATCGGCGGTACACAAAAATGTATTTCCGCCCCATCAGGCACAGCTTTAATCACTTATAACAAACGGATTGAAGAGATTATTGCAAAACGTAAACGTGTGGAAAAAGGCATTCGTGCAGAGTCTGATGTAGATGGCACATTACCGCCAATTCCAAGTAACTACTTAGACTTAGCACAACTACAAGATTACTGGAGCCCACGCCGTTTAAATCACCACACAGAAGCCACTTCTGCACAATATGGTGTACACGAAGCGTTACGCATTATTTTACAAGAAGGCTTAGAAGCTCGTTTTGCTCGCCATATTTTAAACGACAAAGCATTATGTGCAGGTTTAGAAGCAATGGGTTTGAAAATTTTTGGCGATCGCAAACATAAAGCCCCCGTTGTAACGGCATTCCACATTCCAGAAGGTATGAGTGGCCCAGCATTGCGTAGTGATATTTTAAACCACTTCGGTATTGAATTAGCCACCTCATTCGGCCCCTTAGATGGGAAAGTAATCCGTGTGGGTAATATGGGCTTTTCAAGCCAAAAACGTAACGTACTTTTAACCTTAGGTGCGTTAGAAGCCGTACTTTTAAGCCATAAAGTAAAAGTGCCTTCAGGCGATGCGGTTGCAGCTGCCTTGGCAGTCTATAAAGAGGCTGATAAATAACCACCTTCCTAAATTTACAATACAACTCACTAATAATTAATACTGTGGATATTTATCCACAGTAAAACCGCAGAAACTCAAAATATTTTCACAAATTTAATCTTTTCCTATTTTATTTAATCAAATTAAATATTATGATACGGAGCATTTCTTTTTTTAAGAATGAAAAGTAAAAATTTTAATGAGGAAATTTTGATATGCCAAACTTTAGTTTTACCCCCCCCGCCTGTATAAAAAACACACAAAAGAGTTCCCTGCTGTTACCTTGCTTACCGCTCTGATAGGGCTTAGCCAAGTCTCTTATGCCAATCCACTTCCTTTAGGCAACACCGCTGGCACCAATAACCTTGCTGTAGGTGAAGGTAGTTTCGCGTCAGGCACAGGTTCTCAAGCAATCGGCAAGAATGCCATTGCAACCGGTGGTAATATCTCCCCCAAAGAATTCAATGCGGAGTTAGAAAACTTCCGTGATTTAGTTAATCAAATTGAAGAGTTACGTACTCAAATTGCTGAACAAGAAAAACAAGGCTCTGTTAATCAACAATTACAAGATGCTTTAAAGAGTCAGATTGCTCAATATGACACTATTTTAGAGCGTGTACGTGAAAAACAAGCACAACAAGTAACATTAGCCAATAGAGTTATACCAATTCGGAAAGAATTAGTTAATAGAAGAAACCAGTTACTAGAATTGCAAAATAATTTTAATACTAGTTTTTTACCAGGAAAAAATAAACAAGAAACATATCAAAAATTTACTACAGTAATAGAATCATTAGACTGGACTAAATTATCAAAAACTAATGGGGTAGATCAATTAGCAACAGACTTAAAAACTAAAATTGAAACTGATTTCCCTAATATTAATCTTTCAAATGACAAATATAAAGATCTCATTGAAGGTTATCGCAATATTCAAGGTAACTTAGTAAATGCCATTCCTGACTTCCTGAATAGAGTTAAGGATGATTTTGCTATAAAGACATCAACATATAATAAATACCTTACTTATGATACCTATTACGATGCTATTAATAGGTGGGCTAATTCTACTTTTAACTATCGAACACTAAATGGAATTTATTATGATGATAATCTAACTTCAACAGAACTCATGCGGGCATTTGTGACTCAAAAAGATGATCGAGTTATTTCTGCTCTAGGTGATACTGCACGCTTAGTAAATCCTAAACCTGATAGGCGGGCTGAAAATTACCATCTTGTAGTTGCAAAAATGTCCTATGAAAACCTAGTAAAAGAATTATCTAATAAACCTGACTCTACATTTCATAAACTGAAGAATCTATATGGAACCGATGGTAAATTCTTTATTGATCGAGATGATAATTCATTGGAATTCTTAACAGCACCTGCACTTAAAAGAAGTTTAAAAAACTACAAAGAAATGCCATCCCCTAGAGATCTGTCTTGGCAATTTACTGCTGTCAACGATGCTATTGCACAACAAACATCAAACATTACTGAAGAACAAATTGTTGATTTAGAAGAAGCTGTGGCTAATTTCAATAACTTCAGAGATTTAATTGATTATAATAGCGATGCGTGGATCTTTGATAAAGAAGAATATCGCACTTATATGAATGATAATGTAATTCCTTTTATGAATAAGGTAGAGGAATATACTGTAACATTAAGAGCTTTATCCAAAAATAACTTAAGTGAAGAGGAGCGTAATACCAAAACAGCTAAAGCGATTGAATTAAGAAAATATCTCAATCAACAAGCAAAAAATCCTAAAAGTTATATTAATGGATTTGTACCTACCGATTGGATTCCTGAAATTAAAGATCAAATGACAAAATCCAAAAATCTATGGTTAAAATATGAAGAGGAAGCCAAAACAACATTAAAACCATACAAAGAAAATACAGTATCTAGTGCTATACAAGATGAAATCAAGAAAAAAACGGCTGAAATAGCTACTAAAGCACGAGAGGTTGATGATAAAGAAAGGGAGATCGAGAGACTTGAAAACCAAATTAATGCTTTAGCTTTAACTGGTGAAGAAAAACTTGCGGAAGATGTGAAAAATGATTTAACCTCAAAGCTTGATGAGGCTAAAGCAGCCTTAGCAAAAAACCAGCAAACGCTCAAAGAAAAGCGTGATGAATTACTAGGGCTAAATAACCAATTAGATAACTCACCACTGGGTAAAAAAGGTAAAAATGCACTTGCAGAAGGCACGAATGCCTTTGCTTCTGGTGAGAATGCCATCGCATTCGGCACGGATTCACAAGCTACGGGTAATAATGCTATCGCACTAGGTGCAAATTCAAAAGCAAACGCAGAAAGTGCGATTGCAATTGGTAAAGGTGCACAAGCATTAAAAGAAAAAGCCCTTGCTTTAGGCGAAAATGCCATTGCCAACGGGGCATCTGCTATTGCGATTGGTGATAATGTAGGTGTTTCTGGTGAAAAAGCCGTAGGTATTGGTTCAAATGCTATTGTATCTGGCAATGGGGCAATGAGTATTGGTTCTGATAATCTCGTTTTGCATAAAAATGCAGTAGTTATTGGTTCAAATATTACCCAAACAGCTGAAAACTCAGTAAATTTAGGCAATGAATCCGCAACAACCGTAAAACTGACACCTGAAACGGCTGGCACAACGCAATACGCACATGCCGAGATTTTAGGTGAGATCTATAAATTTGCCGCCTCAGAGCCTGCTGGAGTCGTGACTGTTGGGGCAAAAGGTAAAGAGCGTCGTATTCAAAATGTTGCTGCAGGTTTAGTTTCTGAAACCAGTACTGATGCAGTAAATGGTAGCCAATTATATGCCGTAGCCAAAGCAGCTAATGAAGGTAAACTCGGTGCGGTAAAATATAAAACGACTGAAACGACTACAGGTACGACTAAAGGTGTAGTAGAGATTGCTACCCATTTAGGTGGTGATGAAGTTAATATCCAAAATAGCTCTGGCACGGCTCGTCGCCTAACTGGCGTTTCTGAAGGTCTTGCACCAACAGATGCGGTAAATAAACAACAGCTTGATAGTGGATTAGATACTCTAACCACAGCAGCTAATGAAGGTAAAATCGGTGCAGTAAAATATAAAACGACCGAAACTGCTACGGGTACTAAAGGTACAGTAGAGATTGCCACTCATTTAGGTGGTGATGAAGTTAATATCCAAAATAGCTCTGGCACGGCTCGTCGCTTAACTGGCGTTTCTGAAGGTCTTGCACCAACAGATGCGATAAATAAACAACAGCTTGATAGTGGATTAGATACTCTAACCACAGCAGCCAATGAAGGTAAAATCGGTGTTGTAAGATATACAACTACAGGTGTAGTAGGGATTGCTAACCATTTAGATGGTAATGAAGTCAATATCAGCAATAAGTCTGGCAATACTCGTCTCTTAACTGGACTTTCTGAAGGTCTTGCACCAACAGATGCGGTAAATAAAGCACAACTTGATCGTGAAATAGGTGTAGTAAATAACAAAATCAGTGGTGTAGAAAACAAAGTCGGTAATGTAGTTAGCAGAGTCGGTGATGTAGTAAACAGAGTCGGTAACGTAGAAAACAGAGTCGGTAATGTAGAAAACAAAGTCGGTAATGTAGTCAACAGAGTCGGTAATGTAGAAAACAGAGTCGGTGGTGTAGAAAACAAAGTCGGTAATGTAGTCAACAGAGTCGGTGGTGTAGAAAACAGAGTCGGTGGTGTAGAAAACAGAGTCGGTAATGTAGAAAACAGAGTTGGTGATGTAGAAAACAAAGTCGGTAATGTAGTCAACAGAGTCGGTGATGTAGAAAACAAAGTCGGTAATGTAGTCAACAGAGTCGGTGATGTAGAAAACAAAGTCGGTAATGTAGTCAACAGAGTCGGTGGTGTAGAAAACAGAGTTGGTGATGTAGAAAACAGAGTCGGTAATGTAGTCAACAGAGTCGGTGGTGTAGAAAACAGAGTTGGTGGTGTAGAAAACAGGGTCGGTAATGTAGAAAACAGGGTCGGTAATGTAGAAAAAGAGGTAAAAAACGTGAAAGGTTCGGTATCAAATGCTATCGCAATAGCAAGCTTACCTCAAGTATCTGTACCAGGAAAACGTCAACTCTCTGTCGCTACAGGCCATACCCTTGGTACCACTTCAGTTGCAGTAGGTTTAAATGGCCTTAGTGATAACGGTAGAATATCTTACAAGCTAGGCACATCTGTATCGCAAAACAGTAATTTTGCGGTTGGTGCTGGTATTGGTTTCTCATGGTAAGGAAACATAATGTATTGTATGACTAAAAAAATGAATGCTCATTTTGTAAAGGCAAACAAAATACTTGCTGCTATGTTACTTTTAGCTCCATTAGGTTTCTCTTATGCTGATGAGGCGAGCTTAACAAAATACCAGCAAGCACGTATTGCGGTAACTTATAAAGGTAACGTTGGTGATCTCTCTCAACAACTCGCTGAGAAGTTAGGAATTGGTTATTATGCCACACAGCATAATTCATCTATTCAAGTAAAGTTGAAACAGACCGATAACGATACCTTGCAACATTTGCTCGATCAAATAAACCAGCAACTTAAACAGCAAAATAGTAACCAGCAATTACGCTTTGATATGCTAGATGATAAAGTAGTGTTGGCTTTAGTTGGCAACAATGTCAGTTTAGCTCCAACTCAATTTATTGGGGATGTGGTCTATGATAATAAAGCTCTAGTTCAAGAAGAGGAAGAGCGTAATATTATCTCTGTACCCATAGTTTCAGATCCTACTGAGAAAAAAAGTGAGAAATCAGAAGATGACTCCTCAAAAAAACTTATTGAGAATATCTCAGTACCTCCTCAATCAAATAAAGGATCATATAGCGAGGTTAGCAGTGCTGAAGAAAAAAAGCTCGGTGATATTTTAGCATTGAGTCAAGATACGAAATTAATTAGTCAATATGCTAAACGAAAAGTGCCTATCTATAATGTGGTTAACCAACACGCATTAGGGTTAGAAAATATCCGTAGTACTAAAATCAGTACCTTCTTAATTTTTAAAGATGGCATTGATATGAGTAAATATAAAGTTGAAGGTCAATTTCAGGATATCGCTATCGTAGGTAACGTAGTTGGAATTTTACATCGTCAGAAAACACCGCCGAAGGAAATTTTAATTACAGCGCCTGATAAACAGCAATATAAACTAGCTAAAGCTAATTAAATACCCTTGCTAAAAAACAAATAGGTTAAATTCTGCACTGAATTTAACCTATTTTTATTTACCTATAAAAATAGGTTATAATTTTTCACACATTTTTTGTAATAAACGTATACTTATTCTGTCTAATAGTCACATTTTTAGTTAGGAGCATTTTTATGTCATCATTTTCAACCCAGTCAGCTTGCTCAATGACAGCTTGTAAAAACGGCTTGGGCTTTCTTGTATTACGTCTATTTCTTGCTTATGAATTTTTTGAAGCAGGGTTATCAAAACTAAACGGTGAAAATTGGTTTGCCTCAATTCAAGAGAGCTTCCCATTCCCCTTTAACGTACTACCAGCCGATCTTAGCTGGGCTATTGCTAGCGGAGCGGAAATCTTACTGCCTATTTTACTCGCTTTAGGTCTGTTCACCCGCTTCAGTGCGTTAGGATTAATGATCTTAACAGCGGTAGCGTGGTATGCTGTTCACGCTGGCAATGGCTACAATGTCTGCAACAATGGCTATAAAATGGCACTCATTTATTTAGTGATGTTAGTACCACTTTTACTACAAGGTGCTGGCTCACTCTCTCTCGATTTTCTGTTACAGAAAAAATCCCCAACCAAACGCTGGTTGAAATTCCTTTAATCCCTTAATTTATGGAGAATTTTTTAATGAAAAAAGCAACTTTAATGGCATTAGCTGGTGCATTAACTATGGCAACTGCAACTGTAAACGCTGAAACTAAATCAGTGAAAGCAGATGCTTGTATGGAAGTAAAAGATGGCAAATGTGTAAAAACCAAAGCTACAGAAGGTAAATGTGGCGAAGGCAAATGTGGAGCAACCTCTTCTGAGTCAAAAGCAACCGAAGGTAAATGCGGCGAAGGGAAATGTGGAGCAACGGCACCAAAAGCGGCAGAAGGTAAATGCGGTGAAGGCAAGTGTGGAGCTTCTAAGTAAGTAGCGAAGGTGCGTTTTCTAAACGCACCTAACCTCTTATAAACACAATCTACAAGCGGTTAAATTCCGCTGATTTTTTGCAAATTAAAGGAACAAGACGATGCTAAAATTTACTGGTGCCGGTCTAGGCTATCGCCGTGATCTAGCGGACGGATTTTTATCTCTCACAGATAACAATATAATTAATTTTATGGAAGTAGCCCCAGAAAACTGGCTGAAAATGGGCGGTCAGGCTCGGTATAACTTCGATAAAGTCGCTGAAAAAATCCCTGTTATTATTCACGGTTTATCCCTCTCTCTCGGCGGGCAAGCGCCTTTAGATATGACGCTACTAAAAGGGATCAAGAATATGCAGCAGCAGTATAACTCCTTTTTCTTCTCTGATCATTTAAGCTATTGCGAATGTGAAGGGCATTTATATGACCTGCTGCCAATGCCGTTTACCGATGAAGCCGTACATCACGTGGCAAATCGCATTAAACAAGTGCAAGATTATTTAGGTATGCAAATTTCCCTTGAAAATACGTCCTACTATCTGCATTCACCAACCAGTACGATGAATGAGGTAGAGTTTCTCAATGCAATTGCCCAAGAAGCGGATTGTGGCATTCACCTTGATGTGAATAATATTTATGTTAATGGCGTAAATCACGGCTTGCTTGATCCATTTGTATTTATTGATCAAGTGGATAAATCTCGTGTCAATTATATTCATATTGCAGGCCACGATGAAGATCACGGTGCGGCGGAAGAAGTTAAAATGACCGAGGGCGAATCATTTAATATGGTGAAAGGCGAATTGCGTCATCTGCCAACTTTATTGGTCGATACCCACGGAGAAGCGGTACAAAAAACCGTGTGGGATTTACTAGAGTACACCTATGAACGCCTACCGCATATTCCACCAACACTGTTAGAACGGGATTTCAACTTCCCACCGTTTCAAGAACTGATTAGTGAAGTACAGCACATTATGAGCTTACAGAAAAAATATGCAAAAACGAGGCTAAAAAATGCCGCTTAAACTCGTTGAAGAACACAAACCTTCACTCAAAGAGATTCAAGCCGAGTTTACGAATGCAATTCGCCATAACGATGTAAAGCTGATGAGTGGTAATATCTCTCCACAGCGGCTTGGCGTCTATTCTCGCTTGGTTCGCAATAATACTCTCGGTTTTATCGACCGTTGTTATGTACAGCTCCCTCAACATCTAAGTCCTGAAGAATGGCTTGCAGTCAAAGAAAAATTTATACGAGAAGGTAAGGCTCACTCGCCCTTTTTCCAAGATATTGCTGGCGAATTTCTCAATTTTTGCCGAGAAAATGGCTGTATGCCACCACACTTGCTTGAGTTGATGGACTTTGAAAATGCTCAATTACTGGCTGAGGTATCAATGGCAACCGTACCATCAGAATTTGAATGGGATAACGATACTATAATGCAATTTTCTGGTGCAGCTGAGCTGCGTCAATATGAAACTCACTTTCTACGTAGTAACTTCAAGCAGTTTGAACAAGAACCCAGTAATGTATTAGTTTGGCGAGATGCTGAATTTGGTATTTATCATAATACGCTTGAGGAACTCGATTTTTTCTTGCTCAGCTCATTACAGGAAGGGGCCAATTCACTCAATGGCTTATTTGAAGAACTCCGTGAATTTCTCGACCAAAACACAAATTTGAAAGCCGTATTACAGCAGATTTGGGTAAAATGGGTAAATGCAGACGTGATTTATCCCGTATAGTATGACTTTCTTTTTAACAAAAAAGAAAAGAGAGAATGAAGAATCAAATAAACAACGTTATCCATAGAATATAGATGAATACTCCAATCCTACGACAAATTTCCCCTCAGCAGCTAGAAGAAATCCGACTGCAAATGGTGAAATTTGCCATTTTACATTTAAAAAATAGAGATCTTGCCGAAGATGCGGTACAAGAAGCCTTTGTCAGTGCATATAAATATGCTGATAGTTTTAAAGGTAAAAGTGCATTAAAAACTTGGTTATTTGCAATTTTAAAAAATAAGCTCGTTGATCTACTCAAGACTAAGAGCAAAATGGTAGCTATATCCGAATTAGTCGAACAAGACGAAAAAGATCTCAGCGAGAAATTATTCCACGAAAACGGGATGTGGGATAGTGATGTTTATCAATCCTCCGAATGGAAAAGCACGGATAGCCAAGCTTATTCCGATCAGTTTTGGCAAGTATTTGACCTTTGCCTGAATCATTTACCGCCAAGCCAAGCTCGAGTATTTATGATGCGAAGCCACTTGGAAATGCAAAGCGATGAAATTTGCAGAGAATGCGATATTTCCACTGCAAATCTGCATACACTACTTTATCGGGCAAGATTACAGCTACAAGTTTGCCTAACACAAAAATGGTTTGGAGAATAATATGTTTAATTGTAAGAAATATACCGAGTTAATTTCCTTCTCTTGTGAACAAAAATTGATGTTTAAACAGAAATTACAGCTCGAAGTTCACTTAATGATGTGCTCTCATTGCCGTAGTTTTCAGAAGAATTGCCAAACAGTAGAAAAATTAATGAAAGAGTTTAAATAATAAAATACGATGTCATCTCGTATATGTTCGATATGACAAGAGCAAATCCACAAATTTATATAGCGGCAGGTTTAACCTGCCGCTACATTCAAGAGATAAAGGCCTTTCCTTTGGTTTATTCTAAAATCGTCCCTTTACGGAAAGATGCTGAACTTTTCAATACTTTCATAAGAAAGTAGTAGCTTAAACCAGAAGGAAGTAAACTCACATACCAAGAAAGATCAACCACAATCAATGAGCAAAGTGAACCAATTGTAATAGCTATGATTGCAGCCCAGTTAATCCCTTTGAAAATACCTTCTTTATTATATAAGTCATTTACGTTTAAAGTACGTTTTCTTAAGATGCAGTAATCGACGACCATTACCGCAAAAATAGGGCCTAAGAATGCCGAGTAAATTTTAATAAACAAAGATAATCCATCTGCTGATTCAGCAGTTACCAATTTCCAAGGCATTACACATATAGAAAGAATGCCCACTAAAATGGTGGCATGCGACCATTTCATTTTAAATGAATCCATTAAAATGTAAGATGGCGGAACAATATTATTCAACACGTTTGTCGTAACCTGTGCAAAAGCTATGAATAATAACGTTATTACAGTTAAAAATTTATTATCCATTGCAGTTGCAAATACTTCAATTGGGTCACTATTGCCTGTAGCTGCCGTAACTAACAACCCTATTAACCCCATAAATAAGGTTACAGGGAGGATTGATAATACATAAATCACACCTGTTGCTGTTGGGGTTGTTCCTTTTTTAACGTGGCGAGAATAATCGGAAGCATTTAAAATCATTGTTGAATAAATACCCAAGAATGCTGTAGTTGCAGCCCAGAATGGCATTCCCCAAGTGCCTTCAATATTGGCAAAGCGCTCGCCTATTTCTACAGAGAATTTTGTATTCACAACATAAAGCATATAAGCAAGAATACCGATGAGGAACACACAAGAAACATTTTCCAACCATTTAATACCTTTAAAACCATTAATGGATAAGCCAACTTGAAGAACAGTGAATAGCACATAAACAACAGGCAAGTTATCAAAACCGAACAACAGTTTTAAACACATATTGATAGCACCTGCCCCTACCCAACTTTGGAATCCAAACCAAACGATTGCAGGGACACCACGTAAAATACCAGGAATTTTTACACCTGTTGTACCAAAAGAGCTTCGTAGTTGGATTGGGAACGGAATACCATATTTATGCCCGCTATTGCCAATTAGCACAAGGCCGATAGCAATCACAATACAACCAAACGACATTGCAATAATCGCTTGTGTTATCGTTAACGCTCCAATCAGACTTGCCCCCATAGAAAATGTACCAATAGAAACACAGCCACCTAAAAAACTTGCCCAATAGGAAAAGTTATCCATAATGCGTTCTTTGGTTGGCTGTAAGTCAACATTTACTTCTTTTGCTAACTCAGGGTTAAGTTGTGTGTTGTGTTGCATTGTTATGCTCCTTGTTTTGTTTTAGTAATAAATTTTCCAAAACCTTTGCTGTCGGTGAGTTTCCCATCTTGAGCAATCACTTTACCACGTACGATGGTGCAAACTGGTAAACCTTGACCTTTTTTGCCCACATAAGCGGAGATTTTATTCACATATTGCAGATCTTCCGCTTTAATTTCCCACTGCTTGTTTGGGTCAATAATCGTAAAATCTGCATCAAATCCAACTTGAATATCGCCTTTCTGCCCATAAATACCGAACGCTTTAGCTGGTAATTTTGCCATTACATTTGCCAATACACTTGGAGATATTCCACGCTTTATACAACCCTCATAGAAAGCCACTTGTACACAACTTTGAATGCCACTAATCCCGCCCCATACATCAAATACATTGTTAATTTTTTGACCTAAAATTTCATTGTACTTTTCATCATAAGAACAAGGAGAATGGTCGCTACTAATGCCGCTAAATGTCCCATCTACCACATAATTCCATAGACGATCAACATCAGATTTTGAGCGAAGTGGCGGAGCACATTTGAACAACGCCCCTTTTTCAATCACATCATCTTCACTAAAGCAGAGATAATGTGCACAGGTTTCAGCGGTAATATCATAGCCCTCTTGTTGAGCTTCTTTAATTTTTTGAGCTACATCAGGATGGCTAACATGGCAAATATGCGCCTTACAGCCCGTCGCTTTAGCAATTTCAATAATATTAATGGTGGCAAGCATTTCTGCAATAAGCGGACGGGAATCTAGAAATGCTCTCCAGTCTAAATGCCCTTCGTTTTTCATTCTTTGCTCTTGCCATTTGATGGTGGAAAAATCTTCACAATGGAAGCCAGCACGACCACCAAATTTTTGGATAATTTCCATTGCCTCAACAGTTTGACCATAGTTAAGTGAAGCATAATCAGGAGAAACAGGCCCAATAAAGGACTTTAACGCGACACAGCCTTTATCATTTAATTCACTTAAATGCTCAAAATTACTTGGTACTAAACCACCCCAGAAACAGTAATCGACATACGCATTTGGCGATACTTTAGCCATTTTGGCATCAAATATTTTGCCATTAGTTAAAGCAGGCTCATTTTGCAAAGGCATATCAATAATGGTGGTATATCCGCCAACTGCGGCGGCGGCTGTACCGTGTGCATAATCTTCACGCCATTCATAACCTGGGTCATTAAGATGGGTGTGAGTATCTATTGCCCCTGGAAAAACATAATTTCCTTTAACATCAATAACGTCTTTTGCATCTGGCTCTGTGCCTTCTTCTAAAATAGCAGCAATCTTACCTGAATTAACGGCAATATTACCGTTGAAAACGGTATCGGATAAGACTATCTTCCCATTTTTTATGATGAGATCATACATAGTCAAATACTCCTTATAGTTGTGTTTGTATTAAAATTTATAGGCAATTTACAAGCGGTCAAATTTTAAAAAAACTTTGCAAATCCCCTCATTTGAATATTATTCGTCTAATAATTGCTCAACTAATTCTTGTTGTAATACCGCTGCTTTTGAGAAATAGTGATACTCAGTAAACTCTACTGGAGTATGGCTCCGCCCCTCTTTACTTGGAACAAAGATCATCACAGTTGGAATTTTTTGCCCAATTTCTAATGAATCGTGTCCTGCTCCACTTGGCAAACGTTTATAGCTGAATTGGTGAGCTTTAGTAGCCTCTTCTAAAATGTTTAACATTTTTTCAGATAGCTTAACGGGTTGAATAACCAATTTTGTCTCTTTATCAAATCTCGAACCAATTTTTTTAGTTTCCTCCGCTAATGCTGCATCAATTTTTGCCGTAATATCTTCAATATTTGCCATATTTAAAGAACGAATATCAACACTAAAGATCACTTTTTCTGCCACAATGTTAATCCCACCAGGTAGAACATTCATATAGCCAACCGTCGCTACAGTGCCATCATTTTTCTCTCTTGCCCAGTCTGCAATTTTAGCAATCACTTTAGTTGCCACATCAACGGCATCTAAACGCATATCCATTGGGGTTGTGCCTGCATGATCTGCTCGCCCATGAACCGTAAACATATGACGATGTAAGCCAACAATACCCGTTACTAAACCAATTTCAAGCCCTTGATTTTCTAACACCGGTCCTTGCTCAATATGGGTTTCAATAAAGTGGCCAATTGAGCCCTCTTCCCATTTTGCATTTTGAACTTTTTCTGGATCTAAACCATAATTACGCATTGCTTCATAAATGGAAATGCCATCTTTATCTAAGAATTTTTTGCAATACTCTGCATCACGAAGCCCTAACATTGCACCCGATCCAAAATAACCTGTGCCAAAACGCATACCTTCTTCGTCATTAAAGCCTGCAACGACAAAGCTACGTTTAAATTTTTTTCCGCTTTCTTTCAATAAACGAGCCGTTTCCAGTGCCGTAATCACGCCTGCGATACCATCATAATCGCCACCATGAAGCACACTGTCATAGTGAGAACCAGACATCACACAGGGTAAATTGGGCTCTTCGCCTTCTAAAATACCGAAAATATTTCCAGCTTCATCTTCTTTCACACGAAGACCAACTTCCACGATTAAATCTCTTAAATAATTTACCGCACTTCTCGCCTCTGGTGAGAACGGTAAACGTGTACAACCATTACCTGGTGTCGCGGTAAATTGTTTTAAAGTTTCTAAATTTTGCGTAATACGCTGAGTAATTCGTTCCATTTTTTTATTCCTTTTTATAAACGAAAATATTTCGCCATACGTTAATTTTTCTTACGATTTAGAATAAATACATCAACTGGCGAATATAACATTGCCAGCAACATTAGCACAAATCCTATATGAATAAAGACATTATTCACTTGATAAATGCCAAGCATAATCAATGCAAACGCTAACATAATCACAATGAAAGCAAGAGTCATTTTGCCTGCTTTAGTTTTAAAAAAACTACTTTCTAATGTAGATTTTACTGTCATAAACTCCTCCTAAAGTGAAGCAAAATAAGCCACAACGCCAATTAATAAAATAGGAAGTAACGTTATCCAAATAATTGTTTTTAACACATCGCCTTCTTTACCTAAAATATTAGCCGTTGTCGTACCTAAAATTATCTTACTTGGGCTAATTGCACTGCCAATAGCGCCACCCGCAGTTTGGGCTCCAAGCACAGCAGCTGAATTCGCATTCAGGAGTTTGGAGGTCGTCATTTGAAAGTCACCAAATAAAATATTAGAGCTCATATTGCTCCCCGTCATAAAAGTACCTAACAAACCAATAAATGGTGATAAAATCACATACGTTTTACCTAATACCGCAGCCATTCCTTCAGCCAATACGGCGGTTTGCCCTGTCCCCCCCATAATTTTCGACATAATCACAAGCCCTACTACTGCAATACCAGACGGCGTTGTCATTGAAATAGATTTAGCAAAAATCGTTTTTGATTCTCCTTTTGCAATCCAGCCTTTGCGTTGGTAATAAATCAAGCCAATAATTGAAGAGATAAATAAGAACATACTTGCGTGAGTAAAAATGGCAATAGGCGAATAAGAGGTATAAGCCTTATTCAAAAAGCCATAGCCTGTTATCGTTTCAGGGAATGCAAAGCCGAACTTAAATTGCGATAAGAATTGGTTGATTGGCGTAATGACAAGAATTGCAAGCGTCATCACTGAAAGCACAATATAAGGAATAAAGGCTTGTAACAAATTCATATTCGGCAATGCTTCTTCCGTTTCGGTGGTTTTAGTTCTATCCATAATTGGACTCTCTTCCACACACCAAACTTCTTTATACATACTCATTTTGCTGATAAGCACAATCGCTAAAATTGACAAACAAGCAGGAATAAACGCTGAAATTGTTGTATTTACCTGGCTAAGTAATAATTCACCACCGCCTTGAATAGTCGCAATAATTAAGGTTGCAACTAAGCCTTTTTTAACTGCTTTGCCTCTACCATAAAACCACGCAATCGCTAAGCCTGTAATGACAATCCAAAACCATAAGAATGCAGAAGACCAAAGTGCTGTTAAAAAGTATTTTTCATTACCAATTTCAAGCCCAGCTGAGCCTGCTAAAGCATCCCAAGCAGCCGCTAATGTACCAAAAGTATTTCCCCAAGCCTGACCTAACAATGGCAAAACAACTGCCCATAATGGGCGAACCCCAATGCCAATTAAAAGCGGGGCGCCCACTGCTACTGGCACACCAAAGCCAGTAATACCTTGTAAGAAACTTTCAAAAATCCAGCCCATTGCCAATACCAGTAATAATTCGTTCGGGAATAATTTACTCATTTCCGAACGAATGACTAAAAAGGCTTTTGCAGCGTCACTGACTTGATACATTAATACCGCAGTCCAAACAATTAACAAAATAATTAATGCATACCAAATCCCTTTTGCTGATTCAATTGCAATTAATGTAATATCTGCTTTGTATAAAAAAATGCCTGAAATAATGGTAATTAATAATCCAACAGGAGCAGCTTCAGTCGCCCCCCATTGGAATTTAACCATTAAAATAACTAAGGTGATAATCGGCAATGACGCCATAAACCACATAAAAAAATTAACTGGAATATCCATTTTCGTTTAAATAACCTAATTGAAAAAAAATGAAGAAAAATGACCGCTTGTGCTAGATATTTTACGAATAAATTACCGTACCTGTTTCGCCTGCAATGCCTTCTGCAGCCTTATCTAGCAAGGTGATTAATGCTCTACGTGCTTCACCACTTTCTGCAAATTTTAACGCAGCCTCTACTTTAGGCAGCATTGATCCTTTTGCAAATTGCTCTTCGGCAATATATTGGCGAGCCTGTTCTGTGCTTAATTCAGAAAGCCACTCTTGGTTAGGCTTACCCCAGTTAATGGCAACCTTTTCTACTGCTGTTAAGATAACTAAATAGTCTGCATTGAGCTTTTCAGCTAATAACGAACTGGCATTATCTTTATCAATAACCGCATCTACACAGACTAAACGCCCTTGCTCATCATCAATAACAGGAATACCACCACCGCCACACGCAATAACAATATGCCCTGCTTCTACTAGCGTTTTAATCGTTTCTAATTCACAAATCCGTAGTGGTTTAGGAGAAGGCACAACAATACGATAACCACGTCCTGCATCTTCCATTGTACAAATACCTTTTGTCTCTAATTCTTCGGCTTCTTCTTTAGTTAAGAATCTACCAATCGGCTTATCTGGATTTTGGAATGCAGGATCTTTCGGATCAACTGCAATTTGCGATAAAATTGTACTCACTTTATTCTGAATGCCACGAGCAACCAGTTCATATTTAATCGCATTTTGCAAGTCAATGCCGATATAGCTCTGACTCATTGCTACACAAGTTGGTAATGGAATTTCATCGCCTGAAGTTTTAGCAAAATCGTCCATTGCTCGTTGGATAATTCCCACTTGCGGTCCATTCCCGTGAGTAATAACGATATTTTTACCTTGTTGCAAAATATCCACAATCACTTTCGCTGTTTTTGCAACCGCCTCACGCTGTTCTGTTAAATTATTGCCAAGAGCATTGCCGCCCAAAGCTAAAACGATGGTTTGTTTTGACATTATCTATCCTTAAAAATTATCCGAACTACAACCCCATACGAGTCGTATGGGGTTCTATTATCTCAACCACGCCGTGGCTAGGTTAATGCAGTATTTTACTCGTTAAACCCTAACTTTCTCGCATACGCAAGCACGGCTTTTTCAAAGCAGGCAAGCGGTGGGCGAACGGTACCAGCACCAATCTGCCCAAAACCTGCCACTTTATGAGCGATACCCGTATTGATAACTGGCGTAATGCCTTTTTCTACCACTAAACAAGCATCAACACCTAAGCAAGCGCCTTGGAAATTCCAGTTTGGCACCACATAGTTCGGGTTACGGTCGATACAAATTTCCATCATATCATTACTGGTGCGAAGAGCATCTTCATAACCACCTGCTCCCACAAAACGAGTTACCGCTGGTGCTGCAATCATCGCTAAGCCACCTACACCAAGGGTTTCGGTAATTGCTGAGTCGCCAATGTCAGGGCAAGCATCTTCGCCGTCATAGCCAGTAAAATACAAGCCTTGTGGTGTATTTACTGGACCTACAAACCATTCATCGCCCATACCCGCAATACGAATACCAAAATGCACCCCATTGCGACACATTGCAGTCACAACCGTACCCTCTGTAATAGTTCTCGCCCCGTCCATAATCGCTTTACAGCTTGCCATCATAATGTTTAAGAAGAATTGATCGGTATCCGCTAAAAATTTAATCACATCGTATTTATCATTTTCTGCCAAATCACTCATTGCAGTAATGCGAGGAGCCACTTCTTTGAAGAAAGACATTGAGGCTGCAATATTTCTTTGGTGGAACTCATCCCCCATCGCAATCGCTTTCGCCACCAGTGGATTGACTGCCAAACCGTTTTCCATTGAACGGATTGCCTTGCCAAGTGTTGGACCTAATACATCACGCATCCATTCTAAACGTTTCACCACTTCATCTGAATACGCACCAAAACGCAATACCTTACCGATACCTTCATTCATTGTACAGTAAGCGAAATTGCCATCTGTAGCATTTTCTACTACCCAAACAGGCATATTTGCTGTCGTGATTCCGCCCATCGGACCCACCGCATTCACATGGTGGCACGGCATAAATGTAATGTCGCCGTTTTCTAATAAAGCACGAGCCGAGGCTTCATCTGTCGCCCATTTTTCAAATAATACTGCCCCAACGCAAGAACCTTGCACCGTGTTCGGCATATCTTTGTATTGAATTGGTGGACCAGCGTGTAAGATCACTTTGCCGTCATTTAGCTCTTTGATCACCGTTTTTGCCAACACGTTATCACGAATAATTGGTGTGGCTGCCACAACCTTAGCAATCACTTTACGATTTGCCTCATCAATATCCACCGCTTCATATTCGTTTAAGAAATTCAGTGCTTTGATCAACTGAATATTACCACCTGCTGGAGGTTGCCAGTTAAATTGCACTACTTGGCAGCCAAATTTTTCTGCTACATCTGCAAAACTTTTTAAACCAATATTAATGATTTTAGGTTTTTCAGATAATAAGCGTAATAACTGCTCAGAAGCTGGGCTATTTTCGCCTTGCACTACGGTTTTCGGCTGGATTGGTTTGGTTGGCTCATCAAATGGTAAACCTAATAAATCTAATGATTTTTCTACTGCAGCTTTATTGGTTTCGCATACTTCAACGCCTGCTTCTACCAATTTACGCACGGTTTCATCATAGCCTTGGTAATCGCTGCGAGTACCGCATACGGTTGCCACAAAAGCAACATCACGGCTTTGAGCTTTGGCTTTTTGTTGCAGTTCTTGAATGGTCGGAATTAAGGCTGTTGCCATATCTTCGTGCGAGCCGTAGCCTAACACAATGTCGAATAAAATCACGCCAGTAGTCGCATCATCAACCGCATCACGCATAGATTCAATACGCTTGGCGGGGTCAATCATCGGGTGCGGTTTGCCTTGAGTATAAATATCATCGCCTAAATCCACCACGATGTGTCCATCTTGTTTGAACATAAACCCATCGGCTTTCGAGCTGCTGCCTTCAATGCGTAACGCATCTTTCAGCAACATTGCCGCTTCGCCAGCCAGTGTGCCGCCTGAATAGTAGGCTTTTAAGGTTTTACCGCAAGCGGTCGAATTTGTCGAATTTTTTGCAAATGTTGGAATTGGCTCTTGACGCACTAATGCCACCGCTAAACGAGCCGCTTCATCTAGGGTGTAAGCGTGATAGAAATCTTCTTCGTGGAATGTTGGTTTTTCGCCCAAAAATAAGGTAATAACAGGCTTGCTATAACGGCTTAAGCGAGCAGAGATTTTCTCACGTACCGCTTTTGCTGGTGGTTTGGAGATCACGATCAGCACTTTCACTTTGTCGTTTTGTTCCATCGCTTCAATGGCATCTAACATTGTGATACCACCGATGTCTTCGTATAAATCACGCCCCCCCGTACCAATCGCATTTTCCACGCCTTCGCCTAAGCGGTCGATAATCGTAGTTAATTCTTGGATACCCGTACCAGACGCACCAATAATACCGATTGAACCTGGCGTTACGCTGTTAGTAAATGCAATCGGCACACCTTGGATAATCCCTGTTCCACAATCTGGCCCCATTACCACTAAACCTTTGCTATGAGCTTTTTCTTTTAACGCTTTCTCATCTTCCACACTTACGTTATCGCTGAACATAAAAACGTTTAATCCCTCATCTAACGCACGGTTCGCTTCCAATGCAGCATAAGCACCAGGAATTGAAATCACTGCCAAGTTTGCATCTGGCAGAGAAGCGGTCGCTTTATTCCAAGATTTTACCACTTCCGTACCGCTTTGAGCCGAGCTTGCTTGAGATTTCTGTTTTAAAAATGCTTCAACTTTTTCCATTACCACATTGATCACATCTTCTTGATCAACATCTGCGACTACTACCATATCGTTGGCAGTCGCTTCTAATAATTCCGCGGTGTCTAAACCACTTTGAGCAAAAATATCTTTGTTGGCTGGGGTTGCCATCATTACAGATACTTTATTTACCCCCTCTAAGCCTGAAATGGCATTAGTGAGCAACATTAACACTACCGAGTCTTGGTAGCTGCCTTTTTTTACTACTGTTTTTAACATATTATTCTTCCTAATTTTATAACCCTATACAAGCTGTATAGGGTTCTTTGAATTCAGCCACACTATGGCTATATGATAAGATTAGTCCGCAAAACGGTTTTTATGATCGTAGCGGTCAAAATGAATATCGTCACTGATTAAGTATTCATAGACTTTATCCACAATTTCAATACCACCTGTTGCAGCGTATTTATCACGACGCATTTCAGCACGTTGCCCTGGGTAATACACCTTATCGTTACCTGGTGCTGGAGACATTTCATTTAGCTCATTAATTGATTGTGCCATATTTTCACGGAATTGTTCTGCACCACAGAAACGAGCAGGATCAATCACAATATGCATTTGACCTAAACGACGACCTTCCGATAAATCGTGGTACATTGAAGAAACGTGTTTGCCAAATGGTACCCCTAATAAAATACCTGAGAAAATATCTACCATCATCATTAAACCATAACCTTTCGCTCCAGAAATTGGTACTAGAGCATTCACTTTGTTCGGATCGGTTACAGGATTGCCATCAACATCAACTGCCCAATCTGGTGGAATAGATTCGCCACGAGAACGCTTATCTAAAATTTTACCCCAAGCTTGAACGGTCGTTGCCATATCAAACACGACATTTCTGCCTTCATCTGCAGGTGCTGCAAAAGAAATTGGGTTTGTGCCGTAATAAGGTTCAGAACCGCCATAAGGCACCGCCATAGGATCTGATTGACAAAATGAAATAGATAACAAGCCTTCTTTCGCTGCCATTTCTGTGTAATATCCTATCGCACCACTATGAGAAATGTTACGGATACCTACAATTGCAATGCCCGATTTTTTCGCCATTTCAATCGCTTTTTCCATCGCAAAGGTTGCAGCGACATAACCACAGCCGTTATCGCCTTCAAAAATCGCTGAGGCAGGCCCTGTTTCTTTCCATTCAAATTTAGGATTATGTGTGATGCCACCTTTAAAAATACGCTCGCAATAATACTCCATACGAACGGCACCGTGAGAGTGGTAGCCACGTTCATCAGACCACGTCAGAATTTCTGCTGTAATATCTGCGTGCTGATCGTTTAAACCCGCTTTCATTAATTTAGCTTTCATTAAGCCTTTTAATTCTTCTCTTGATAGTTTCATTGTCAATTCCTCAACGTTAAATTAAAGTTCTACATCACGGTTACACTCTTTCGAGTAGATATAGACAAAATCCTCATCACCTACCGCATAACAGGCTTGTGGGCAGTAGGAATCCATAAAAACATAATCATCTTTTTTCACAGGAATCCATTCATCATCTAAACGGTACATTCCTTTACCTGAAAGAAACAGCATTCCGTGTTCTTGGAAGTGCGTTTCAATATAACCATGCGACGCACCAGGCTTAAATAACAAAATGTGCATATTCATATCAAAGCCAAAATCAGTTGCAGAAGGAAGTAAATCTTTAATTAAACAGGTTTTCATTCCTTCATATTCAACATAGTCGATTTCATTCACATTACCTACATAAGTGATTGCCTGGTGACCTTCTAACGCGGTATAACGGCGACGGTGAATATAGATTTTAGTAGCGTGTTCCGATTTATTGATAAAACTCAGCACTTGATCGGCAGGCGAAAAGATATAACCACCGCTTTCTAGAACCACATCAGTATCACCATTTTTAACAGCGAGCTGCCCGCTAATCAAATAAACAAAAACCTCAATACCGTTACCACCTAATTGTGTGCAGCCACCATTCGGGTGAACTGTAGCAATATAATCAACAAAAGATGCACCGAGTGCAGGAGAGGATAAAATACTAATATCGCAGTTATGGTAATTTGGAATACTATTTCTCACTAAACCATCTGTTTCCAAAATCACAAAATTATGCTTACGAATTACCGAACGTGTTTCAAGTAATCCTTGTCGATAACCTGTTTGACCATTCAAATATCCCATAATATTCTCCTTCTTTTTATATAAGTTAAGTTGAATTATTTTGTACTATAATAATACAAAAATAGAGGTTCATTATGCTAAAAGCAACACAAATCACATTAAATACGGTTCAAGTCCAAGACACAGCTCTTGTAATTGAAGCAACCCATTATCTAGATGATAATATCGCACCTAAAGCGAATCTTATTTATCTACACGGCGGCGGCCTACTTTATGGTACAAAAGAGGATTTGCCTCAACGACATCTTGAAACATTTACTCAAGCTGGTTTGCAAATTTTTGCAATAAATTACCCGCTTGCACCACAGGCTCAGATTGAGGAAATTATAAGCTCCATTCAACAATCTATAAAACATTTACAGAACCAGCTACACCTAGAACTCCCTTATTTTTTATTCGGACGTTCTGCTGGAGCTTATCTTGCATTACTGACTGCTGTCAGACTTAGCCAGCAAATAGAAATTGAAAAGCCACAAGGTGTTATCTCTTATTATGGTTATGGCTTTTTGAAAGATGGTTGGTTTGATAGCCCAAGCCCACACTATTTAAAATTACCATTAGTCATTGAAAATACCGTTCAATCACTAATAGCCACTCCAAGCCAAGAGGCTGATTTAAACACACATTTCAGTTGTTATGTTTACGCTCGCCAAACTGGCAAGTGGAAATCATTAATTTATCAAGGCAGAGATAAATTTTTCTACCTCGATTACAGCTTACGTTTGGCGGAATTAAATCTACCGATTTTCGCTGCTCACGCCACAAACGACCCTGATGTGCCGTTTGCAGAGTTTCAAGCCCTGTGCGAAAAATTCAACCCAACCAAATTTGTCATCGCCGCCGAATTACACGATTTCGACCGAGATGAACAATCGAAAGATACAGAGGAATTGATTCAAGCGACGATAAAATTTATTCAAAGCACCTAGCACAAGAAGTGCTAGGTTACATAATAAGTCCCTCTGGGATTTTACAAAGTCACAGCGTGTGCTCAACTTATTGAACCCCATACGCCTCGTATGGGGTTGTTATTATTTTTCCAAAATTGTGCCCTTTCTGAAACGTGTACTTGATGCCATATATTTCATCGCAAAGTAATAAACTAAGGCAGTTGGAATGGTAGCCGTTAGGAATGATATATCCGCATTAAATAAACCAATTAATGCCCCAACAGAAATAGCAATGATTGCAGCCCAGTTCACGCCTTTGCGGTTACCATTTTCATCATAAAGCTCGGCAACATTAATCTTGCCTTTATGGAGAATGTAGTAATCCACCAATAAGACGGAGAAAATCGGACCAAAGAATACGGTGTAGGTTAAAACGAAAATATCTACACCTCTTGATGAAGAATCTGAGGTAATTAACCACGGACAGGTGGCAATCGCAACTAAACCGATGATGATTACCGAAGTTTTATGTTTGATTTTGAACGCATCCATTAACGCATAGGCTGGTGGCACTACGTTACTTGCCAGGTTGGTCGTCATTTGAGCGAATAAGATAAATACTAACGTAATAACCACTAAGAATTTGTTATCCGCCGCTTGTGCAAACGCATTGATTGGATTGCCTAAACCAGTTGCAGATGAAATCATCAAACCAATCACACCCATAAATACAGTAGCAGGTACCATTGCTAAAAAATAAACCACGCCACGTTTAGTCGTGGAATAGCCTGGTTTTAATTCGCGTACATAGTCACCCACGTTCAGCATTACCAACACATTCACACCAAAGAATGCCACAATCGCACTCACAAACGGCAAGCCCCATGTACCTTCTTTATTAATAAGGTTTTCTTCAATACGCCCACCGAATTTGGTCATACAAACGTAAAACATATAAGCAAGAGAGGCAATAATCACTACAGCACCAATGTTTTCCAACCATTTCAAGCCGTGGAAGCCAGTGGTAGAAATCCAAATTTGCAGTGCTTGGAATAGCAAGAAGTAAAGCACGATATTGTCATAACCAACTAATAAAATAGAAATTTGGTTGATTGCCGAACCGCCTAACCAGCTTTGCACGCCGTACCATACAATCGCAGGCAAGCCACGCAACATTGCAGGTAAAATAGCCCCCTTCGTACCGAATGCACTTTTCAGTTGTACCGCATAAGGTACACCGCTTTTATAGCTCATTTGGTCGTTTAAACATAAACAAATAATCAACAACAATGAACCAATTAGCATTGCAACAAAAGCTTGGGTTAAGTTCAGCCCTTTCTCTAATTGTCCTGAACCGAGGGCAAAGGTGCCAATAGATACACAGCCCCCTAGCCAAAGAAAGAGATAAGAAAGTAAATCCATAATCCGCTTATTTGCCAGAATTGGTTGTAAGTTGGTATTTTCAGACATTGTGTCTCTCCTGTAATAACATTGTTTTATTTTTATGATAATAAAAGTGCGGTCATTTTTTCAGATATTTTTGAAAAATTGACCGCACTTAAATTCTAGCGTTTGACTGGGCGAATAAACTCTCCATAGCCCATCGCATCTTGTTTGTACATACCGTTTTCCGCAACTAAACGACCACGAATGAAAGTATGCGTTGCCGCACCTTTGCCCTCTAAGCCGTTGAAGCAGGTAACGTGCCCCTTGGTAAAGAGTTTTTCTTGTTCTACTTTCCACGGTTTTTCTGGATCAACAATCACAATATCCGCATCAAAACCAATTTCAAACGCCCCTTTACGACCATATAAACCAAATAGTTTTGCTGGATTCACACCCATTACTTTGGCAATTAAACTTGGACTGAGTTTACGTTGATGCACGACCATATCAAACATCATCGGCAGGAAAAACTGAATACCATTTAAACCACCCCAAGCCTCCCAAATATCGTGAGTTTCATTATTTTTTTCTTCATCGGCTGCTGGAGAGTGATCGCTACCCACGCAAGAAAGCGTACCATCAATCACATAATCCCAAAGTTTTTCCATATCCTCTTTTTTACGAAGCGGCGGCGTACATTTGGCAGGCCCCCCTTTTTCAAATACAAAATCTTCGGTAAAACCTAAGTAATGTGGACAAGTTTCGCCGGAAACTGGCAAACCTTCATAAATGGCATCTTTAACGAGCTGAGCCACCATAGGGTGTGTCACGTGGCAAATATGCACACGACCACCTGTTGCTCGAGACATATCAATAATATTTTTTGTCGCCACATATTCCACCCACACATCGTGAGCATCTAAAAATTCACGGATTTTTTCTTGATTGGTTAAGCCAGTTTTCGCTTTCGCCTCTTTCACACGCTCTTTTACTTGGCCATATTCTTCACAGTGAAAGCCCGATAACGCATTAAACGGCTTTAAGATTTCTAACGCTTTACGTACGTTCCCTAAATTAACCGTTGGAAATAAATCCCCATTCGGGCAGGTAAATCCTTTAAAAGCAGCTACGCCACAAGCTTCAAGCTCAACAAGATCAGCGGAATTACTTTTAATGGAGTTCGGGCTATCATCATAATCACCCACAATTCCGCCCCAAAGAGCAAAATCAATAAAGGAATGCTTACTCACATTGTCGTGTTTAAGTTTAAAAACGTCTTTGTTAATTAAAGAAGGATCATTATTAAGTGGCATATCAATTAAGGTTGTACAACCTGCAGCCACTGCAGCACGGGAGCCTGTTTCAAAGTCTTCACGGTAATCAAAACCTGGCTCGTTTAGATGAGCGTGGCAATCAATAATCCCTGGATAAACCAAATTGCCTTTTGCATCAACCACTTCTTTTGCTTGAACTTCGACCTCTGGTGCTAAAAAACCAGCAAATTTGCCTTCCTTTACCGCAATAGTTGCAAAATAAATTCTATCAGGCGTAACTAACTGACCGTTTTTAATAATTAAATCATACATAATAAACCTTCTTTTTATTGACTTTTAACGGTTTGAAAGGAAAATAGGAAGCATTATACTAATCAATAGCGATTAAAAAGCAATAGGTATTTTACAATATGACTGAAAAAGAGCAAACAATACATATTTCCCTGTTAAAAATCAGCCAATATGCTCAACTGTCTATAGGTTGCAACTGTGTAGCAACCATTCATTCTATTTACAACAACACAATTAACCTATTGATAAATAATCAACTTTTCTCACTACAACCTAAAGAAAGCCATCTATCGCCAATTAGCTTAATCACAACACGCGCTCAATTTCAACAACTCAGATTACAACCTCATCGAACTTATCCGTTTCATTTTAATTATCAAGATTGTACAACTTTTTGTACAAAATTGACCGCTTGTACATCCTCTTTAACCCACCAACTGAGCCGTTATGCCTCACTATCTAAAAAAATCTTACAGCAGTCAGATAAAAAAGGATTGAATCTACTCTTTCACAAGCAAAATGATGACTTAATATTATCTGCTTTCAAGCAATATTTAATTAAAGCTAAACACTTTTATTATATGAATGATGAGGAAAACGCCTGTAATATGTTGAGTAAATTAATTGGCTTAGGAATAGGGCTTACACCAAGTGGCGATGATTTTCTCTGTGGTTTGCTTGCAACACTCCAACATTCTAATGCAACACAGTCCCATTTTTACCAAAGACTCTCTCAGCAAATTAAACAAAATTTGACTAACACCAATCTCATCAGTAGCCGATTTTTAGAATGTGCATTACAACAACAATTTTCTTTACCTGTGCTAGCTTTCTTTAAAAATATTAATAAACAAAATGCAGAGATAGAACAACTCAGTAAACTATTTGAAAATATCGGACATTCTTCAGGAATAGATACGCTTTTTGGTATTTATTATGGTTATATTCTGCTATTGAATGAAAACGAATATTGTTAATTGCAAGATAGCAAAAAGCCTGTAAACGTTAATTTACAGGCTTTCAAATCTTTTTGTTTAACTTCGTTGAGCTAACTTTAGTTAAATGGTGCCTGAGGTCGGACTCGAACCGACATGGTTATTCACCGGCGGATTTTGAATCCGCTACGTCTACCAATTTCGTCACTCAGGCTGAGAGTGTGTTTTTGATTTGATTACTCTTAATGTAAAGAGTACAGATTAGAACCATTCACTATTTTTCTAGCTCTGGTTTAAATTTCTGCCGAATTATAGAAAAATATGACCGCTTTCGCAAGTGTTAAAAACGTCTTAAAAATCGGTTGATTTAAAAACCAGCATTCGATTCATCTTTACAAAAATAGTTATGCACACGTTCTGTGGATAAGTAAGTGAAAAAGCCTGTTTATAAACATTTAACCTACTGATTTTCATATATTTAATTTTTCAAATCAGAGGCGTTCAAAAATTCCCCTACAGAAAACCCACTACTTGACTTCTTATTTTTCCTGTTTTTAGTTGTGTGATGATCATTTCCCCATACTTAACATCATTGCTTGAAACAAGCATTTTCCCCTCTTCTGTTTGGGTAATTGAGTAACCTCTGGTTAGAATTTTTAATGGGCTTAGTCCGTCTAATTTTGTACAAAGTTCCTGAAAATACTGATTCTCTTTTAGTATCATTTTTTCGATTGTGTAATTTAAGCGTTGAGAAAATTTTGCCAACAACATTTGCTGCTGATTAATTTGATAAGGTAGTGGATTTCGTTCCAAACATTGAGTGACTGTTTTCCACTGTTGCTGTTTTTTACTTAATTGCTGTGTTATCTGCCAGTGAAGTGTTTGTTGAATTTGTGCTAATCGCAGGCTTTGTCTCTCAATTTGCTTTTTGGGATGTTGATTTTTCAAACTCAAATCAAGATCTTTGATTTGTTGTATTTTCTCTGAAAGTAATTTATAAACCGCTTGCTCAAGTCTGTATTCCATATAATCAAACTTTTGTTGTCGTATTTCAATAAGTTTAATTGGATGCTGAGCGTTTAAACGTAGATGAAGTTGTTGGAAATGGGCCATTTTTGCAGTCCAGCATCTGTCAAAGGCTAAGCTTACTTTATCAAGCTGATGCTGTAGCTGGCGTTGTAGCTCTTTTTGATCACGGCTAACTAATTCCGCTGCTGCTGAAGGCGTTGGCGCTCTTAAATCTGCAACAAAATCGGCAATCGTAACATCAGTTTCGTGTCCTACCGCACTAATAATTGGAATATTGGAATGATAAATCGCATAAGCCACTTCTTCTTCATTAAAACACCATAAATCTTCTAACGAACCACCGCCCCGTCCAACAATCAACACATCGCATTCATTACGCTGATTTGCTAATTTAATCATATTTACAATGTCTTGAGCAGCTTCCTTACCTTGCACTAAGGTAGGGTAAATCACGACTAACAAACTCGGATCCCGGCGTTGTAAAATATGTAGGATATCTTGCAATGCCGCACCTGTTGATGAAGTAATTATCCCTACTTTTTTTACACATTGTGGAATGTACTTTTTATGTTCTTGAGCAAATAGACCTTGAGCTGCTAATTTGTTTTTGAGCTGTTCAAATTGCTGTTGCAATAAACCCTCTCCAGCTGGCTGCATATTTTCAATGATAAGTTGGTAATCACCTCTTGGCTCATAGAGTGTGACACTTGCTCTAACCAGAACTTGCATACCATTTTGCGGACGAAAATTCACTTTTACATTTTTCATTTTAAACATAGCCGCTCGAACTTGTGCCTTGTCATCTTTTAGCGTGAGATACCAATGCCCAGATACTGGCTGGCTAAAATTAGAAATTTCGCCTGTTAGCCAAACTTGGCTTAATTCCATTTCAAGTAAATTTCGGACAGAATAGTTAAGTTGTGTAACAGTTAAGATATTGCTCATAATCATCACAAGTAAATGAGGAAAGGTTGGTTTAGTGTAGCGAGAAATCAGAAAGAGAGGAAGTGTGCAGTCAATGCAAGCGGTCATTTTTACACATTTTTTTGCAAATTCGCTTTTAGGAAAGCAAATAAAGAAAAACCCTCGATATAATCGAGGGTTTAAATTTGGTTGCGGGGGCTGGATTTGAACCAACGACCTTCGGGTTATGAGCCCGACGAGCTACCAAGCTGCTCCACCCCGCGTCAGATGTCGCTATAATATATCAATCTGGCATATTGACAAGTAAAATCATAAAAAACCGCACTGAATGATGTAATTTACAACAAAAATAGTATAAAAATCCATTTATCGATTCAAAATCAAGCAGAATATATTATTGTTTTATTTTTAATAGTATTTTTGCTATTCTCCAAAATAATTTTTCAGATTTTATTAACAATAAAAGGATTTTCAATGAATTGGAAAGCATATAAAAAATCAATCATTGCTACTAGCGTTGCGATTATAGCAACAATTTTAGTGGGCTGTTCGTCTTCAGTCAAAAAAGAGCAAGCCACCACTTCGTACGTCGATAAAGCAAAATTTGGTGCAAAATATAATGGTCGCCAATTTATCTCTTATGGCATACATTTTCAAAGTGGTCGTTTAAGTTTAAATGCCTCTCCAGTTAATCAGAAAGATTTTTTACAGCAGCTCTCCAATGTTTTAACTTATAGTCGCCTAGCGAATACTCACGCTTTGGCGTATGGCAAGATTAATCGCTGGATTTCATCAGGTGCAAATATTAATGATCTTGCTAAATATGGCATCAGCACCCGTTTAATGCGGGGCGAAGACGGTTATCAGAATGTTTTAATGACGGGCTATTACTCCCCTGTGATTAAAGCTCGTCGTATGCCTCAAGGGCAATATCAGCACCCAATTTATGCAATGCCAATAAACAAACGCTTTTCTCGTGCGGAAATTTATGCTGGTGCATTACGGGGGAAAGGTTTGGAATTAGCTTATAGTGATTCAATGTTAGACAATTTCTTATTAGGCGTGCAAGGTAGTGGTTATATTGATTTTGGCGATGGTCATTTGAATTACCTTGCTTATGCAGGACAAAATGGCTTTAAATATGCCAGCGTTGGACGTTTATTAGTTGAAGATGGTGAAATTGCAAAAGAAAAGATGTCAGTTCAAGCTATTCGTGAATGGGGAACTCGCAATCCTAGTCGTGTTCAAGGCTTGTTAGAACGTAACCCATCTTATGTTTTTTTCCAAAACGATCCTAATGGTAAAGTAAAAGGCTCAGCAGGCGTGCCGTTAGTACCGCTAGCTTCTGTAGCATCCGATCGCAGCATCGTGCCTACTGGCAGTGTATTATTGGTAGAAATGCCACTTATTGATAATAATGGTAATTGGACTGGTAAACATGAAATGCGTTTAATGGTTGCACTTGATGTAGGCGGTGCGGTAAAAGGACATCACTTCGATCTATATCAAGGTGTGGGTGATAAAGCAGGACACGTTGCAGGCTTAATGAAGCACTATGGTCGTGTTTGGGTGTTAAATTAATCTAAGAAAAATATGTTAAAAGAAGTCTTAATATAGTTCGATTGTTTGTATTTGCAAATCATTCGAAAAATTTGACCGCTTACCAGTGCTTTAGCAAAACAGAAGAAATAAAGAAAACTCGCAGTTTATTACGCTGCGAGTTTTCTTTTTAGCTTTCGTTATGAATTTCTAGATTTGTGGCTTGCTTTGCCGCATTTGTCTTTGCTTTATCATTACGAGCGTTAGCAATTGCATCTAAATAGCCTTTATCAATATCACCTGTGATATATTCGCCAGTAAAGACGGAGTCATCAAAGTTGCGAATAGAGGGATTTTCTATTTGAATTGATTTATAAAGTGCTGTTAAATCTTGGAAAATCAGCTTATCTACACCAATCATTTCAGCAACGTCTTCCACTGAACGATCATAGGCTACCAGCTCTTCACAAGTTGGCATATCAATCCCATAAACATTCGGATAACGAATTTCTGGTGCGGCAGAGGCAAAATAAACTCTTTTTGCCCCTGCCGCTCTTGCCATTTCGACAATTTGCTCTGAGGTAGTGCCTCGAACAATAGAGTCATCAACTAATAATACACTTTTACCTTTAAACTCTGAGGCAATCGCATTTAGCTTGCGGCGAACTGAACTTTTACGTTGAGCTTGACCTGGCATAATAAAGGTACGAGCCACATAGCGATTTTTCACAAAACCTTGTCTATATGGTTTATAAAGTACATTTGCAATACGCACTGCGATATCATTGGAAGTTTCTGGAATCGGAATAACCACATCAATATCATCTACAATACGCCCCCATTCTCGTTTTATTTTTTCACCGAGTAATTCTCCCATATGCACACGGGCTGCATAGACAGAAACACCATCAATCACGGAATCAGGACGAGCAAAGTAAACATACTCAAAAATACAAGGATTAAGTTTTGGGCTATCTGCACAGATTTGAGAATGTAGTTCACCCTCAAAGGTAATATAAATTGCTTCGCCTGGTAACACATCTCGCACAAATTCAAAGCCTACAACATCCAGTGCTACACTTTCTGAGGCAAACATATATTCGGTTTTGCCTTCTACTTCACGCTTACCAAGTACTAGCGGACGAATACCAAAAGGATCACGAAATGCCACCATACCGTGCCCGATAATCATCGCAATACACGCATAAGCACCCCGAATACTGTCATTTGTTTTTCGTACTGTTTCAAAAATATTCGCTGATGTTAAATGCTTGTTTGGATAAAGATCTAAAAAATAGGCAAAAATATTGAGTAGCGATTCTGAATCTGAATTGGTGTTAACGTGGCGGCGAGCCTCATTAAATAAACGCTCTTTTAATTGTGCATTATTAGTTAAATTACCATTATGCACAAGTGTAATACCAAAAGGCGAGTTTACATAGAAAGGTTGAGCTTCTGAGACACTAGAACTCCCTGCTGTAGGATAACGCACGTGACCAATACCTACATTTCCTTGCAAACGTAACATATGTTCTTGCCGGAAAACATCGCTTACCAAACCATTTGCTTTACGTAAGCGAAAACGGCTTTCATCGTCTATGGTGACGATACCTGCGGCATCTTGTCCTCGGTGTTGTAGTAATGTCAAACCATCATAAATCGCCTGATTAACAGGAGAATGCCCAATAATACCGACAATGCCACACATATAGAAAAACCTCTTTATTTAGTCGAGTTTAGAAAAGTAGAATTTGTTTGTAACTGTTCAAAGAACCATTTCACAATAAAGTCAAAGTGCGGAATCAATAATGATGATTTCCATAAATCCGTCTGACTTGATTGTGTGAAAGTATCTAAAAAGAATAAAACGGCGGAAACGATTAAAATGCCACGCAATGCCCCAAAAGCTCCCCCTAAAATGCGATCAGTAATAGACAAACCACTTAAATCAATTACTCTGCCTAACAAACCGTTAATTACGCCACACACAATTAAAGTTAAAATGAATAAAATAACTGCGGCTAACCCATTGCGTAAAAATTCTGAGTTTTGTAGGTAAACTGAATTTATTTGTGTTAAATAACCGCTCAAATAAGGATAAAACGAACTTGCCACAAAAAAAGCAATTACCCAACCAAGTAGTGATAACGCTTCATTAGTAAACCCTCGCCATAAACTTACGAGTACAGAAAAAGTAATAATTCCGATAATAACTAAATCAACCATAAATACCCTTAAAAGCTTAAAGCTCTCCTATTCTACAAAAAAAGAAAACGTTTGCGTAGCCCCATTTTGTTAAAAATTTGATAATCTACGTAAAATAACAAGCGGGTGTATTTGACAAAAAAATGGCAAAATCTGACCGCTTGTCAAAATCGGCTATTCTACAACATAGCCAACATCCTCTAAAGTCGGGTTATTTGCCCCATTTTTTGCCAGTTCATCACAAATTTCATTTTCACGGTGCCCCGAATGCCCTTTAACCCACGCCCACTCAATTTGATGACGGTGAATCTCGTTATCTAAGGCTATCCATAAATCTTTATTTTTAACAGGTTTCTTATCGCTTGTTTTCCAATCATTTTTCTTCCAATTAAAAATCCATTTTTGGATACCGTTTTTCATATATTGGCTGTCGCTGCTAAGTTTTACCTTGCAAGGTTCTTTCAACATAGATAATGCATCAATTACCGCACGTAATTCCATACGATTATTAGTGGTTTGAAAATAACCTTTGCTAACCGTTTTTTCATATCCGTTATAGCGAAGTAAAATGCCAAGTCCGCCTTTACCTGGGTTGCCTAAACAAGAACCGTCTGTAAATATTTCAACTAATTTCATCACATTAATCTTTGAAAATAAAAACCCCAAAGCCTTCACTTTGGGGCAGATTTTACTCAATTATCAACATTGAGATCCGCTCATTATTTTTTTCCAAGCTGAGGAATGACACTATTATTTGCAGCTAATAAACCAGCATCGGTGTAAACCGCTAATTTACCACGAGTATCCACAATGTCTAAGTTACGCATTGTTAATTGACCAATTCGATCAGCTGGTGTAAACGGTGCATCTTCCACTTTTTCCATACTTAAACGCTCTGATTCGTAAGTTAAGTTTGGCGATTCTGTGTTAAGAATGGTGAAGTCATTACCACGACGTAATTCAAGCGTTACGGTTCCAGTAATTGCTTTTGCCACCCAGCGTTGAGCCGTTTCACGCAGCATTAATGCTTGCGGATCAAACCAACGCCCTTGATATAATAAACGACCTAAACGTAAACCGTTGATACGATATTGTTCGATAGTGTCTTCATTGTGAATACCCGTTACCAAACGCTCATAAGCGATATGTAATAACGCCATTCCCGGTGCTTCGTAAATACCACGTGATTTTGCTTCGATAATACGGTTTTCGATTTGGTCTGACATTCCTAAACCGTGACGTCCACCAATGCGGTTCGCTTCCATAATTAATTCAACCGCATCATCAATGCGTTTACCATTTAATGCAACTGGCACGCCTTCTTCAAAAGTCACAGAAACCGTTTCAGCTTTAATCTCAACAGATTCGTCCCAGAAAGCAACGCCCATAATTGGCTTTACAATCTTCATTCCTGTGCTTAACTCTTCTAAATCTTTCGCTTCGTGGGTTGCGCCTAGCATATTTGAGTCAGTGGAATACGCTTTTTCAACTGACATTTTGTAGTCAAAGCCATTTTCAATTAAGAATGTTGACATTTCTAAACGACCACCAAGCTCATCAATAAAGAGTTGATCTAACCACGGTTTATAGATTTTTAATTTTGGGTTAGTGAGTAAACCATAGCGATAGAAACGCTCAATATCATTGCCTTTAAACGTTGAGCCATCACCCCAGATATTTACATTATCTTCTTTCATCGCAGCAACAAGCATCGTACCAGTTACCGCACGACCAAGAGGCGTGGTGTTGAAATAAGGAATACCGCCTGTTGAAATATGGAAAGCACCACATTGGATTGCTGCAATGCCTTCGTGGGCTAATTGTTGGCGACAATCAATTAAACGTGCATTTTCTGCACCATATTCGATGGCTTTTTTCGGAATTGCGTTGTAATCATCTTCATCTGGCTGACCTAAATTTGCGGTATACGCATAAGGTACGGCGCCTTTTTTACGCATCCAAAGTAATGCTGCTGAGGTATCTAAACCGCCTGAAAAGGCAATACCAACCTTCTGCCCTAAAGGTAAAGCTTCTAAAATTGTTGCTGACATACGAATTCCTATAAATTTTGAAAGTAAAAAACAATTAAACGCAAACGCTTGCGTATGCATTCAAGGAAAATATTCTAGCTGAAAAGCGTTAAAAATTCATCTAAAATTTACACATCAGATTTGCACATTTTCCGTAAAATATAACCGCTTGTCATATTAAGTTCTTTAGGAGATAGATATGTTAAAAAAATGCCTAATAGGGATTGTTATACTATTGATTACTTTGATCGGTATTGAGCAATTTAAAGTACCTTATCTCTATGATTATCTGCGTTGGATACCGACATTAAAACAAGGCATTCCAACTAAACAAAGTTTGCCAAATCCTATTGCAGGGCAACGCTTTATTGACAGTTGGCACAGCCCAAGAAGTGGAGGACGTAAACACGAAGGTGTAGATATTTTTGTACCGAGAGGAACACCTATTCGTAGCACTACGAGCGGGGTTGTAGTGCGAATTGGCACAAACAGACTAGGCGGTAAAGTAGTTTCGGTTATGACAGGTAGAACAGTACACTACACGCCCATTTAGAAGATTATGGCAATATTTCCCGCCACCGATGGATTGAGCAAGGAGAAATCATTGGCACAGTAGGCGACAGTGGTAATGCTAGAGGCACGCCGCCACACTTGCATTATGGTATTTATACACCAAGCGGAGCAATAAATCCGTATCCGTTGATTAGACAGTGATTTGCAAACTTTCAAGGAAAAATGACCGCTTGTAGCTAAAAATATCAAGGCTTAATTTCAATTTCAGCCCGATGTATAACTGATAAAAACAGCTCATCAATTTCCTCATTTGTTACAGCAATGCAACCGTGTGTCCAATCTTTCAGTAAGTGGTTACGTCCGATATCGCCAAATCCATTGCGTAAACCGTGAATTTTAATTAATCCGCCCGCTGATTTCCCTTGAGCCTCTGCGAATGCCTTGTCTTGACTGTTAGGATAAGAAATACCCAGATTTTTATGATAGCTGCTGTTTTTGTTTCGTTCATTGATGGTATAAATCCCCTCAGGGGTTTTGCCATCGCCTTCAAATTGTTTATGCCCTATTGGATTAAAACCTAAAGAAATTGGATAAATTTTAATAAGTTTATCCCCATTATAAGCAAACATTTGACGTTGTCCTTTGAGTACCACCAAACGAGTAATTTCAATTCCTTCTGGTAAAGATTCAAAATTTTTTACCATTGGTGCAGCCTCAATCTCACCTTCAAGTAATTGTTTTGGTATCATTCGACTTATCTCCTTAGCCTGTATTAATAAACAGATTGATACCATAGCAACTATTAGCCCACCTATAAACAACACAATCTTAATTAATTTACTCATTTTTTCCTCACTATTTGAATTTAATGTTTTCAGGTAATCGATAGTGCCCAACTATTTTATACTTAAATAAAATATCTTCTTCAACTGTACCTCTGCCTATATTGTGAATAATAAGCGGCGTGCCATCAGCTGATTTTTTATCTGAGACAAGACCAATATGTGGGAGATTCTTCGGTAGCCGCCAAGTTACAATATCCCCTGCTTGGAAGCTATTGATATCGGTTAATGATAATGTTTTTCCATAACGGCTGAAAAAAGTTTCTAAATTAGGGACACGGCGATGATCGATATTTGTATCCGTATTTTTCAAGCCCCATAACTTAGGGTATTTCTCCCACGCAGATTTCATATCTTTATTGACCGCTTGTTGCAAATCTAATCCTTGCAAACGATAAGCCCGAATCACCACATCAGTGCAAACACCGGTTGTTGCCGGCACATCCCCCATCGGGAAATCAATTTTACTATATTGAGGATCATAACTCACCGTTACGCCAATTTGTTTTCTGGCATTTTCGACCAAAACATTCCCATAAGCCAACACAGAACCGAAAAGAAAAACCGATAAGTATGCGAATTTTAACCTGTTTTGCATTATTGACCCTAAAATAAAGTTAATTTTATTGATTTATCGACCTTTTCATTTCTACTTTGTTCAATGATTTCTTCAAATAATAAAATCAAGGTATAATTTGGCAAACTGGTTAGAAAAAGAGAATAATAATGAAAAAACTACTCGTGATCCGAAATGATAAAATCGGTGATTTTATGGTTTGCTTTCCTGCATTTGCGATGTTGAAGCAGTCTATGCCAGAAGTAACAATTACCGCCCTTGTGCCCAACTATACCGCTCCACTTGCAGAACTTTGCCCTTCTATTGATAAGGTCATTATTGATACGCCAAACAAGAAAGATAAAAATGACTTTAATCGTATTTTACAAGCGGTCAAAAATGAACAATTTGATGCAGTTATTTGTTTCGTCTCAGATTGGTATAATGCAAAACTCACTTGGCATAGTGGAATTAAATATCGCTTAGCCCCTGCCACTAAGTTATTTCAGTTTTTATATAATCATCGCTTAACGCAACGCCGCTCTCAATCTGCAAAAGCGGAATCAGAATACAATTTGGATTTAGCCCGTGCATTTTTAGCTCAACATAACGTTAACATTGTAGAGCCTAAAACGCCTTATTTAGCTTTTGATGGGGCAACTATCCAAGCACAAAAAACTAAACTATGTAACCAGCTAAACATCACAACCAATAAAAAATGGCTATTTGTACATAGTTCGACAGGCGGTTCTGCTAATAATTTATCTCTTGAGCAATATGCAGAATTAATTCAAGGTATTTTGGCTGAATTTAAGTGCTATGTTGTCCTCACAGCAGGGAAAGGCGAAAGTGAGAAAGCAAATAGGCTAGCTCAGAAAGTCAATAATAGTAATGTAGTGGTATATGATAAAAACGATGGGCTAATAGACTTCTCTTGCTCCCTTGCTTGTGCAGACTTATTTATTGCCGGCTCAACTGGTCCATTACATATTAGCGGAGCATTGAATATTCCAACCATTGGATTTTATCCAAGCCGGCTTTCTGCGATTCCTCGTCGCTGGAAACCCATTAATGATGCGGACAAACATATTGCATTCTGCCCGCCATCAGACAAAGCCTCGCAGATGAATTTAACCTTGATTTCGATTCCTGACGTGTTGAAAACCGTTTTGCCCTTTCTGCGGAAAATATGGAATGTGCCTTCTCTCTCATAAAATTACCGAGTGCGATTTTATCTACCAATCGCTCTCCCTTTAAAGGGAGAGTGTGTTAGTTACGGGCTATTTTCTTGTTCTATTCCATAAATCCGCATATTTTACAAAGGTGGAATGAGCTGATAATACAGCTAATAAGAATCCTTGCTTACCATCTAAAAAACCTGCTTTTAAGAAATACATTTTCACAAAACAGCCTATGGCGTGCGTTATGCCATCAAGCAATGATGCCGTTTTTCCTGCACTCGCTCGCTGAATTGCCCACGCTTTGGCATAACTGGCAGATTTTACTAAATAATGATGAATATCTTTATAAGTGAAGTGCAGTAAATCGCCTTGTAACTTTTCTACTTTCGCCTCTTTTGGGTAATGCACTTTTTCGTGAACTAATTCATCGCCATAGGCTGCAAATTCCGTTCGATACAATCTCACCACATAATCAGGATACCACCCCGAATGGCGAATTTGCTTACCAAATACCTCACTTAAACGGCTAATTTTATACACGGTATTTTTTTCCTCTTTTTTGACCGCTTGTAAAATAGATTGCTTAAGCTCTTCGGTAACTCGTTCATCTGCATCAAGCCACAAGACGTAATCGCCTGTAACATATTGCTGTGCGAGTTGGCGTTGCTTGCCGAAACCTTGCCAATCCGTATTGGTATAGAATTTAGCATTATATTCTGCAGCAATTTGAGGTGTTGTATCTGTGCTGCCACTATCTAAAATCACAATTTCATCAACCCATCCATTCACTGTTTCTAAACAGGCTGCCAAATCTTGGGCTTCGTTTTTTACAATCATCGCAACACTTAATGTTGGCATACTTTATCCTTTTCTCTTATTTCTGTAATTCATTGCATTGTACTTTAAAAATCCTTGTTTTTGTGCTATTTTCTACGCCAAATTTTATTTCATAAACCAATAGCGGATAAAAAATGTCAATTAAATTAACAACCAAACAAAAGCAATATTTAAAAGGCTTAGCACACCATTTAAGCCCTGTTGTGATGCTAGGAGGCAACGGCTTAACCGAAGGCGTTTTAGCGGAGATCGATAACGCATTAGCACATCACGAATTAATCAAAGTCAAAGTAGCTGGTGCGGATCGTGACACTAAGCAACTAATTATTGATGCCATTTTGCGTGAGACCAAAGCAGCTGAAGTGCAAGCTATCGGTCACATTTTGGTACTTTATCGACAAAGTGAAGAGAAAAAAATCACGCTACCGAGAGCTACCAAAGCGATCTAACGGTAATATGCAACATTTTTCAAAAATATAACCGCTTGTATTCAAGCGGTTTTTTAACGGAATATCTATGTTTAAAAAATTCTCTCTTTATACGCTGGCAATGCTGCTGATTCCTATCGTAACCTGGCTTTCTAACTGGCAATGGTCTTTAGCGATTCAATATTCTGAATATAGTTTTGACTATTTCTTATTTGTAATTACCGAAACTGGATCTATGCCTTACGCTATCGCTACTTGCGTTATTTTTACCTTATTACTGGCGTGGGTAGTCAAAAAGCATTATGCCTTCGTTTTTGTTATTACAGTTTGTGCTTCTTCAATGGTCACAACTCAAATTATCAAAACAGCGATGAAATCTACCTTTCAAGAACCAAGACCTTTTGTTTCTGCGCTGTTTGAAGATAAGTCTGTCGATTTTTATCAATTAACACGCGAGCAGAGAGGCTTAGCCGTTACCGAAAAAGTGGGGACTCAACAAAATTTTGTGACTATCCATCAAGCTAAAGAGGTGGGCTACTCTTTCCCATCTGGTCATACGATCTTTGCCGTTTCTTGGTTGCTTTTAGTGGTAGGATTTTGCATTAATATACAGAGACAAGCGGTCATTTTTGTGCATATTTTTGCAATTACTTGGGCTGCATTAATGCTCATTAGTCGTTTAAGATTAGGTATGCACTACCCAATTGATTTATTTATTAGTAGCTTACTTGCATTTGCAACAAACCTAGCACTCTTTGTATGGTTTGTGCCTTGGTTACAAAAGACGAATCCATTTAATTTATTTCATAAGAGAATTTAATGATGGCAATTTATTATGGTTTAGATATTGGTGGCACAAAAATTGAGTTAGCAGCGTTTAATAATAAATTAGAAAAATTACACAGCGAGCGGGTTCCTACTCCACAAACGAATTATGAAGATTGGCTAACAACGATTGAACATTTAGTCCATAATGCAGATGCTAAATTTGGAGAGCAAGGATTTGTTGGCTTAGGCTTACCTGGTTTTGTAAACCGTGAAACAAATATTGCGGAAATTACCAATATTCGTGTTGCCGATGGCAAAGCCATTATTAAAGATTTAAGCGAGCGTTTAGGACGTGAAGTGCGTGCTGAAAATGATGCTAACTGTTTCGCCCTTTCTGAAGCGTGGGACGAAAGTAATCAATCTTTTTCAACCGTGCTTGGCTTAATTATCGGTACAGGTTTTGGCGGAGGATTGGTATTTGATGGCAAAGTGCATTCTGGCAAAATTGGGATGGCAGGCGAAGTTGGCCATATGCAGTTAAATTATCACGCCTTAAAATTATTAGGCTGGGATAAAGCCCCGATTTATGAATGTGGTTGTGGCAATCGAGCTTGTTTGGATACCTATATTTCTGGTCGTGGTTTTGAGCTCCTGTTTAACGATTTAGTGGGCGAGAAAATATCAGCTAAAGAGATCATTGAACGTTTTTACAATAACGAACAGAAAGCGGTTGAATTTGTTGAGAAGTATATTACGTTAATGGCAATTAGTATTGGCAATCTCATTACCGTTTTAGACCCTGATATGATCGTATTTGGCGGTGGTTTATCTAACTTCGACTATATTTATGAAGCTTTACCAAAAGTCCTACCAAAACATTTAATGCGTTCAGCTAAAGTGCCGGTCATTAAAAAAGCCATTCACGGCGATTCGGGTGGCACACGAGGTGCGGCTGCATTATTTTTAAAATAATCTGGTGAGAGAGGGCAAGCGGTCATTTTTAATGAAAATATTGCAACCCTCTCTCTTTTAGTTTTCTCTATTGCTTAGTTTCTGACGGTAATTTATACAACTGATTTTTATATAAATAGCTGCCAAGTAATGCGTGAGCCAATGCCTCTTTCTTAAAAGATTCTGGTTGTGCTTTAGGGGTTAGGCTAAAAGTTGACTTATCATACACAAAACCTTCAATCGGTAAGTTTGGTCGCATTACAACCACATCGCTACCTTTCATCATTGCTTGTGTGGCATCATATTGCATAAAGGCTCGATTGGGGTCTATATTTTGCGTTAAATCATAACCAATCATTGGATATTGCCCACTTATTCCTGCAACAGAGAGTAATGTTGTTGGCATATCTAACTGGCTAACTAAACGATGATCTGCTCTTGGTTCAATATTTTCCCCTAACAATAACGCGGGTATATGAAAATGTTGAACTGGCACTAAATGCTCGCCAACCGCTCGAGAATCATGATCCGCAATAATTAAAAATACCGTATCTTTCCAATAATCTGATTTTTTCGCTAACTCAAAAAAATGTCCGATAGCATAATCCGCATATTTTGCCGCATTATGACGAGTCTGCTTTGGTTGTTCGTATAATTCAATTTTACCGTCTGGAAATTCAAATGGATCGTGATTACTCGAACTAAATACTAAGCTAAAAAATGGCTTTCCCTCTTTATAGAGCTGAGTGAAAGTGTCATTTGCCTTATCGAAGAGATCTTCATCGCTCACTCCCCAAGTGGCAGTAAATTTGGGATCTTGATAATCTTTTTCATCAATAATTTGCTGAAAACCATTACCATAAAAGAAACTTGCCATATTATCAAAGTGCTTCTCGCCACCATAAATAAAAGAAGTATGGTAGCCTTGATGCTTTAACAATTCTGCAATACTAAAAAAGTTATTTTGACTTTTCGTCAATTTCACTACCGCTCTTGCTGGCGTAGGTGTAAAACCTGTTGTAACCGCTTCAATCCCTCTAACTGAACGAGTACCTGTCGCATAGAGATTTTTAAAATACCAGCCATCTTTAGCAAGTTTATCTAAATTTGGAGTGAGATTTTTACCGCCTAATGAGCCAACAAATTGAGCTCCCAAGCTTTCTTCCAAAAGCACTACGATATTTTTAGGCTTACCTTGATAAGTCGCTTTATTTTCAGTCAGTGTTGGAATTTCATCTGAGATATAATCTGAATCAGGACGGTTTCGAGCTTGTTTAACAATCGTTAACATTTCCTCAACCGACATTTTTCCATATTGTTCTGAAGATCGCTCTTCATCTTTCAACTGCTGTACCGCATAAAGTACGGAATAGCCTGAGTTTAGTACCAGTGAATTGACCAGAGGGTCGCTTGAAAATGCAACCATAGCAGGATTTATTCCACGATGAGCTAAACTTGAACGCCCGCCAATAAAAACCGCTACAGCTACTAATAAAGCTAATAATGGACGCATTTTCCAATTTGGAAAACGTAAATTTCGTGTTGCCCAGCCCGATAATTTCCAATAAATAAAACAGGACACAATTGCTGCTAATATACCAATAATTACAGTCAATAAATGCCCATTCATCAACATAGTGAAAACTTCTTTAGGATGAACCAAATACTCAATGAAAAGACGATTAGGCCGGAGATCAAAGGTCTCAATAAAATTTGGCGTTACCACTTCCATAAAAAGAATAAATACGCTACCGACAGTTAGCCAAACTCTCAAAACCGTCTGCCAAATTGATCCAAGCTTATTTTTATGGAAGAAAAGTACGCTAAATAGTGCAGGCAAACCAAACAGCCAACATAATGCGGATATATCAATACGAATGCCTTGCAACATTAATGGTATCCAGCCATCAACGGCTGATACTCTCTCAATTTGCCAGATACCTAAAGCTAAACGAGATAACGTTAAGATAAATAAATTCATCCCAATAAACAGTAGGATCGGGAATAGCACAGTTCTTGATGGACTGCGTTGGTGCATTTGAATCTCCTTTTAAAAATATTGAATTATTATCATTATTTAATAATGACAGGATCGCCGACTCTTATTACTCCACTATTTTGTGGCACAAGATGAATACCAAAAATCGGCTTGCCCTTATCATTAGTATGCTTTTGTTTCAACGTTCGGAAAGGCTCTGCTTGAGGGTCTAATTCTAACGTAGATAAATTGCGAGTAATCAGCACACATCGAGTACAGAGGGCTGACTTGGTGAATAAGACTTCTCCAACTTGAATTTGTTCCCACCGCTCTTCTTCAAAGGCAATATTTCCATCAATCACGATATTTGGACGAAAACGAGCCATTTCGATTGGAATAGGCGACCATTGTTGGACTTGCTCAAGCGATTTTAATGACATTAACGTAACAGGATTGCTGTCTGCAAAACTCAGCGGATTCTCACCAAAGTTTTCAACCTTACGTTGGCTTTTGCTACCCAGCCAACGCAATTGCACTTCTCTACCTAGCATTCCACTTAACCACTGATTCACCTTCTTATCAGCCACTTTAGTATTAAAATGTGTTCCCCACACTTCGCTTGATTGCTCCTCAATGAAGTCTTGGTAAAGTGCCAAACATTTTTGACCGCTTGTATGAGTAATCACAAGCCCTGTAGCAATCGGAAAAGCCGTTAGGCGGTATAGTTCCGCCTCTTTACGGGCAGTAATAAATTTACCATCAGGTTCAGTTATCATAAATTCACGGTCAAAATTTAATCCTTTCGGTTCAACAAAGGCTTGAGAAACTTGGGTTGGCTGAGTAGATTTTATCGGGTAAATATTCAATTCTGTTACTTGCATAGAAAATCCTCTTTATATCAATCGAGATACAATACTACAAGCGGTCAAAAAGTAAAAGGAATTTGCAAATCCCTTTGTAGAACGGTAAACTTGCAAAACTTTAATGAGCTATAGGTCAAATAAAATGGCAAAAAAACCAACTCAAGATTTTGAAACTACGCTGAAAGAATTAGAAGCAATTGTCACTCATTTAGAAACTGGCGATTTACCTCTAGAAGAAGCACTTAATGAATTTGAAGCAGCAATTAAATTAGTACAACAAGGGCAAGAACGCTTACAAAAAGCAGAGCAACGAATCCAGATTCTATTAAATAAAAACGATTCAGCAGAACTTAGCGACTACGTTAAAGAATAAAAAGAGAAGAATAAAATGAGCTATTCCTTAGCTGCCGATCTTAACACTCAACAAAAACGTATTAATCATTTTTTAGCTGAAAAATTAAGCCAATACGAATCCTTTAATTCCCCTTTAATTAAGGCGATGGAATACGCGGTATTATTGGGCGGAAAACGTGTTCGCCCATTTTTAATCTATACAACAGGCAAAATGTTAGGCGTATCGCTTGAAAAATTAGATCATAGTGCAGGTGCGATGGAATCCATTCACGCTTATTCACTGGTTCACGATGATTTACCTGCAATGGACGATGATAAATTACGTCGTGGCAAACCCACTTGCCATATTGCCTTTGATGAATCCACCGCCATTTTAGCAGGCGATGCCTTACAAAGCCTCGCCTTTGAGTTAATCGTAACCGATCCACATCTTAATGATAAAGAAAAAGTGGCTCAAGTCACAGAATTAGCGGTTGCCTCTGGTGCAAAAGGAATGTGTTTAGGGCAAAGCTTAGATTTAATTGCAGAAAATAAATCGGTAGATTTAGCAGAATTGGAACTTATTCATCATAATAAAACGGGGGCGTTAATTCTCTCATCCGTGATGATGGGCTTTAACCTTTCCGAACATTCGCAAAATTTGTCCATAAAACAACCGCTTGTAAATTATGCTAAAGCCATTGGTTTAGCCTTTCAGGTACAAGATGATATTTTAGATGTGATTGGCGAAACCGATAAAATTGGTAAAACGGTTGGCTCCGATGAAAACTTAAATAAAAGTACCTACCCTAAACTATTAGGGCTAGAAGGTGCGAAACAAAAAGCTGAAATGCTATATCAAACCGCGCTTACAGCTCTTGAGCAACTGCCTTTCGATACCACGGCATTAAAAGAATTAGCTCACTTTATTGTTAAACGTGAAAACTAAAAAAACCTAGCATTTGCTAGGTTTTTAATAGCTTTTTTATAGCCTTTATACGTGAGGCTTCGCTTCTGGTAGCGTGCCTTCTATTTCATAAATTACATCGCCATCTTTAAAGAAAACGTAGCCACCGTTTTTCATTTTAGTCCAGTTCTCATTTTTCGTTAATGGTTGAGTTGTAATAATGGTTACTTTATCGGTAATTTGGGTATATTGACTGAAATCAATCGACACATCATCATCACGCAACGCTTTACCAAATGGGGCTTTACGGCACACATAATGAAGGTTAGTTGTGCAGCGAGCAATCATCCAATCTCCGTTCGATAAAATAAAGTTAAATACTCCGTGTTCAGCGATTGTTGAGGTTATTTCTACTACTGCATCAAAGATCTCTTTTTCGCTTGGTTTATCTGGATATTTCTCTTTTAATTGGGATACCATTCGGCAAAATGCGACTTCGGAATCCGTTGTGCCTATCGGTTGATAATGGCACTCTTTGCACACTTCAATCCCTTCTACCGTGCCATTATGTGCAAATACCCAATTTTCTCCCCATAATTCACGAATAAAAGGGTGTGTATTTTCCAAATTCACATCGCCACGAGTGGCTTTACGAATATGTGCAATCACATTTAATGATTTAATTTGATATTGACCGATAGATTCTGCCATAGGTGACGAAGCACCTGGGCGATTATCTCTGAAAACACGCACGCCTTTACCTTCAAAAAATGCGATCCCGAAACCGTCCGTGTGATGATCACTTAATCCTCCACGGCGACGAAAACCGTCAAAAGAAAACGTAATGTCGGTTGGCGTATTGCAGTTCATTCCAAGTAATTGACACATAATTTAATTCGTTAGCTCTCAATAACTTACTATAAAAAACTCATAGTGATATTTAAACAGATTGATAGAAAATTTCAATGGGATTTCTATAGAAATCTTATTCCTTATTTTTATAATTTATAGCTTTTTTATACTTTTTAGTTGTATTCTTTTTTAAACAGCGAAATTAAAAAAAGCATTCCAGCAAAAACAACCACCGATGGACCTGCTGGGGTATCTTTCCAAGCTGATAGCAGTAAACCTCCAGTTAATGCAATAATGCTAAACAAGGCTGCAATCAACACCATTTTTTCTGGCGTTTGAGCAAAACGCCGTGCCGTTGCAGAGGGAATAATCAATAATGAAGTAATAATTAATGCCCCAACAAATTTCATACTTAATGCAATGGTTAATGCAGTCAAAAGCATAAGCAATAAACGTAAGCGAGCCACATCCAATCCCTCAATTTGAGCCAGCTCTGGGCTAATCGTTATGGACAATAACTGTTTCCAAAATTTCATTAACACAGATAAGATCAAAATTGCCCCTATCCCAATAAAAATCACATCAGAAAAACTAATTGCAAGCAGATCACCAAAGAGATAAGACATTAAATCTACTCTTACATTATCAAGTAAGCTAATAGTAATCACACCCAAAGAGAGGCTAGTGTGGGCAATAATGCCTAATACCGTATCAACCGAGTAGTTCGTTTTATGCTCAAGCCAAACCAACAATATTGCTAACATAATCGTCATTGCAATCACGGCAATATAAGGATCAATTTGTAAAAAAATACCAAGAGCTACGCCCAATAAGGCAGAATGGGAAAGCGTATCGCCAAAATAGGCCATTTTTCGCCAAACCACAAAAGCACCGAGCGGTGCAGTAATAAAGGCTAGCAAAACACCTGCGAGCCACGCAGGCAGTAAAATATCAAACATATCTATTCCAAATAACAAGCGGTTGATTTTTCATAAAATTTTGCAAATTTTATGAATATTATTTATATCGTTTTATTTCACTCAATTCATCTTGTGATTTCAGCCACGCTATTTTTTCTTTAATCTGTTTTTCCATTCCTCGTTCTGTCGGGAAATACAATTGGGTATCTTTAAGTTCAGGAGGAAAATAATTTTCTCCTGCGGCATAAGCATTCGGTTCGTGATGGGCGTAGCGGTATCCTTCGCCATAGCCTAACGATTTCATTAAATTTGTTGGTGCATTTCGCAAATGCTCTGGCACATCGTAATCTTTCGCTTCTTTTGCTAAGCGTTTTGCTTCATTAAAGGCCTGATAAACTGCATTGCTTTTAGGCGCAACCGCAAGATAAATAATGGCTTGAGCTATGGCTCTTTCACCTTCATAAGCGCCAACTCGAGTAAAACAGTCCCAAGCGGCTATAGCAATTTGCATAGCACGTGGGTCGGCATTGCCTACATCTTCTGAAGCGATAGCCAATAAGCGTCTTGATACATAAAGCGGATCACCGCCAGCGGTTAAAATTCTAGCATACCAATATAAAGCACCATCTGGCGATGAACCTCGAATAGATTTATGAAGTGCCGAAATGAGATCGTAATAACGATCTCCGCCCTTATCAAAACGTGCTTGTCTCTCGCCCAATACATCGCTAAGCAATATTTTATTTAACACTTTATGAGGGAAATTTTCTGCCATATCTACCATTAATTCGAGGCAATTTAAGGCAAAGCGAGCATCACCATTCACATAATCGGCAAGCAATTTCAGCACATCATCTTCAATTAATAATTTTTCATTACCGAGCCCACGCTCTTTATCTGCCACCGCCATTTGCAAAATTTCTAAAATTTCGACCGCTTGTAATGGCTTTAAAATATAAATTTTGGCACGAGAGAGTAAAGCATTATTTAGCTCAAACGAAGGATTTTCAGTCGTCGCACCAATAAAAATGATTGTGCCATCTTCAATATGAGGTAAAAACGCATCTTGCTGGCTTTTATTGAAGCGATGAACTTCATCAACAAAAATCAGTGTTCGTCTTCCCGCTTGTCGGTTTAATTTTGCCTGCTCAATGGCTTCTCGAATCTCTTTCACGCCACTGGTGACAGCTGAAATGCGTTCTACTTCTGCATCAAAATGATGTGCAATAATTTCAGCTAATGTCGTTTTACCCGTTCCTGGAGGCCCCCAAAAAATCATTGAATGGATAAGCCTTGCTTCAATCGCTCTACGCAATGATTTTCCTTCGCCAATGAGATGAGATTGCCCTACATATTCGCTCAAATTTTGAGGACGCATTCTTGCCGCTAGCGGTCGGAAATCTTCAGCAAAATCAAAAGATAAACTGTTCATATTGGCTCTTAGCGTAAACGAAGTTGACGGCGGATATGACGCATGAGTAGGAAAATCCAAGGCCAAAGCACACCGCTAATCGCTGCACCTAAGATTTGTTGAGCGTTAAATTCTGCACTGTGTAAAACAAATTCAACGACAAAAATAGCAAAACGAATCAACACAATATATGCCATCACCAATAAACTTTGTAACCAAAGAGATAAGTTACGTAAAATAAGATGATATTTTGCTACAAAATAAATGGCAACGGATAGCACTAAAGTATGAATGCCTAAAATTGAGCCCAAAATGAGATCCCACACGATACCTGCTAAAAAAGCAGTGCCAATACTGATTTTATCTGGTAGGGCTAATGCCCAATAAATGAGTACTAATACAATCCAAGTTGGACGTAATCCTTGAAATCCAATTGGCCAAGGCATTATTTCCAGCACAAAAGCAACTATAAAAATTGCAAGCATAACTAGAATCTGAAAAATTGGATTTGTTCTCATTATTCAGCTCCTTGTTCTATGTGATTCTCTTCGTGGCTTTCAATATCAGGTTGTGATGCTGGATTTTCATCTATTTCTTCTACATCTTGCTCTTCTTTAGTCTCTAACTGAACCTCTGTTTTCTTATTTGACATCTGTTTTAATCGCTCAAACGGATTTACGCTATTACGCCTTTCTTCAACAATTTCACGCACTTGTTCAGGCGATAAACTTTGACTGTAATTTTTCTCTTCCGCTATTGGCCAAAGCAATAATAAATAACGCAGGCGATCAAATGAAGCTAACGGGCGAGCAACAATTCTAGCAAACTGACTTTTTGTATCATTTTCTACCGTTTCTACAATCGCAACTGGATAACCTTCTGGAAAACGACCACCTAGGCCTGATGTAACTAACACATCTCCTTTTACTACATCAATAGAACGAGGTAGATTATCAACGACCAATTCTTTGTTTAAACCTGTACCATTAACAATTCCACGAACATCGTTACGTAGCACCTGAACTGGGGTGGCATGAGTAATATCGGTTAAAAGTAGAACACGACTGGATTTTTCTCCTACGGAAATAATTTGTCCTACAACGCCTCTTTCATCAATCACTGGCTGTCCAACAAAAGCACCATCTAACCGACCTTGATTAATAACAACTTGCTGACGGTAGGTATCCATTTCTGCTGCCAAAACTTCTCCAATTTTTTTGTATTCATCTTGGCGAAGCGGGGAACTAAGCAACAATCTTAAACGTTGATTTTCTACTTTTAACTGATCAAGCAGTAATAAATCTGCACTTTTTTCTCTTAATTGCTCTTTTAAAGAGTTATTCTCCATTTGTAATTTATTGTTATCAATAAAATTACCACTCACACCATCTAAGATTGAGCGAGGCGTATTCGCAAAATAATATAATCCACTCACTGCTGTTTCTAACATATTTCGAGCTTGAATCATCAATGAGCTTCGACCATCAGAAATAATCAAGATAATAGATAATATTATGGCAATAATCAGACGCATCCCTAAAGACGGCGTTTTAGCAAAAATTGGTTTCATCAGAGAAGTATAATGTAAAATTTATGGGAATATATAACGAAAGTTGACAATAGATTCAATCTATTGTCAACTTCCAATTCAATACTTAGCAAGAAAAGCGAGGATTATTCATCTGGACTAAATACGTCTCCACCGTGCATATCTATCATTTCTAGTGCTTTACCACCACCACGAGCTACACAAGTTAATGGATCTTCTGCAACAACCACTTGAACACCAGTTGAATCAGACAGTAGGCGATCTAAGTTATGTAATAATGCTCCGCCCCCCGTTAGTACCATACCACGTTCAAAAATATCAGCAGCTAATTCTGGTGGACATTGCTCTAATACAGCTTTAACTGCTTCAACAATACCATTTAAGGGTTGTTCAATTGCTTCTAATATATGTTTTGAATTCAACTCAAAAGTACGTGGTGCACCTTCTGCTAAATTATGACCATGAACTTCCATTATTTTAATATCATCATCAGATTCAATTTTAGCTGTTGCAATTTCTTGTTTAATACGCTCAGCAGTGGCTTCACCGATTGCAGATCCAAAATGGCGACGAACATAAGCAATAATTGCTTCATCTAATTTATCACCACCAATACGCACAGAAGTCGAATAAACAATACCATTTAAAGACAATACCGCAACTTCAGTTGTACCACCACCAATATCAATCACCATCGATCCCATTGCTTCGTGAACAGGTAAACCTGCCCCAATAGCAGCTGCCATTGGCTCTTCAATCAAATATACTTCACGAGCACCAGCCCCAATAGCTGATTCTTTAATTGCACGACGTTCTACTTGAGTTGCTCCCGCTGGTACACAAACTAATACACGTGGGCTTGGACGCATAAAGTTATTGCTATGCACTTGTTTGATAAAGTGTTGCAACATTTTTTCTGTTACAAAGAAATCTGCAATAACACCATCTTTCATTGGACGGATTGCCATAATACTTTTTGGTGTACGACCTAGCATTAATTTTGCGTGAGTTCCTACTGCAGCAATGCTTTTTACCGATCCCATACGATCTTGCCTAACCGCAACTACCGAAGGCTCATCTAAGACAATCCCCTGCCCTTTAACATAAACTAAGGTATTGGCTGTGCCGAGATCGATAGAAAGATCATTTGAGAATAATCCTAAAAATTTTTTAAACATAAAAGAATCCGTCAATAAAATTATTAAATAAATAAGGCACTATATTTGTGCAAATATTGCCGCTAATATAGCAAAAAATAGCAGTATTCAGCAATGAAAAATTTGGGCTGTTAGAAAATTTGCTTTATAAGTTGATAAGCATAAATCAGCAGACTAAAAGCGATGAAATACATAATCAATCCCGTGATTGCATCTAAAATTTGCCAAGTTCTACGCTTAGCAAAATAAGAAGAAAGTAATCTTGCCCCGTAGCCTAATCCAAAAAACCACAAAAATGAACAAAGTAATGCTCCCGCTAAGAAATACATCTTGCCACTAAAATCTAATTTTCCACCAATGCTGCCTACAATCACAACGGTGTCAATATAAACGTGAGGGTTTAAAAATGTAATCGCCAAGGTAACCATTAAGGCTTTTTGCAGGCTTGAAGCATTTTCACCACGTGCAACAAGATAATCTCCGCTTTTAAATACGCTAATAAATGAGCGACTCCCATAAGTAAATAGAAAAATTGCACCTAAGAGAGAGATAACTAAACTAACAATCGGTAATTCTGAAATCAATGTGCCTAATCCTAATACGCCGATAGTCATTAGAAATACATCACCTAAAAAGCAGATAAGAATAACCCCAAAAACGTGTTGTTTGAGTATCCCTTGTTTTAGCACAAAGGCATTTTGTGCCCCGATTGATACAATCAGCCCAAAACAAACAATAAAACCTTGAATAAAAATATTCATTTTGTCTCCTAAATAAACTACAAGCGGTCGATTATACAGAAAATTTTGCAAAAATTAGGTATAATTCACGCAATATTCTAGCTGAAGGAAAATTTTATGAATGATACTGTCTCGCAACCATCTTGTGTTGTAATTGCTATTGCGGGAGCTTCTGCATCAGGGAAAAGCCTGATTGCCTCAACAATATATAAAGAACTACAATATGAATTAGGAACGGATAATATCGGTATTATTTCCGAAGATGCTTATTATCGAGATCAATCCCATTTAACAATGGAAGAACGAATCAAAACCAACTACGATCACCCTAATTCAATGGATCATCATTTATTAGTTCACCATCTATGCCAATTAAAACAGGGAGAAGCAATCGAAATCCCCGAATATGACTATACTGAGCATAATCGTAAAACCACTACTCAACACTTCGAGCCGAAAAAAATCATTATTTTAGAGGGCATTTTGCTCCTTACCGATGAAAACATCCGCAATCAGCTCAATGTATCAATCTTCGTTGACGCTCCATTAGATATTTGCTTTATCCGCCGTTTACGACGAGATATGGTTGAGCGAGGAAGATCAATGGAATCCGTTATTAGCCAATATCGTAAAACCGTTCGCCCAATGTTCTTGCAATTTATCGAACCTTCCAAGCAATATGCTGATATTATCGTGCCCAAAGGCGGTAAAAATCGTATTGCCATTGATATTCTAAAAGCACAAATTAAGCAATTACTCAAATAGGAATTCAATATGCGTTTATGTGACAAAGATATTAAAGATTATTTAGATAAAGGCATCATCACGATTACCCCTCGTCCTTCTGACGAAAAGATCTCAGGAGCCACAGCCGATGTTCGCCTGGGTAATTCATTCCGAGTCTTTCGTGAACATAATACGCCTTATATTGATTTAAGCGGCCCTCGTGAAGAAGTTACCGCTCAGTTAAATAACGTGATGAGTGATGAAATTATCATCAGTGATGACGAAGCTTTTTTCTTACACCCTGGAGAGTTAGCACTTGCAACCACACTTGAATCGGTTACCTTACCTGCAAATATTGTTGGTTGGTTAGATGGGCGTTCTTCGCTAGCAAGATTGGGCTTAATGGTTCACGTTACTGCTCACCGAATCGATCCAGGCTGGGAAGGGAAAATCGTCTTAGAATTTTTCAATGCAGGCAAACTACCCCTTGCTCTACGCCCTAATATGGCTATTGGTGCATTAAGTTTTGAAGTATTAAGTGGAGAAGCTCAAAAACCATATAATGCACGTAAAGACGCAAAATATAAAAATCAACAAAGTGCTATTTTTAGTCGGATCAATCAAGATTAAGCGTGCTTTATTTGTAATAAAAAAGCGAACATTTTTGATGTTTCATCCCAAAATGTTCGCTTTTTTCATTTCTAGCTATTTAGTGCTCTTAAAATATCATCTACTCGTTCTTTCGCATCACCAAACAACATTTGGGTGTTCTCTTTAAAGAAGAGTGGATTTTGCACACCAGCATAACCTACTGCCATTGAGCGTTTAAATACAACAACATTCTGTGCTTTCCATACTTCAAGTACTGGCATTCCTGCAATTGGGCTAGATGGATCATCTAATGCAGCTGGATTTACGGTATCATTTGCACCAATCACCAATACAACATCAGTATCTTTAAAATCATCATTGATTTCATCCATTTCTAACACCACATCATAAGGTACTTTTGCTTCTGCTAATAACACGTTCATATGACCTGGTAAACGCCCTGCCACAGGATGAATACCAAAACGGACATTCACACCTTTTTCACGTAATTTTGCTGTAATTTCTGCTACTGGATATTGTGCTTGTGCTACAGCCATACCGTAGCCTGGAGTGATGATAACAGAGCTTGCATTTTTCAGCATTTCTGCCACGTCTTCTGCATTAGTTTCACGATGTTCGCCATATTCAGTATCGCCTGAACCAGATTGAACGTCATTACCAAAACCGCCAGCAATGACACTGATAAATGAACGATTCATCGCTTTACACATAATGTAAGAAAGGATTGCACCAGAAGAACCAACCAACGCACCTGTTACGATTAATAAATCGTTGCTCAGCATAAAACCTGCTGCAGCTGCTGCCCAACCTGAATAAGAATTCAGCATTGATACCACAACAGGCATATCTGCCCCACCAATTGAGGATACTAAATGCCAGCCGAATGCTAAGGCAATGACTGTCATAATTAACACAGGGAAAATATTTTCTGGATGATTTAAAAAGACAATCATTAGGAAGATCGAAACAACAATCGCTGCTAAATTCCATTTGTGTTTATGCGGAATATTTAACGCTGCAGAAGAAACTTTACGCCCAAACAATTTACCGCTTAATTTCCCAAAAGCCACTAATGACCCCGAGAAGGTTACCGCACCAATGAAAATTCCTAAGAACACTTCCACATTATGAATGTTAGTAAGCGTTGCTTGTTCTGCTAAAAATGCGGCTTGTGCTACTGCATCTAAATTTGCTGGCATTAAGGTTTCACTATGTAAACCATAGCTATTAAAACCAACTAATACAGCAGCTAAACCTACAAAACTATGAAGAATAGCCACAAGCTCAGGCATTTCAGTCATTTCTACTTTAATCGCTTTTTTAACGCCGATGAATCCACCTGCAGCCATTGCAATTAAAATCCAAATGGTACCGTGAGATTGAGGTCCAAAAATTGTCGCGACTAACGCAATTCCCATACCGACAATACCGTACCAGCAACCTGCTTTTGCCGTTTCGTGTTTAGAAAGACCCGCCAGACTCATAATAAAGAGAAGCGTGGCAATAATATATGCGGCAGTAACAAATCCAAAAGACATAGTTCGTTCTCCTTAACCTTTTCTAAACATTGCTAGCATTCTTTGCGTAACTTTAAAGCCACCAAAAATATTGATGCTGGCAACTAAAATCGCAATAAAGGCTAAAATATCAATAAAGAAATTACCCACTGGTTGCGCAATTTGTAATACCGCCCCAACGATGATAATACCTGAAATCGCATTAGTTACTGCCATAAGTGGCGTGTGTAATGCGTGACTTACGTTCCAAACGACATAATAACCTACCACGCAAGCGAGTACAAACACGGTAAAATGCGATAAAAATGCCGCTGGAGCAACAGAAGAAATCCATAAAAATAACGCCCCCACGCCTGCCATTACGCCATATTTCACACGAGGATTTACAGATTTTTCCTCTTTTTTGACCGCTTGTTGTGACGCTGCCGTTTGTTTTTGTGGTTGAGCTGAAACCTGAATTGGTGGAGCTGGCCACGTTAATTCGCCCTCACGCACAACCGTTACACCGCGTAGCACCACATCATCAAAATTAATCTCAATTTGGCCATCTTTATTCGGTGCTAATAATTTCAACAAATTCACTAAATTAGTGCCGTAAAGTTGGGAAGATTGCGTTGGCAAGCGCGCTGGGAAGTCAGTATAACCAATCACTTTCACTTGGTTATCTGTCACTACAACTTCACCTGCTTTGGTATATTCGCAGTTACCACCCGTTGCAGCGGCTAAATCTACAATCACCGAACCTGGCTTCATTGAATCCACCATTTCTTTTGTGATTAAGCGAGGTGCTGGTTTGCCTGGAATAGCCGCAGTGGTAATGATAATATCCACTTCTTTTGCTTGAGCTGCATAAAGCTCCATTGCACGGCGGTTGAACTCTTCCGACATCACTTTTGCGTAGCCATCACCCGAGCCACCTTCTTCTTCAAAATCAATTTCTAAGAAGTCAGCCCCCATTGATTGAACTTGTTCTTTTACTTCTGGGCGAGAGTCAAAAGCTCGTACAATAGCACCTAAACTATTTGCTGCACCAATTGCGGCCAAACCTGCTACTCCCGCACCAATCACCAGTACTTTTGCTGGCGGCACTTTACCTGCAGCGGTAATTTGACCTGTGAAGAAACTACCAAATGAATTAGCGGCTTCAATTACTGCACGATAACCTGAAATATTTGCCATTGAACTTAACGCATCTAATGCTTGTGCACGAGAAATACGTGGTACAGCATCCATTGCGAGTACATTGATTTTTTTAGACTGCAATTTTTCCATTAATTCTGGATTTTGTGCAGGCCAAATAAAGCTCACTAAGGTGGCACCTTCTTTAATTAATTCAATTTCAGACTCTGTTGGTGCATTAACTTTAAAGATAATGTCTGAGTTCCAAACGTCTTGTTGAGTGCCGATATTTGCACCTGCATTTAAAAATGCATTGTCTTCAAAGCTCGCCTTAAAGCCTGCATTTTGTTCAATGAGGACATCAAAGCCTAATTTTTTAATCTGCTCAACGGTTTTAGGCGTTGCCGCCACACGAGTTTCACCGTCTAGCAGCTCTTTTGGTATACCAATAAGCATAAAGACTCCTGTATGGTTGTTATTATTCAAAGCTAAATAAATAGCCGGCTCAAGTTAAAAACACGTTAAATGTACCACTAAATAGAGTAAATTTGTAAAAAAATCTTACTATTTAAAAGGATTATTTGATGTTTTTTCAAATTTTAAGCTAACAAAAATTTTGATAAACTGTTCGCGTAAGAAAGATTTAACCAAAAAAGACACAATCCAATGAAAATTTTCAATCACATTCAGATTATTCTAGTCGAACCCTCACTCCCAGCCAACATAGGCTCTGCTGCACGTGCAATGAAAACAATGGGTTTATCTCATTTACGTTTAGTCTCACCCAAACAGCCTATTGATGAACAAGCCAGATCGCTTGCCGCGGGCGCAAAAGAGGTATTAGATAACGCCCAAACTTATGCTACGTTTGATGATGCGATTGCAGATTGCCAACTCGTTATTGGCACCAGTGCCAGACTCCGTCATTTACAAAATACCTTAGTTGAACCAAGAGATTGTGGTGAATTAGTGATAAACCGAGTCAGCGTTGGTAAAGTTGCGATAGTATTTGGGCGAGAACGTGTTGGGCTAACTAATGAAGAGTTGCTGAAATGCCAATATCACCTCAATTTCCCGACTAATCCTGATTATGGCTCACTCAATTTAGCAATGGCGGTACAACTAGCAAGCTACGAAATCCGTATGGCGTATTTGCAAAAAACAGCAGAAAAACAACCGCTTGTAGAGGCAAAAGAATATCCTACAGCAGAAGCGTTAGAGCATTTTTTTGCTCACACCGAGCGGTTATATAAAAAATTAGGTTTTATCCGCAATGAAGCGGTTATGCTGAAACTTCGCCGATTATATCAGCGAGCAGAATTGGAAACGAATGAAGTAAATTTACTAAGAGGAATGCTAACCGCCGTTGAAAAAGCAAACTAAATAAGCCGTATAAAGTTTATGAAGATTAAAATTGGTCAGTCATCTAGCTATCTTCGTTTTTTCTCTATACAATGTGTATAATTTTTCACACTCTTTTATTTTATAGGACTTAATAATGAAAAAGATTTTTTGGATTTTATTGATCGCAGTGCTTGCAGTGGGTGGTTATTCATTAACAAAATATAACGAATTAATGCGTGCGGAAGAAGACATTAACTCTGTATGGGGGAATGTGGAATCAGCTTACCAACGCCGTGCTGATTTAATTCCGAACTTAGTCAACACAGTAAAAGGTCAAGCTAACTTTGAGAAAGAAACATTAACTTCTGTGATTGAAGCTCGTGCAAAAGCAACCGCTGTAACAGTTGATCCAAGCAATGTCACCGAAGAGCAAATGGCAAAATTCCAAGAAGCTCAACAAGGCGTAAACTCAGCGCTATCTCGTTTATTAGTTTCAGTAGAAAGATACCCTGAATTAAAAGCTCACGATGCATTTTTAAATCTTCAAGCACAATTAGAGGGCACCGAAAACCGCATTAATGTTGAACGTAATAACTTTAATGAAAAAGTGAAAGAATACAACAAAAAGGTGCGTGAGTTCCCAACTAAATTAGCCGCGATGATGATGGGATTTAAAACCAAACCACAATTCAAATCTGAAGCGGGTTCAGATAAAGCACCAACAGTAAACTTTAACTAAGTGATATTAATTTAGCTATATTTTAAAGCAATAAGCGCTTTTAAATTCGGTGCTTATTGCTTTATTTTTAAGGGGACGAAATGGGACTACTTTCTTTTCTTTCTAATCAATTGCCTATTGATACTCATCTTATCAAACAGGCTATCACTCATTTAGAGCAGCATACTTCTGCAGAATTGCGTGTTGTGGTAGAGCGAAAAGCCAAAATCAAGAAGATGCAAAATGCTGCTATTGTGCGAGCAAATCAACTGTTTGATGAATTGAATATGCAAGAGACCGCACAGCGTAACGGAGTGCTGATTTATCTCTCATTTAAACCCCATTATGTTGCGGTCATTGGCGATGAAGGCATTCATCAAAAAGTGGGGGATGATTTCTGGCAAAAAATTTATCAGGCAATGTGCACTCATTGCCAAAACCAACATTATACTCAAGCCATTTGTGACGCTATTAAAAGTGTGGAAGAGCCTTTAGCCTACTATTTTCCTTATCAAGAAGATGATAAAAACGAGCTGTCTAATGAGGTGGTGATTAAATGATGAAATCCATTTGCAACATTTTTACCCAATTCAACCGCTTGTTATTTATTCTACTGACAGCATTTAGCATAAATGCAGTGGCGGTAACCTACCCTGATCCACCCGATCCGTTTTATTACATTACGGATTACACAAAAAATACGCTAAGCCAGCAAGAATGGCGAATCTTGGAAGATGCGTTAATTGCAAACCGAGCCAACACCAGCTCACAAATTGCAGTAGTGATTGTGCCAAGCACAGAAGGAGAAGCCGTTTCTACCTATGCTCACACATTATTCAACAAATGGGGAATTGGGCGTAGCCAAAATAACGAAAACAATGGTATTTTGTTACTGATTGCCAAAAACGACCGCAAGCTCTTTATTGCGACAGGGAGAGGTTTAGAAGGTGCGTTACCTGATGCTATCGCATCAAGCATTATCCGTAATGAAATCACGCCATTTTTCAAGCAAGAGCAATATGCTGCTGGAATTGCTCGCGGATTATCCGCCATTATGGCAGCCATTAACGACGAATATGCACCTTACGCCAGCGACGAGAACGAAGCACAAGAATTTGATGGGCTATTTTTCTTCCTGTTTGCCGCAATGGTGATTTTCCTCATATTCCGCCCACGCAATCATACCTACATTAGCCCAAGCTCAATGGATCAACTGGGAAGAGTGTTAAGAGAAAGCCAACATAGAAATGGTGGTTTCGGCAGACATTCAGGAGGGTTTGGCAGCAGCTTCGGCAGTGGCGATAGTTTTGGGGGCGGTTCATCAGGCGGTGGTGGTGCTGGCGGAAGCTGGTAATTTCTCCAAACTCACATTCAAGCGGTCAAATTTTTAGAATACTTGCGTTGGCAAAATATTTAGGAAATTAGACCGCTTGCATTATACCCATATTTAAAAATGCCCATTGGTTGTAATGTTAAATTGCTTCGCCAAGCAAGCACTAAGATAAAACAACAAATTTTTATCATTTAATCCAAATTTTTAATTAAATATATTTGCTATTTCTACCTATTTTAGGCATATTTAGAATTAGTTTAATTTATATTAATAATAGGAAATTTTTATGAGTCAGCAATATTCCAGCATACACAATAACATTCAGATATTAGGTGACTTCTTAGGTCAAACTATCCGTGATGCTCAAGGCGATTATATTCTTGATTTAATTGAGAGTATTCGTGTGTTATCCAGAGACTCTCGCTCTGGCGATGAAACTGCCCGTGAGCAATTATTAGACAAATTAGCCAATATTTCTAATGATGATGTTCTGCCTGTTGCTCGTGCTTTTAGCCATTTTTTAAACCTCACTAATATTGCTGAACAACATCAAACGGTTTCACGCCATCATACCAATAAATTATTAGGAAGCCGTTCATTAGATTCACTTTTTCTTCGCTTAAAATCGCAAAATATTCCAGTTGAAAAAGTAATTAAAACCGTTGAAAGCCTGCTGATTGATTTAGTTTTAACCGCCCATCCAACAGAAGTAACTCGTCGCTCCTTAGGGCATAAGCACGTTGAAATTAATAAATGTTTAGACTTGTTAGAACACGATGATTTAACCGAATCGGAGAGCTATAAAATTAAACGCCGTTTAATGCAGCTTATCGCTCTTGCGTGGCATACTAATGAGATCAGAACTCAACGTCCTACGCCTATTGATGAAGCAAAAGGCGGTATGGCAGTGATTGAAAATAGCTTATGGACCGCTGTACCTGAGTTCTGTCGCCAGCTTAATTTTTATTTAGAGAAACATTTCAATGTGCAATATCCAGTAAGCCTAGCACCTGTTCGATTTTCCTCTTGGATGGGTGGCGACCGTGATGGCAACCCATTTGTGACAGCTGAAACTACTCGCCACGTATTAAGAATGAATCGTTGGAAAGCCGCAGAGTTATTCTTAGCAGATATTAAACATCTCAACGAAGAATTATCTATTACACAATGTACACCTGAATTTCGTACTAAATATGGCGATCATTTAGAACCTTACCGTGTCGTGTTAAAAGAGTTACGCCAAAAATTAGCCAATACTGAAATTTATTATGCAGAACTCTTAGAAGATAGAATTTCTACCATCGATGAAGATGATATTTTAACGTCAGATGATCAACTTTGGCAGCCTCTATTTGACTGCTATGAATCTCTACAAGCTTGTGGTATGCGAATTATTGCAAATGGTGCATTATTAGACTGTTTACGTCGCATAAGTTGCTTTGGTTTAAATCTATCTCGTTTAGATATCCGCCAAGAAAGCACCCGTCACGAAATGGCGATTGCAGAAATTACTCGCTATATCGGATTAGGCGATTATTCGCATTGGACAGAAGATGATAAACAGGCTTTCTTAGTGCGTGAGCTAAACTCTCGTCGTCCGCTTATTCCACATAATTGGACACCAAGTGCCGAAACAAAAGAAGTGTTAGATACTTGTAAAATTGTCGCTGAACAGCCACAAGGTGTAATTTCTGCTTATGTCATTTCAATGGCACGTGAAGCATCGGATGTCTTAGCTGTCCATCTTCTATTGAAAGAAGCAGGCTGTAAATTTACCATTCCAGTTGCTCCGTTGTTTGAAACATTAGGGGATTTGGATCACAGTGAAAAAGTGATGACCGATTTATTTAATATTGGTTGGTATCGTGGTGTGATTAATAATTACCAGATGATTATGATAGGCTACTCAGATTCTGCAAAAGATGCGGGTATGTTAGCCGCAGGCTGGGCACAATATCGAGCACAAGAAGCACTGGTCAATTTATGTGAGAAATACAATATTGAGCTTACACTGTTTCACGGTCGAGGCGGAACGATTGGACGTGGCGGCGCCCCAGCTCACGCAGCCCTACTCTCTCAACCTCCTCGATCACTCAAAAATGGTTTACGAGTAACCGAACAAGGTGAGATGATTCGCTTTAAATTAGGCTTGCCTGCGGTTGCACTTGAAAGTTTAGAACTTTACGCTAGTGCTATTTTAGAAGCTAATATTTTCCCACCGCCTGAGCCAAAACAAGAATGGCGAGATGTATTAGCCAAAGCGTCTAATATTTCTTGTCAAATTTACCGTAATATGGTGCGTGGCGAGGAAGATTTCGTACCTTATTTCCGAGCGGCGACCCCAGAGCAAGAACTCTCTCGCTTACCGCTTGGCTCACGCCCTGCAAAACGTAATCCTAAAGGCGGCGTAGAAAGTTTAAGAGCTATTCCTTGGATTTTTGCTTGGATGCAAAACCGCTTAATGCTTCCTGCTTGGTTAGGCGCAGGACAAGCATTGCAACAACTGATTAATGATGGCAATGAAAAGCTGTTAAAAGAGATGTGTAACGAATGGCCATTCTTCTCAACGCGTATCGGAATGCTAGAAATGGTCTTTAGTAAAGCTGATGTTTGGTTAGCTGAATATTACGATCAACGCTTAGTCGATCCAAACCTGCACCGTTTAGGTAATATGCTTCGTACACAATTACAAGCTGATCTTAAAACCGTATTAGCACTTGCTCACGACGGTCAATTAATGGCAGATCTGCCTTGGATTGCCGAATCTATCGCACTGCGTAATGTTTATACTGACCCGCTTAACTTACTCCAGGTGGAACTTTTACACCGTATTCGTAGTCAAGGGGAAAATGCCGATCCTGAATTAGAACAAGCTCTAATGATTACGATCACAGGTATCGCAGCTGGTATGCGTAATACCGGTTAGTTATATGACAAGCGGTCTGATTTAGTCAAAAATCTGCAAAATTCTGACTAAATCCGACCGCTTGTAGTTTGAAAGATTGATTATATTTAACCATAAAAAAATCTGCGCCTTAATCAGCGGGTTATTTAGTCCAACTTTTGGGGAGCAGATCGCTTTTCTCTCTTTTTACTTAGTTAATACCGTAAGGCTCGGTGTAAGGAATTATTCCACGTTTTAACATTCTTGAAACACCGTTACTATAGTTTGTGCCAAAGCGTAACTCAAAGTTAATGCCAAATTTATTATCGTAGTAGAAATTATTAATGGTATCAGGCAAACCAACTGGTGTTGATACTAAACGGCGAGCAACATACACATTCGCAGCCCAACAGCAAGTGTTATAATTTAAAGAAAATTGCCCTTCAACAGGTTTCTTCAATGCAAGATCATGATAATAGCTCGTCATTACTGACACTTTATCCGTGACCGCCCAGCCCAATACCGCACCAACTTGTTTGATAGATTGATCATATCTATTCGTATTTAAGTTTTGATTGATGTAATCCTTGCTTGCATAACGATAGTTAAGCTGAATCAATTTATCTAATTGAGGCTTATGTTGTAATGACATATTCGCCAAAGCAGTTTGGTTTAAGCGGGTGTCGTATTGATAACTACCATGCCAGTTCCATTTTTTATGGAACTTCCAGTTAGATTCTGCAGCCCATGAGGAAGAACGTTTTGCAATGCTGTTATCTGATGTATCGCCAATTTTTGATGGGCTTAAATAATATGTTTGACCTACACTCAAGTTAAACACTTCTTCAGCCGTTTCATTATTAAAGAATCGAGTTGTTCCACCAGCTGTAATTAAATTTGCCGAAGAAATTCGATCTAAACCACTATAGCGACGATCGTTAAACAGCGAGAAATAATCATTTTGCAACATAGCGGAATCATAACCTAAACTCACACTTCTCTGGTCTTTAGAGCCAATACCACTTTGATTTTTATATGGACGGTAAATATATTGCAATCTTGGCTCAACCGTTTGATTAAAGCCAGAGAAAAACTGTTTATCTGATTCTAAAATAGTTTTGAAATCTAATTTAATTTGAGGGATTACACGGCTTACACGCTTCTTAACATCCTCCGTGCTTTCACTCCCTTTAGTTTGCAAATAGTGCGTTGCATACAACTTTGTTTCTGAATTCAAACTACCATAGCGATTAGCTAATGGGAAACTCAACGCTGGCTCAGCATGGAAACGCCACGCTTTTGGCATAAGTTTACTATTATTTTCAAAACGAGCTGCTTGAGCGAAAAATGTCACATTACCATCTTTAATGACATTATGCTTATAGTAGTTAAAGTCAACTTGTGGAAGCACACGGTAAGGTGCAATATTTAATTCATCAAACGTTTGGAATTTTTTTCCTGAAATCGACAAATTATAGTTTGGCTGATAATACCCTAATGTAAAATTCTGAGTTGCATAACCATCTGTACTTCTACCATAAGCAGAATCAAAATCAGAGAAATAACGCCTATCACTTACTTTGGTATAATCTACAGAGAAACGCCAATTCGTTAATAAATCGATTATATGACGCCAATGAAGTAAATAACGCTTACGATCATTATTTTCTGGCTGGTATTCAGTTAAACTATCCTTTGCCATATACTCTGTTGCGACTAAGCCTTGACCCATTCGGCTTAAATAGCGAAACGCTGGACTAATTTGCCAGCCACGACGAGAGTAATATGTTGGTGTAATAGTTGCATCCATATTCGGTGCAATATTCCAATAAAATGGTTGTGAATAAGTCCAACCGTTTTTATTTGAACGCTCAAAACTTGGAACGAGTAAACCTGAGCGACGGCGATCGCCAATCGGGAATTGCAGGTAAGGCGAATAAAAAACAGGCACGCCAAGCACTTTAAAACGAGCGTGCCACATTTCTGCGTATTCCTCTTCCACATATTGAATCATCTCATTAGCTTCAATTTTCCAAGCATTATCATCTGGTAAACAAGAGGTAAAACTCGCATTTTTTAGCGTACGTTTATTGTTACCAAACTCACCATATTCCGCTGTACCTCGACCTTGTCTGCCTACTAATTGATAGTTCGCATTACTTAATCTCGCATCTTTTGATAAAAGATAAATGCTGGCATCCGTTCCTGTGGCTTGAATCAAATTATCTTGATAATTAAAGTTACCTTGCAAATATGCCATACGAGCATTTTCGCCATCTTGTTCAACTCGAACTTGATCTGCCCAAATCGAACGATTGCCCTGTTTGATCGTTACGTTACCAGTATAGGTCGCATCACGAGGCTGATTAATCGCAGCACTATCTGATTCAATAGTAACAGGCATTTTAAGCTGATCGCCCTCAACCACTTCTCCTTTAAATTGAGGTACACCAAGCAAACATTGTTGCTTTAAATCAGACACTGCATAATTGCTGTAACAAGCTGCTATTACAGCAAAAGAAAGTAAGCTATAACGCTGTTTCATTATTTTTCCTTTCTGAATGGGAACAAGCGGTCATTTTTTAAATGATTTTTCACTTGCAACACGGCATCTCACTTAGCCGTGGGTAAAGCCAACGTTCAAAGTAAAGTAGGTGCTTTTTGCAAATTTTCACAAAAAAATGACCGCTTGTTTATTAAATAATACGGGAGAACTGCTGTCTTCTCGCTAATTGTCTTGAATAAACATCAAAACATAAACAAATGTTGCGGATTAATAAACGTCCTCGTGGTAACACCACAATACCATCATCATTAATCACTAATAATTCATCTTCAGCTAACGGTTTTAAGAAAGCAAAATCTTCAGCAAAATAAGTATTAAAATCAATGCCGTACTGCGTTTCAATGATTGCAAAATCTAATTTGAAGTTACAAATCAAGGCTTTAATCACATCACGACGAATACAGTCATCTTGCGTAAGGGCAATGCCTTTATGCAACGCAATACCGTTGGTTTCAATATCTGCATAATATTGTTGTAACTCTTTGCGGTTTTGGGCGTAGGTATCGCCCAATAAGCTAATTGCCGAAACGCCTATGCCTAATAAATCGCACTCTTCTTGTGTGGTGTAGCCTTGAAAATTACGGTGTAAAATACCTTTGTCTTGGGCAATGGCTAATTCATCATTTGGTTTAGCGAAATGATCCATACCGATAAATTTATAGCCATTTTCACCTAAAAATTCGATCGATTTTTGTAAAATCGTTAATTTTGTTTCTGCTGCTGGCAATAAGTCTTCTTTAATTTTCACTTGAGCAGCAAAGCGACTTGGCAAATGTGCATAGTTAAACACACTCATACGATCTGGATTTAGTTCCACCACACGTTGTAGTGTGTACATAAAACTTTCTACATTTTGCTTTGGCAAGCCATAAATTAAATCCACATTCGTGGAAATAAATCCTAACTCCTTTGCTCGTTTCATTAAAGCAAAAATAAACTCTTCATCTTGCTCACGATTGACTAAAGCTTGAACTTCTTTGTCGAAATCTTGAATTCCCATACTGATTCGGTTAAAACCGATAGCTTGAAGGTGATCCAACATATTCAGTTCAATTTCACGCGGGTCCATCTCAATACTAATTTCAGCATCTTCGCTAATTTCAAAATGAGATCGTAACATCTGCATCAGACGTGCTGATTGATCTTCATCTAAATAAGTGGGTGTACCGCCACCCCAGTGAATTTGCGTCACCAAACGGTGAGTAAATAATGGTGCACGGGTTTTAATTTCACGCTCTAAATAATCTAAATAGATTTCAACCTTATGGCGATGGCGGGTAATTATCTTATTACAGCCACAGAAATAGCATAGCTTATGACAAAACGGAATATGCACATATAGCGAAAGCGGTCGCTCAGGATAACGAGCTGCCGCCGCAATAAAATCATCATTAGTATAATGTTCGTTAAACTCCAATGCGGTTGGATAAGAGGTATAACGAGGGCCTGAATGGTTATATTTTTGGATAAGGGCTAAATCCCAAATAATTTCTGACATTAGACTGCCTTTCTCATTGCTTCCACATTTTTTAATAATTGCTCACTCTCGATTTTAATTTCTGTTTCAAGCTCAGCTTCTTTTACTTCTCGCTCTAAATCAAGTTTCATTCGTTCATTACGTTTTAAATTTTTGCGTTCTTCTAAAATCGGCATATTTTCAACCACTTGATATAACGACCACATCGCATTATAGTAGCTTAATTTTTTGCCTAGTACATCTAATAATGGCTTTAAACGTAAAACCCCTTCAGAAAGATCACATTGTTCAGAAATCATTGCTCTGCTAATAATATCAATGCTCTCTAAAATACGAAGGTAACGCTCTTTTTGTGATTGTTTCGCTTTTTCAATCAACTCTTGCTCACGCCTTTTTTGTCTCTTCACTTTCATCATTAAGTGAATAGCATAGCCTGCCATTGAAATCAAAATGAGGGCCGCAAGCACAATCAAGAATATTTTTAGCATCATAATGGCTATCCATTAACGGAATTTATTAATATCCATAGTTTCGAATTGGCGTAATAACGCATCACCGTTATCACTCTCTTCATCTTCAAATTCAATGCCAAGCTCCGTCATCAACTCATCGATACGATCTAGACACTCATTCATAAATTTCTGATCTTCAGAAGATAACGTTTTACCTGCTTCTAAATCATCTAATAATTGATTTAAACACTCGTTATTTTCTAATTGCTCCAACTCTTGCTCTGGTGAAAGAACTGGTTTTACCGCCTCTACAGGCACAGGCTTAATAGTACGCCCTTTCTCTGGTTGATTTACAAATTCCACCATCAGTGGGACTTTTTTACGACTACCAATACGTGGATCTTTTACCTCTTTCACTACCGCTTTTTTCTGCTCTGTAGAATCCACATTACGAGAACCTGTTGGCAAACCCTTATGCTTACGTTTACGTTTTTCCTCACGGGCTAACACATCTAACTCATAACGAGTGAGTTTCAATTTTTTGCCGCCACCTAATTTAGGTGTTGGCTTCGCTGGTTTATCGGCTTTTCTTGCTGGCATAATATCAGTAATGCGGCGTGTTTTTTTAGTACGGCTCATAATTCTTTAATCGATTAATAAAATTTTAATAAATCACTATTCTACAGGGAATTAGGTTCCCTTAATAGTATCGTTTTAATTCAGCATTCCCATCAATGATAAGTTTGCACAAAGTACTGGTAGGCTTTTAACAGTTTTTCAAAATCATCTAAGCCACAAAAAGCAATACTTTCCTCATTATAAAATTGAAAGCCATCTTCCATTTCATTCTCGTCAAAAGCGGTATCTAAATTATTCGCTTTTGCCATCACCTCATCATAATCAAAATAGAGGCTGTACTCACGACCTTCAAATATACATTCATAATGATTAGGAAAAGCGGCTCTACATTTTTCAATTTCAACAAAAATAGCTTCTAGCTCTTTCGGATTGCCCGTAATTTCCGTATTCAACCAGCGGGCAAATGCTTCGTGATCCATTGAACATTTTGCCACAACGCCGTGAATACTATGGGTAAATTGATATTCCATACACATTCTCCTTTTAATCGCTATTATAGCCTAACAAGCGGTTATTTTTTGGAAAAATTTTACCATTTAGTTTAATAATCTTTGCCACATTCCACGCACAAATGCCCTCTCTTCAACAAATTCATTGGTATCTACCACGCTGTCTTTTCGGAGTAAGTTTAAATGGTGAATTTGATTGCGAAGTGAAGTATAACAATGTTTGAGCTGTTCGCTTTCTTTTAAACTTAAAATGCCACATTCAACCGAACTGTCGAAAATACGAACATTATCAGACCATACCGCCATATCCGATTTTTCATTACTGTGAGCTAACACCAAATATTGAGCGATAAATTCAATATCAGTAATGCCGCCTAAATCAGTTTTGATATGGAATTTATCGATTGAATGCAAGCTAAGATGCTGATACATCTTCTCCCGCATTTTGCAAATTTCTTGACGTAATTGACCGCTTGTACGAGGTAATGCAAGGGAGCTTTGGCGAATGCGTTCAAACTCTTGCTTTAAATGTGCTGCACCAAATACGCATCTTGCTCGTACTAAAGCTTGGCTCTCCCACGTCCAAGCCTCATTTTTTTGATAATGTTCATACGCTTTAAACGTACTGACTAAAAGTCCTGCTTCACCCGAAGGGCGAAGTCGCATATCTACGTCATAAAGCACGCCAGTACTGGTGTTAAGACTAAAAATAGAAGTGATTTTTTGTGCTAACTTTAAGTAAAATTGATGACTTGAAATCTCTTTTTTACCCCCCACGGTCTGGCCGCCATCAGGGGCATTGTGCAAAAAAACAAGATCCAGATCTGAATTATAACCGAGTTCAATTCCACCTAATTTGCCATAACCAATAACCGCAAAGCCTTTTTCATCCTCTTCTAAATGCTCTGGTTTTCCAAAACGTTGGCTGACTTGCTTCCAAGCTATATTGACTACCGAGTTGATAATCGCTTCTGCAAGGTAAGTTAAGTGATCGCTAATTTTCATTACTGGCAATACACCTAAAATATCCGCTGCCGCAATTCGTAAAATTTGTGTTTGTTTAAACTGACGCAAACCATCAATTAACGCTTCTTCATCTTCTTCAGGAATGCGAATCAAATAATCCTGCAAGGCAAATTGATATTGTTCAAAAGCCAGCACGTCGGTTAAGCCTCTATGGCTCATAAGCTCATCAAGTAGCATTGGATGTCGAGCTATCTGTTCCGCAATCATCACCGATTTACTGCATAGCGTTAAAAGCTGGGGCAAGATCTGCTCCCTTTCTACCATCAATTCAAGATAAGTTGTGCGTGTAGTAATTTTATCTACAATATTCAACAAACGAGGTAAAAGTAACAAATAATCGTCACGCTCAAAAAGACTGCCTGCTATTTTCGGCATTAAATTGCGTAACACTTCTCGTCCACGTAAGCCGATTGGACGTTTCACCCACTCTTGAAAAGTGGTATAAAAATAACGGAAAATCTCCTCATAATCGCTTTCTGCAACTTGAGGATAGCCTTTGAGTACGGCAGATAAATCTTCATACGAAATACTATAATTTAAAATATCTTTCCATTCTGCTAATTTTTCATTTAATGGACTGCTTTGGTCTTCACTTTCTTCCTCGCCGATCAACTCATTAAAAATGTGGCGAACTTCTTGTTGGTAACCATTTAAAACGGTTAAAAATCCAGCCCAATCACTAAAAGAATGCTCTATAAAAATAGCATTTTCACTCTTTAAGGCTTGTTGCCAATAGCTTTGGCAAGCAAAGATCAGACGAGCTTGATCATCAGAATCTACCGGTAAAGTTTGCGTTTGTTTATCATCTATCGCTTGTAGCACATTCTCTACTTGGCGATAAAAAATATAGGCATTGTGCAGTTTTTCTACCTGTGCCTGCGTTAATAAATTAAGCTCGCTTAAGCGAGGAAGTACTTTTAACAAACTACGTTCTTGTAAAATTTTATCTCGCCCACCACGAACCATCTGGAAAGTTTGCACAATAAATTCAACTTCCCGAATTCCGCCTGCACCAAGTTTTATATTATCGGTTAAGTTACGTCGAACGACCTCTCGGCTGATTTTTTGCTTCATTTCACGTAGCGATTGGATTGCTGAAAAATCTAAGTAACGACGATAAATAAAGGGTCTGAGCATCTGCTTTAAGTAGCAATGGTTAATATTTTCTCTCTCTTCACCTAAAATTTTCGCTTTTATCATCGCATAGCGTTCCCAATCTCGCCCTTGCTCTTGATAATAATCTTCCATTGCCGCAAAACTGAGCACTAACGCACCATTATCGCCAAAAGGGCGAAGCCGCATATCAGTGCGATACACTAATCCATCAGCGGTAATATCATCTAAAGCTTTAATTAAACGCTGTCCGAGTCTGGTAAAGAACTTACTATTTTCAATCGGTTTACGCCCACCTACGGTTTCTCCTACATCGGGGTAAGTAAAAATGAGATCAATATCAGAAGAAAAATTTAGCTCTCCGCCACCAAGTTTTCCCATTCCTAAAATCAGCAGCTCCTGCTTTTCTCCTAAGCTATTAATTGGTGTGCCATATTCAGCGCAACATTTTTCAAATAGCCAATCTCGAGCCGCCAAAATCAAGCTCTCGGCTAAATCAGATAAGCATTGAAACACAAACTCCACTGTTGCAAGTTTGTTTGATTGAATAAAACTAATCCGAGCCAACTCACAATAACGAAATAAACGCAATGTTTGACTAAGTTGCTCTTCATCTTCAACCTTTGCTAAAAGCTCATTTAAACGAACAGCATAATTGCTACAATCATTTGGTGTTGGAGGCGAATTAATCCACTGTGCCAATAAATTGGGTTGTGTTTGTACGGTCTGTTTAAACAGATTAGACATTGCTATAGCAACAACAAGCGGTTTAATTTGTGCTGAATGTTGCCAATCGGCTGGTAAATCGAATTGAGACTGCGAAAGTAGCGTGGTGAGCATAAAATAAGCTTCTTAAGGGTGAGGAAAGGCATACACCTTTCCCCACAAAATTTACAAAAAATAAGTAAAATTTGACCGCTTGTTAAAACACTCTCTTAAACGGTTTAATAATTACATCACCATAAACTCCCGCATCAACGTACGGATCTTCGCTCGCCCATTTTTGTGCGTCTTCAAGCGAATTAAATTCTGCAATTACCGTAGAACCTGTTACACCTGCCCCATCTTCCGTTGGGTTAGGGCCTGCAATTAATAAACGATCTTCCGCCTGTAATTTTTCTAAACGGGCTAAATGAGCAGGACGCACTTCTAAACGTTTTTCCAACGTATTCGGATTATCTTGCGCAAAAATGATATAATACATACTATTCTCCTTACTCAACTGTAGTTGAGGTAATTAATGATAAAGCTTCGTCTAATTCAGGATTATTCTCTCTCGGCACCACACGAGGTTTACCTGCTTTATCAATAGCGACATAGGTAAATAAAGCTTCTGTTACTAGAAAACGTTCACGTGTGCCTTCATAAACTTGTTTGATAAACACTTCTACTTTCACTTGCATAGAAGAACGCCCTATGTGCATAAGTTTGCCATAGCAGCAGACAACATCACCAACAGAAATCGGTCTATGGAAGATCATTTTATCAACCGTAACCGTAACCACTCTGCCTTTTGCTAATTCTTTCGCTAAAATTGCCCCACCTAAATCCATTTGCGACATAATCCAGCCACCAAAAATATCGCCATTGGCATTGGTGTCTGAAGGCATTGCGAGTGTTCTTAAAATCAATTTACCTTCGGGAGCTTTTTCATAGGGTTTATTTTTCATTTTGTTTGTCCTGATTTTCAGCATTTTTAAGGTAAGGGTAAAGTACAAAACCAGTGATGACTATTGCAATTAAAGTTAAGCCAATGATACCAAAGGATTTAAAATCAACCCAAATATCTTCTGATAAATATTGGCTAATATAAATATTGAGCAACATACAAATAATAAAGAAAATTGCCCAGCCTAAGTTGATTTTGTTCCAAACTTGCTCAGGCAAATGAATTTCTTTACCTAATAATTTTTTTATCAGAGGAGCGTTAAACACAAATTGGCTTACTAACAAAACTAACGCAAAAAGAGAATACACGATGGTAACTTTCCATTGCAGATATTTTACTTCGTTGAAATAAGCACTCAGTAAACCGAAGAAAATTACGGATCCGCCCATAATCACTTGCTGTTTTTCAATTTTGCCGTAAAGCACTTTTAAAGTAATCATCTGCACAACAGTAGCAACCACAAGTACAATAGAAGCTATTTGAATGCCACCCATTTTATAAGCGACAAAAAACAGAATCAGTGGAATAAATTCAAGTAACTGTTTCATTTAATCTCCATTAATTTGCAGGCATTTGACGATAAACTTGGTAAAAGCGGAAGCTGAAAATTAGCATAAAAACATTGATCACTGCACTACAAACTACCGTGATGAATGCCCCATCACATCATTACCCAAAACGGCAAGTAAACGAGACAACATTCCTGGCAATAAGTAAGAAATCACACAGAATAAAATAAGGGGAAAAATTTTTCCACGCGATAATTGAAAGGTAAATTTAATACTTCCTAATAACGTTTTCCGAGGGCTTTCCAGTAAATAAGCATAAATAACAATTGATAATTTAATACAGAAATAAAGCCCCATAACAAGCACAGGCAACGCAATCATCACACTTTCTGGCGATGCCATAAGAAAAGAAGCACCAAGTGAAAGGGGCAGTACCATAATAAATTGCAAAATTAAAACCGGTAAAAAATTCATTAATGCACTACCTACATTTTTAAAAAAGTGCTGATAATTGCCATTATTGATAGATTGAATATTTAAAATCATTAATACCGTAAGAAACAAATTTGCCACACCTAATAAAATTGTTGGCATTAGCACAGATAACAATTTCTCACTATCAATTTGAATTTGTTGTGGCTGCGTATCCGCTAGGATTTCTGGCGAAGCTGGCAAGAGTAAAATAAATGCCATTTGCACAACGACAATAGTGACTATTGCAAACAGCGTAAAAGATTGCTGATTACGCATAAAATTCCAACTTTGCTGAAATAAATCTACAAATTTAATTGGCATAAAAAAATCCTTCAATACGTTGTAAACATTTTGTTGTAAAGTATAGCAAGTGTTAGCCGAAACTGCATTAGCCTATTGTAGATTTTAGCAACTTAGCTAAAATAAAAGAAAAACTGAGAAGAGAAATACTATGTTCAGCCTATTTGAAGCGGGGCAACGCTATCTAAACACCCTACCTAATCAGAAAAAACTGGCGAATTTTATGCCTGATTATCACATTATCCGCCTCGTTAAGTTTTCATCCAAAGTGATGCCCGCTTTTGCGTGCTTTGCTTTAGTGTGGCAATACTTTTTTACTGACCCCACCCAGTCTGTGCTAGCAAATTCTGTTATTACCGCAATTTTTGCAATATCTATCCCCTTTCAAGGGCTTTATTGGCTAGGTAAACGTGCAAGATCACCACTTTCATTATCATTATTAGAATGGTATGAATCGATCAGGCAAAAACTGATTACCGCTCAAGTCAAACTTGAAGAAAAACAAGCGGTACCTTCTTTCCAAGATTTTGCAAATTTACTGAAATTGGCAGAAGAAACGTGGGGAAATGAATACTTTGATCAACTTTAATCACGCTAAAAAAAACTCCACTCAATAAGTGAGCGGAGCAAAACTTTTGTTCTAATTCTGGAATGTTGAATTACTGTTTTATAAAAGGAGACAAATAAAACAAGAACAAAAGAAAAACCTTGGCTCCTCCTGCGGGACTCGAACCTGCGACATATGGATTAACAGTCCACCGTTCTACCAACTGAACTAAGGAGGAATTTATGAAATAAATATTAAACTAAAACGTTTTAGCTTTCAAGAAAATAATCAATTTCTGTTCATTATTCACACACGAATACTTCATCAAGTATTACAAACAGAGCAATTTTTTTGCTTAGGTAATGCCATTTCTCGTACTGAAAAATGTAAGCCATCAATCATCAGTAATTTTCCTGATAAGGTTTTGCCAATACCAAGCAACACTTTTATTGCTTCCAACGCTTGAAGGCTACCGATTACGCCTACAATAGGTGCCATCACACCAGCCTCTACGCAGCTTAATGTGCCATCACCAAATAAACGACTCAAACACTGGTAACAAGGTTCGTTTTCTTGATAGCTAAACACGCTAATTTGCCCTTCGAAACGGATTGCTGAGCCTGATACAAGCGGTCGTTTTTGCTTAAAACATTGCAAATTAAGTTGATTGCGAGCCATCACATTATCTGTGCAATCTAGCACTAAATCTGCTTTAGCAATTAACGCAGCCCACTGTTCATCATTGCATTTTTGGTTTATTGCTTCAATTTGAATATTCGGATTAATCGCTCGCAAACGAGTTTTAGCCGATTCCACTTTGGGTTGCCCAATGGTTTCATCCGAATGCAAAATTTGACGTTGAAGATTAGAAAGCGAAACCGTATCAAAATCGACCAAGGTTAAACATCCAACGCCAGCACAAGCAAGATATTGTGCAGCCGCACAGCCCAAGCCCCCCAATCCCACAACCAACACGTGGCTGGATTTCAATTTCTCCTGCCCATCAAAATCGACACTTTTGAGAATAATTTGGCGGTTATAACGAAGAATTTCGTGATCCGTGAGTTCCATACTTTCTCTCAACTAACTGAGTAACGAATTAAACGGCTGAATTGTTACCCTTTCCCCAGCTTCCACATCGGTACGCTCAGCTTCCAATACAATAAAGCAGTTACTTTCATTAAAGGCACTAAAAATATGTGATCCTTGTGTGCCAATTGGTCGAACTTCTAACTCACCTTTTTCATTCGCATAATAATAACCACGCTGAAAGTCTTGCCGACCTGCCGCTTTTTTCAATTTCTCAGCACTACAAGCGGTTAAATTTTGGGTAATTTTTGCAATATTGTCTGCGGATAAGCCTGATAATTTCGCTAACGCTGGCTGTACTAATTGATAGAATGTGACCAATGCAGATACAGGGTTACCTGGTAAACCAAAGAACCACGCATTTTCCAACTTACCGAATGCAAATGGTTTACCTGGTTTCATTGCAATTTTCCAAAAACCAATTTCGCCTAATTTTTCCAATACCTCTTTGGTAAAATCTGCCTCGCCAACAGATACGCCACCGCTGGTGATGACAATATCAGCTTGCTGCTGAGCTTGAATAAATGTTTGTTCAAATAAAGCACGATCATCTGACAAAATACCGTAATCTAAAATCTCACAATTTAATTTTTCCAACATCAAACGGATAGCAAAACGGTTGGTATCGTAAATTTTTCCTTCTTTCAAAGGCTCTCCAACCGAGGTTAATTCATCACCAGTAGACAAAATGGCTACTTTTAATTTTGCAAACACAGGCACAGACGCAATACCAAGTGAAGCTAATAAAGGCAAACTGGCTACATTGAGCAATGAGCCTTTTTTTAATACCAATGCACCTTGCTTGACATCTTCGCCAATTCGGCGAATATTGCTACCTAACTTTGGTATATGTTGAAAGGTAACAGAACCATCGGGATTTAACGTTGTTTCCTCTTGCATTACAACGGCATCCACAGCGTTTGGCACTAAAGCCCCTGTCATAATGCGGATACATTCGCCTGTATTTACTTCACCACTAAATGGCGTTCCTGCAAAGGCTTTACCAGCCACTTTCAAAGTTAAATGTTGCTCTAAATCCGCAATTCTCACCGCATAACCGTCCATTCCTGAATTATGAAAACTCGGAACATTAACTGGTGAAAAGACATCTTCTGCTAACACTCGGTTTGCACACTCATTTAATGGTAAATACTCAATAACGGTTGGTGATGGCAAACGAGAAAACATATTATCCAACGCATCAGAAAGTGCTAAAAGTGTCATAAATCTATCCTACGCTTAATTATAAAATTAACTCACTTGTACGAAGAAATCACGTACACCAATAAGCAAATTATTTACCGCAATTGCTGCCAAAATTAACCCCATTACACGGCTAATGATTGCCGCACCAGCATTACCAATTAAATGCTGAATTTTATTTGCCGCTAACAATAATAAATACGTAATTGCTAAAACAAGTGCCATGATGCTAGCTGTAATAAATTGGTCACTAATACTAAAACGATGATTATCTGTTAATAAAACAATCGCCATCATTGCCCCTGGCGAAGCAATAGACGGAACAGCTAATGGATAAACGGCTAATTCACTTAAACTGCTATTAATCCTAATTTCTTGCTCTGGCTTACTTTCCCCAAAAATCATCGTCAGAGCGAATAATAAAAGCACTAAGCCCCCTGCTGCCTGGAAAGCTGGTAAGGGAATTTGCATAGATTCTAAAAGAACCTGTCCACCGATAAGGAAGAAAATGAGAATTCCTGCTGCAATCAATACTGCATTTAATGCCATTTTACGACGAGCCTCAATCGGCAAACCAATCGTTTTCGCTAAATAAACAGGAACAGAACCAATCGGGTCAATCACTGCCCACAAAACCACAAATTGCACCGCTAATGAATCAAACATATTTTCTCTCCCTGTTATATAAATTTATTAGATTGCAAAATTTTAGCATAGATTCACCGCTTGCAGGACGCTTCTGCCATAATTTCTGTGAATTGTTTAACTAAGCTTACTATCAATAATTACAATTAAGTATAAACTTATTTTAGATAGATCAACAATACTTCCCTTATGTTAAAATACGCAAAATTTTCAACAAAATAGACCGCTTGCAATGATCTTTTTTACAAACTTAATTTTAAAACGTGGGCATTCTGTCCTCATTGATAACAGCTCTGCGACTATCCACACTGGGCAGAAAGTAGGCTTAGTAGGCAAAAATGGCTGTGGAAAATCTTCGCTTTTTGCTCTGCTTAAAAATGAATTACAGCCTGAAGGGGGCGATGTTTCACTCCCCAAAAATTGGGCAATTTCTTGGGTAAGTCAAGAAACGCCAGCGTTGGATATTCCCGCTCTTGATTACGTGATTCAAGGCGATAGAGAATACACAAAATTAATGGCAGAGCTTGATGAAGCGAATGCCAAAAATGATGGTAATCGCATTGCGACCATTCACGCTCATTTAGATACGATTGATGCTTGGACAATTCAAGCCCGAGCCTCTACCTTGCTGAACGGTTTAGGTTTTAGCACCGAAGAACTCCAACTGCCAGTAAAATCATTTTCGGGTGGTTGGCGTATGCGACTGAATTTAGCACAAGCCCTAATTTGTCGCTCTGATCTATTACTACTTGACGAACCAACCAACCACTTAGATTTAGATGCGGTGATTTGGCTAGAGCGTTGGCTCACCAACTATCGTGGCACATTACTACTGATTTCTCACGACCGTGATTTTTTAGATCCAATTATTGACCATATCATTCATATTGAACATCAAAAACTCAACGAATATACAGGCAATTACACCTCGTTTGAAATTCAACGAGCAACTAAAATTTCACAACAAAATGCTGCGTATCAACAGCAACAACGCAAAGTTGCCCATTTACAAAGCTTTATCGACCGCTTCAAAGCCAAAGCCACCAAGGCTAAACAGGCTCAAAGCCGCATTAAAGCGTTGGAGAAAATGGAGCTTATCGCCCCTGCCTATGCCGATTCACCGTTTGAATTTGAATTTCGTCCACCGCTTGCCTTACCGAGTCCGTTGTTGATGATGGAAAAAGTGAGTGCTGGTTATGCAAACAAAGCCGTCTTGGAATCTGTGAAGCTCAATTTAGTCCCTGGCTCTCGCATTGGCTTGCTTGGGCGAAATGGAGCAGGTAAATCTACTTTAATTAAATTATTAGCAGGCGAACTTCCGCCACTAAATGGCTCAATTCAGCTAGCAAAAGGCGTACAGCTTGGCTATTTTGCCCAACATCAAGTAGATACTTTACGATTTGATGAAAGCCCACTCTGGCATTTGCAGAAAATCGCCCCTGAAAAAACCGAGCAAGAGCTGCGTAATTATCTAGGCGGTTTTGATTTCAAAGGCGACAAAGTAGTACAACAAGTGCACTCTTTTTCGGGCGGTGAAAAAGCTCGCCTTGTGCTTGCCTTAATTGTGTGGCAACGCCCGAATTTGCTGTTGTTAGACGAACCGACCAACCATTTGGATTTAGATATGCGACAAGCCCTTGTTGATGCGTTAACGTATTATGAAGGCTCGCTTGTGGTGGTGTCGCACGACCGCCATTTGCTCCGTAGCACCGTAAACGAATTTTATTTGGTGCATAATTATAAAGTGGAAGAGTTTAAAGGCGATTTAGATGATTATCAAAAATGGCTGAATGAGCAAAATGCTTTAGCGAATGAGCCGAAATCGGTACTTGCAAAAAATTCGGAAAATGCAACCGCTTGTGAACCGACAGCCAATGAAAATAGTGCGGCAAACCGCAAAGAGCAAAAACGTTTAGAAGCCGAACGCCGCCAACAAACAGCTCCACTGCGTAAAAAAATCACGCAGTTGGAAAAAGAATTGGAAAAAGCCACAGAAAAACTAAATCAACTGGAAGCAATGCTTGCCGAAAGCGATATTTACGAGGCAAAAAATAAAGCCAAGCTCACAGAAACCCTCGCTAAACAGCTCGAGGCAAAAAAACACGTTGAAGACATTGAAATGCAGTGGTTGGAAGCTCAGGAGGAGCTAGAGGGAATACTGAGTTAAAATGTAGAGTCACTCGCTGTCAGCTTAACATTACCCCTCATAAATATAATCTTTAATGGACGCGAATCTCGCGTCCTGTTTCGTTCTTTGATTATTAAGTTCAATAATCTATTACACTCTCGGCTTGGTTTCAGCCAAAATACTGTATTTATTATTCATTTCTTCTGCCCAAGCGGTTAAATTTGGGTGATCTTTTGCAAGATCGTAGCCTAAATGTTGGAGGCGGAATGCCCACCAATCAATTAATGTCACCGCAGTTAATGTGCCTAAATTCAGCTCTGTGCCAAATTCTTGCAAAGCCTCTTCCAACTGTTGGAAAGTGCGGACATTTCTTTCCATTAATTGTTCGTGGCGGCTTTTCCACCACTCATTTTCAGGACGATTCATTCGCTCTTGTAACAAAGTTGGCATTGTATTTTCCATAATGCCATCAACTAAATTATGCAATGCCAGCACTGCCCAGCGGGCTTTGCCCTCTTTCGGTAAAAGTGGGCTGTTGCTGCCTTTTTGATCGAGATATTCACTGATAAGTAAACTGCCGAACAGCCAGCGTCCGCAATTTCGTTGTAACGCTGGAATTCGCCCTAATGGATTGTCTTGGTTATGTGGCGAATTCGGATCAATTGCGGCGGTAATACGTAGCATTTCAACTTTTTCATCTAATTGGTGATGCTTAATTACTGCAATCGCTTTCCGAGCAAAAGGGCTTGTAGTTGAGTACCAAAGTTTCATAATGTTCTCCATTTTTTGTGATATAAATTAGCCAATTTTCTGCCAAAAATGACCGCTTGTAGGCTCCGCTTGCACGCAGATTTGCTCATTTTCGTATTCAAATTCCAGTTGGTAGGCGTGTAGATAAACTCTATCTGCCGCTGAGCCTGTATAAAGTTTATCGCCTAAAATTGGGCTACCCAAACTTTTCATTGCCACTCTGAGTTGGTGGGTTTTACCTGTTTTCGGCTGCAAAATAAAATGGCGAAGTGATGGCTCAAGCAAATTAGCGTTAAATTGTGTTACCGCTGGGTTCTCTTTATTGTGACATAATTTCCACGCTCCGTTACGGCTTTTTTCCATATCGCCCACAATTTTCCCCTGCTTTTTCTTCGGTTTTCTATCGCTCAACGCCCAGTAAGTTTTTTGAATTTTATGTTGTTTAAACAGATGATAGAACTTCGCGGCTGTCTCTTTATTTAAGGCTAAAATCAGCAAACCGGAGGTGATTTTATCAAGACGATGTACCAGCCAAACTTGCTCAACATTGAGCTGGCGAGCCATTATTTCAGTTAAGCCGATTTTCGCATCATCTTTGTGAACGCTCAAACCATCGGGCTTATTGATAATAATAAAATCGGGGTGTTGATAACAAATAGGCAATGTGAAGGTCATTTTGCTATAATCTCTCAAATTTTTGACTATTTTAGCAAGGAAACACGATGGCAGTTACTATTTATTTAGTTCGACACGGCAGAACCGTTTGGAATATTGAAGGCAGATTACAAGGCTCGGGCGACTCTGCCTTGGTGGAAGAAGGGATTATCGGGGCGAAAAAAACAGGCATTGCGTTAAAAAATGTCCCCTTTATCGCAGCTTATTCAAGTATGCAAAAACGGGCTCAAGATACTGCAAGCTATATCCTAGCAGAAAATGAATTGAATAATATTCCCCATTTCCATCATAAAGGGCTAAATGAATTTGATTTTGGCAGCTGGGAAGGTATGAAATCTCTTGATTTACAAGAGAATGAAGAATATGCGGTAATGAAACGCACGCCAGCGGAATATGAAGCGAAAAGCAACGGCGGCGAACGATTTGAGCAACTTTACCAACGTGTGACCCAAGTGTTCAATCAGATTGCTGAGCTCCATAAAAATGCAGGCAACGTTTTAATTGTTTCACACGGAATGACCTTAACGCTACTTACCGCAGTGCTGAAAGGCATTGCGTGGCAAGATTTCCGTAATGAAGAAAAACATAGCTTTGTAATAAATACCGCTATCACTAAAGTGGAAGTGGATAATGGAAGAATTACCGTACTAGAATTTAACAATACTAACCATTTGGATAATATGCCAAATGATCAATACAAAGGCTAGCATAAGTATAAAAAACTAACTAACCTATCACGCTAATCACGAAACACGTTTTCTTTTACTTGCGTTTTAGCCAATACGGTATTTTTAACTGAAGTTAATAGCTCTTGACGAATAGCTGAAATTTTCGGGCGTTCGTTAGCTTGGAAGGCAATCGGGCGGCAAAATTCCATTGCTTTAATGCCTAATCTTGCCGTGAGTAAGCCCACGCCAATTCCTTGTGCTGCTCGGAGTGAAACTTTTGCTGTGAGATTTTGTGAGAAAAAATCCATTCCCACATCAGTAGCAATTTCTGTTGCCCCAGCAAATATCATATTTTTTAATATCATTTTAAATAGTTTTAAGCGGCTGATGTAGCCCAGCTCCATACCATACGCTTTAGTAATTTTATTTACTAAGGCAATATTTCTAACAGACATTAATAGCACATCCACTATCGCAAGTGGGCTAAGGGCTACAATAACTGCATTTTCTGCCGCATTTCGAGAAATCATCTGCTTAACCTGTTTATCAATCGGCTTCAATACATTTTCGCTAAAGAGATATAGCACCTCTTTGGCATTATAAGCCTCATTGAGTTGGCTCTTCCAGCGTTGTTCGGCTTGTACAACCATTGGTAAGTGGTTGAGATTATTTGCAATATCTTCACAAAATTTGACCGCTTGTTCCCCTTGGTGAGAAGGCAACTTTTCCAACAAAAGCTGGCTGCTCATCTGCTGATTTTGCTGATGCTTACGTAAATAGACCAATTTCCGCCATTCGGAAATCACCGCCCCTACACCAGTTAAACTGATGATGAAAAACACGATAGAAAAGGCGAAATAAATCCACTCTTTTTGCTGAAAAGAGTCGATAAGCCATTGCACACTTTGGGCAATCACCGCCATACCAAACAACGCAAGCACGCCAAGTAACACCCGAAACCAAAAGCGAGAGGGTTTTAGGCTTTCTTCAATAATCAGCTCTGCTTCCACCGCTTTAGCTTCTTCTTCAACAATCACATTTTCCAAATCAAACTCTTGTTTTGGCTGATAGGTTGTTTCAGCCACCGCTTCTTCACTAAAAATCTGTTTATTCATTGTTGCCCACCGCTTGTTCAATATGTCTTTTTAGACCGTCATATCCGTGTTCGGTTTTCAAAATTTCAAATAATTCTACGGCTTGAGGATATTCTTTATACAGATAACGCAACCATTGCTTAATACGCGCAATATGATAAAAACCAGTATCGTACTGGTTTTCCATCTGCACATACCTCAATAATAGTTGCAAAACCCCACTCCACGCCATTTTTGGCTCATTATATTTCACGACTTTACTTAAATTTGGCGTATTCAATGCCCCTCGTCCAATCATCAACGTATGGCAAGCGGTCGTTTTTTGGCAATTTTTTGCAGATTCAAAATCCCAAATTTCACCATTGGCAGTTACAGGAATAGTTAAACGCTTTTGAATTTCGCCAATCGCTTGCCAATTAATACGTTCGGCACGATAACCGTCTGATTTGGTTCGCCCGTGCACGGTAATTTCATTTGCTCCACCTTGTTGAACAGCATCGGCAATTTCAAAACATTGTTCGGCAGAATCCCAGCCTAAACGCACTTTGACAGACACAATCTGTTCATTTGGCACTGCTTCCCGCATTGCTTTTGTGGCTCGGTAAATTAAATCCGGATCTTTAAGTAGCGATGCACCACCATTGCTGCCATTCACCGTTTTAGAGGGGCAACCACAGTTCAGATCTACTCCGTGCGAACCCAGCTCAATCGCAAGTGCCGCATTCTCAGCAAGCCACTGCGGATGTTGCCCTAAAATTTGTACTCGAACAGGTGTGCCAGAATCTGTTAATCCGCCTTGATAAAGCTCCGGTGCTAAGCGGTAAAAGGCTTTTTTCGGTAATTTTTGATCCACTACCCGCACAAATTCGGAAATACAGAGATCGTATTCATTCACAGAGGTTAAAAGGTTACGAACGAAGGGATCTAACACCCCTTGCATTGGGGCAAGAATAACTTTTGGAATTGAGTTCATTAGTTAAAATAAAATGGCAAGCGGTTGAATTTTATAAAAATTTTGCAAAAAATGCGTAAATTCAAACGCTTGAACGTTAAAAATGTCTATCGTGAATACGCAAATCAGGGCGAGTAATCACATAAATTATCAAAGCGGTAATTGCTCCTAAGGTATCGGCTAACATATCTTTTTGTGCATCCCAAATATCGCCTTGCGAGCCTAAAAACTCAATACCTGCATTGCCACCTTCTATCACCGCATATTGCCACTCAATAATTTCATAGGCTGCCGCAACTGACATAATAAAAAATAGTGAGAAAAAGAGAGCAACGCCAAAGGTACATTTACGTTTACGCAATAGCCATTCTGCCATTGGGTAGCTATAAAAACCGATAATATAGTGTGCCACACGGTCAAAATGGTTGCGATCTTCTCCTAAGAACGGGGTAAGAAATTTGTTTGCCCAATCAAAAGGTACATTAGCGAAAGTATATTTTGCACCAATTAAGTGCATAATCAGCCAAAGCGACATTAGAAAATAAGCTAAGCTGCTAAACTGAAATTTTGGGTAAGTGATAATCAGCAAGCCAAATACGACAAAAATGGGGGCAACTTCCGCATACCACACCGCTCTATCTGTTGGATTAAAACCAGACCAAACAGCAATTACAGTAATGACTATCGCTAAAAACAGTGGAATGATATGCGAACGTGAATCCATTATTTCCAACCTTTCACTTTGCAAATTAAATCATACGCCGATTGAATTTGCTGTGCTTTCTCTTTTGCCAGCTCCATCATTTCATCTGGCAAGCCTTTTGCTGCCAATTTGTCAGGATGATGCTCGTTCATTAGCTTGCGATAAGCACGTTTAACTGTATTTTGATCATCTTGTGCCGTTACGCCTAATACTGTATAAGCCGCTTCAATGCTAGGTTTTGCGGGCTGTTGATAACCATATCCACCACTTTGAGAATGGCTATATCCGCCCTGCGATTGATGATAGCGTCCCTCTTGTTGGTAATAACCACCAGAGCGGAATTGTTGAGCTGCCATAATCATCGCAATCATTTGCTCAAATTGGAAACGAGACATCCCCATTATTTCTGCAATCGTAAATAGAATTTGTTGCTCATTTGCATCTAACTCGCCATCTTGTAATGCCGCCTGCATTTGTACTTCAACAAAGAAACGTAACAGATCCGTTCTTGCACCACAGGCTTCACGAAACTCTTGAATTACCTGACGCAACGGAAAATGAGGTTCTTTACCTAATGTGAAAGCCTCTTGAGCTAACTGCTGAGCTGCTCCGTCTAATTTTAAACGAGCCATTAATGCACGAGCTAATTCAATATCTGCTTCAGTTACACGGCCTTTTGCTTTTGCAATATGCCCGAAAACTGCGAAAGTTGTTTGAGTGAAAAGCGATTGGCGAGTGAGATTTTTACCAAAAATACTTGAGCGAACTGAGCCTAAAGCATAGAGTTTTTTATCTGCTAAATGCCCGATAAATGCTCCTAATAAACCACCAAAGAGCCCGTGAAAGATTTGGTAGCCCACAATAAAACCAATTATTTTTCCAATAAATTGCATTTTTTATCCTTTTATAGAGTAAATGGCACTATTCTAACAAAATTTGCTACAAAGATTAACGATTTCACTCTGCCTACTTTTTCGTTAAAACAAACATAACAACCTCTCATACATAATAGTATAAAATTCACCTGTCAGTGTATTGGATTAATCCTAAAACTGCACTGAACTAAATAAA